>JAUVZV010000013.1 GCA_030602375.1 Chloroflexota bacterium | reverse complement strand
GAAGGTAAGCGTGGCATCAACCAAAAGTTCATTATTGGGGCGGTAAAGGCGTTTCCTGGCTGCGAACTGGATGACCTTTTTCTTGTTGCCCCTGAGTCACCACAGGGGAAGGTAACTAGGACAACTGTCACTAGTCGCCATAATTACCTGGTCCAAAAATATAATAGATTAAATCCGCCACCGGGGATAGAGGAGGAAGAGGTGAAGGCAGGTGTGCTGGAGAAGGTTACCAGCCACCACTGAGTATTCAATTAGAGTTGATATTCCTCAGCTTCAATCTGGCGTAGTTTGTCTAGGCTCTCCAGATGGTCGATATAAAGTATCCCGTTTATGTGGTCTGTCTCATGCTCTAGGACTTGGGCTAAAAGTCCATCCGCTTTAACTCTTATCTCCTTACCGTTCAGGTTACGCCCTTTAACGGTAACTGTTTCGGAGCGTTTCACCATCCCAGCATAGCCGGGAATGCTGAGGCAGCCCTCATTTAGCAGGCGTTCCCCGTTGCGGCGAACCATCTTCGGATTAATCAGGACTATTTCCTCTTCTCCCGGTATGCCAATGACAATTACTCGCAGCGGGACACCTATTTGGGGGGCAGCCAGTCCTACACCCTGAGCATAGTGCATCGTCTCAAGCATATTGCCAACTAGGTGCCTAACTGAGTTATCGAGTATTCTGACTCGCTTTGACTTCTGCTTTAATAACGGGTCAGGGAAGGTGCGGATAGGAATAATTGCCATCTTGAAAATTATAGCTGACCTTATGGCGAATTGTAAAATCTAACTTAGACCTATTGGGTCAACGTCTACTGTCCAGCCTCTGGGGATTTCTATTTGTGAAACAAAAGAGGCTACTTCAGAGCCACGCAGGATAAGTTGCCACCGATACCTACCCCTTAGACGGTGAATAAATGCTGGGGCTGGCCCAATCAGGCTGAGGCCAGCAATTCCCTTAGCTTCTATATCTTGACTAAGCCGCTCTTTCATTTTTTCAGCCTCTCTCTGGCAGGCGGCATCATTGGTATGAGCATAGGTAAGGCGAACCAGCTGGCAGAAGGGAGGATAACGGAGTTGGCGACGGTAGGCAATTTCCCTCTCATAGAAAGAGGTGTAGTCATGCTTAGATGCTGCCTTGATGGCATAGTGCTCTGGTGAATAGGTCTGAATAATGACCCGTCCTCCCCAAATGCCACGCCCGGCTCTGCCTGCCACTTGGCTCAAGAGCTGGAAGGTCTTCTCTCCAGCCCGGAAGTCAGGCAGGTTTAGCGCAGTGTCAGCGCTGACCACGCCCACCAAGGTAACCAGAGGTAAGTCCAGACCCTTGGCAACCATTTGTGTCCCGATAAGAATATCAGCCTCATGGGCACGGAACTTACTTAATATTTCCTGGTGAGCTCGCTTGCGTCTGGTGACATCACTGTCCCACCGTAGTAATCGGGCTTGAGGGAAAGCAAAACCGGCTTCCTGCTCCAGTTTCTGAGTGCCGATGCCTAAAAACTTGATGCGATAACTCAGGCACTGCGGGCAGATTTGAGGAACCGGTATTTTATAGTTACACTGGTGACAGACCAAAACTTCCTCGGCAAGGTGATAGGTTAAAGCCACCTCACAGCGCCGGCAGCGCAGCACCAAGCCGCAACTACGGCATTGCACGAAGGTGGCTGCCCCCCTTCGGTTGAGGAATAAAATTACCTGTTCCTTATTATATACTGCCTCAGCTATAGCCTGAGAGAGTGAGCGGCTGAAAAGGCTTCTGTTACCGGCTTTAAGCTCCTCTCTTAAATCTATTACCTCAACACCAGGCAGTGTAGAACCCTCTCTGGGGGTAACCCGCTCGGGCAGTTCAAGTAACCTGTAGTCGCCCATCTTAGCATAATAGAAAGTCTCAACATCAGGGGTGGCACTACCCAGTATCATTACTGCCCCGGTTAGCTCAGCCAGTTTTAAGGCTACGCTTCGGGCATGATAGCGGGGGGAAGTATCATGTTGCTTATAGGTCCATTCATGCTCTTCATCAATAACGATAAGCCCTAGCTCTGGTTGGGGGGCAAAAAGGGCACTGCGGGGGCCAATAACTACATCAAACTCCCCATTTTTGATTCTTTGCCACTCATCGAATTGCTCGCCTAAAGAGAGCTGGCTGTGCAGTACCGCTACCTTGTGTGGAAAGCGTGAGGCAAATCTTTCTATGGTCTGTGGAGTAAGGGCAATCTCTGGAACCAGAACAATACCCCTTTTCCCCAGCCGCACCGCTTGAGCTAAGGCTTGGAGATAGACCTCGGTCTTGCCACTTCCGGTAACCCCGCGGAGTAGAAAGACAGACGGAGATGAGGGTGGTGAAGGGTGTCCCACTTTCATCTGAAGCAGGCTTGACTTGATGGCGTCAAAGGCGACCTTTTGGGCAGCGGTTAACTTTAGTGGCTCAGATGGGGTAATACCCTCATATGAAATTGGTTCGCGTTTTACCTCAACCGGTTCCACACTTACCAAGCCCTGCCTTACCAGTGTGTCAACGACTGGTCTTGACCCAACTTGCTTTACTGCTTCGGCAAGCGGCACGGGGCGAGTCATTTTAAGTAAAAACTCAAGAAGATTGCCCCTTTTAGCTGCTTTACCTTGCTTTAGCAGTTTGATTACCTCTTCTTGAGCTTGCTCGGGTGTTACCGCCAGTTTGAGGTAGGGTATTATCTTTGGCCTGACTTTAACCTTCTCCAGCTCATAACTTCTAACCAGAAGACCCTTCTTGACTAGCTGCGAGATGGTAAGTGTGGTTTGTTTTGCCCCCAGGGACTTTTGGATATCCTTGGACTTAACCTTACCCTCTCTTTGGGCCAGGTGGAGAACATACCTTTGCTTCTCATTAAGGGTGGGGAGGTCGCATTCGGAGGCATCTTTGGGGCTTGATATAAAAGTAACTACCTTGCGTTCAAACCCTGGTGGCAGCATTAAAGCTACCGCATCGAAGAGGGGTGACTGGTAATACTCACTTATCCACTGAGCCAGCTTTACATAACTTGGTGAAAGCAAGGGCTCGGTTTGAATAATGCCGGCTATCTCTTTGGTCTCCTCAACCGAAGGGTACTCTGCGAGCCCAAGGACAATGCCCTGGAGGAGTTTATCACCGAAGGGGACCCATACTGCTTGTCCTACCTTGATACTTAGACCGGGGGGTATCAAGTAGCTGAAGGTCTGGTTCCCTGCCCCTGGCGAATTAACACTAACCTCGGCATACCTCATCCTTTACTCCAGCGAGGTAATCTCCACCCGAGACTACTCTTGGCTTGCTTCCTTGGCTACTCGCCTCTCTTTAATACGGGCGGCTTTGCCACTGAGCCCGCGCAGGTAATAAAGCTTGGCACGGCGTACTTTTCCGTGTCGTACTACCTCTACCTTCTCTACTAGTGGTGAGTGCCAGGGGAAGGTACGCTCAACACCGACACCGTGGGCAATGCGTCTTACCGTAAAGTTGGTATTAACTCCACCATGCCGTACCCTGATTACTACCCCTTGAAATACCTGGGTGCGCTCCTTTTCCCCCTCTTTAACCTTGGCGCTGACTTTTACTGTATCACCAGGGCCAAAGGGAGGTAGATTAGGATTTGACTGGAATTGGGTTAATGATGCTAGGTTCATTCTTTAAGCCTTTCTTTCTTATTAAGTCTTTTTATAAGCTCCTTTTCCTCAGGGTTAAGCTCTGCTTTATCCAGAAGGTCCGGTCGCCGTTTGAAGGTACGCAGGATGCTCTGCTCGCGGCGCCAGATGGCGATTTTCTCATGGTTTCCGGAAACTAAAACCTCGGGCACTGACCAGCCACGATATGCCGCTGGACGTGTGTACTGGGGATATTCCAGTAGCCCGCTTGAGTGAGAATCATCCTGTGGTGACACTTTTGAGCCAAGGACTCCCGGTAGTAGTCTGGTTACCGCATCTACCACCACCATGGCGGCCAGTTCCCCACCGGTAAGTACATAATCACCGATGCTGATTTCATCGCTTGCTAGATGCTCGCTGACTCGTTCATCAACCCCCTCATAGTGGCCACAGATGAGAATTAAGCTTTTGTATTTTGATAGCTCAAGTGCAATCTGTTGCGAGAAGAGGCGTCCCTGTGGGGTGAGTAGAATGATGGGTAATCTACTGGCATCTTCCTCACTAACCCCGTCCCTAGCCACTAGTTCTGATTTTACCGCCTCTACCGCCTCAAAAATAGGTTCTGGCTTTAAGATCATACCGGCGCCACCACCATAAGGGTAGTCATCAGTAGTCTGATGCTTATCATGGCTATAGTCCCTGATATTGTGAAAAATAACCCTCACCAGCTTCTTTATGGTAGCCCGCTTCAAAATGCTGGTGCTGAATGGCCCCTCAAACATCTCGGGAAATAGGGTGAGTATATCAATCCGCACCGCTCCTAATGCCTCCCCCTATCCACTACATGCTCGGTTACTTCCCCCTTAATAATCTCTATGGCATGGGGGATTACCGGCAATATTGCATCCAGGCACTCCCTCACTGCCTTAGGGCTACCCGGTAGGTTTATAACAAGGCACCTCCCCCTTACCCCAGCCACAGCCCGACTCAGTATGGCGGTTGGCGTTACTTTAAAGGTTTCCGCCCTCATCACCTCAACAATGCCGGGCACAACCTTATCTACAACCGAAAGGGTGGCTTCAGGGGTAACATCACGGGGACCAAGCCCGGTGCCGCCGGTAGTTAGAATAATGTCTAGGTTACCCTCGTCTGCCCACTGGCTGAGTTTGTTCTTAATTTTGGCTAGTTCATCGGGGACAACCTCATACTTAACTACTCGGCTACCAAGTTTAGCTAGGCTGTCTTTAACTACCTGGCCACTCTTATCATCGCGTTCCCCTTTGAAGCCTTTATCACTGATGGTCAATATACCCAGATTCAACATCATGGTGGCTTCTCCTTAAGTCATGGGAGGCTTTTAGAGAGCAGGTCATATTTTACCATATACTAAAGTACTAAGCCAAATCAAAAATTTATGGAAAATTTATGGTTAAGGTATTGACAAATAGGAAAATTGGTGTTATAAAGTGGTAAAAAGTGGGGAAAATTGGTAAATTAGGGTAAATAGGGGTGGTAAATGTTTTACGGTGAGTTTGAATATAAGATTGATGAGAAGGGGAGGGTACCCCTCCCACCCAAGTTCAGGGACGAGCTAAAGGCGGGAGTGGTACTGACCCCAGGTATAGAAAAGTGTATTGTTGCCTATGCTCTATCGGAGTGGAAAAAACTGGCATCGGCTCTTACCTCTGGTTCAATTACCTCCAGCAAATTGAGGCGGCTAAATCGTGCTGTTTTTGCCACCGCCTTCAAGTTAGATCTTGATAAACAGGGGAGAGTAGCCCTGCCAGTGCCACTCAGGGAGCATGCTGAGATTGAAAATGAGGTGATTATAGCTGGAGCCAATAATTATCTTGAGATATGGGACAAAGCGCGTTGGGAACCGGAGAAAACAACTAGTCTGGAACAGGCCGGACAAATCATAGAAAGTCTAGAGAGCCGCCAATGAATCCAAAGGTGTCATTAAACATCCATACCCCAGTTTTGCTTCGGGAAGTGGTTGAAGCCCTCGCTGTTCAACCGGGGGGACGCTATATTGATTGTACCCTTGGTAGTGGCGGCCATGCCAGTGCTATTTTGGAACATAGCTTACCAGGAGGGCAGTTACTTAGCATTGACGCTGACCCTGAAGCTATAGAATTGGCTAGGGTGAAGCTTGAGGCCTATCGGGGTTCAAGCCTTTTAGTTAACCAAAACTTTATTAATTTGAAGACCATCTGTACTAAATACAACTTTTTCCCGGTGCATGGTATTTTGTTTGACCTGGGCATGTCTTCAGTTCAACTGAGCGGCAGTCGTGGTTTTAGTTTTCAACGTGATGCCCCCTTGGACATGCGCTATAATCCCAGCGATGAGGTTACCGCGGCTGATATTGTTAATAACTCCTCTGAAGATGAACTGGCTCACCTGTTAAAGACTTATGGGGAGGAAGGGTATAGTCACCAGATAGCACGGTACATTGTTAAGGAACGACCAATAGAGACTACCCTTAAGCTTGTTCGGACAATTGAGCAGGCTATTGGCAAAAGGCGGGGTAGGATCCATCCGGCAACAAAGACTTTCCAGGCGCTCCGAATTGCGGTTAATCATGAACTGGAAAACTTGAGCTCGGTCCTAAAGCAGGCGGTTGAGCTCCTTGGCTTTGAAGGTAGGCTGGTGGTTATAAGCTATCATTCTCTCGAAGACCGCATCGTCAAGCAGTTTTTAAGGAAAGAATCAAGGGATTGTATTTGTCCGCCGGGTACGCCAACCTGTGTTTGCGGTCATAAAGCTTGTCTGAAGCTCATCAGTAAAAGGGTCGTTGTTCCTTCTCGGGAGGAGGTTAGACTTAATCGGCGCGCCCGTAGTGCCAGATTGAGAGTAGCCCAGCGTATCATTAATCATAACGAATACTTCCAGTCTTTTGCTAGGTATAGTTTTTCTACCGGGATAACCAACTATCATGAACACTTTAAATTGATCTTTAGTACTCTAAATATAAATTAGGAAAAACTGGAGCTGTGTCAAAACCACCGAAAGGGGGGCAGCATAATGTGAAAAGTAAAAGTAACCTTAAGAGGCCAGAATCTGTCTAGAAAGGAGGGGGTTGATGAGAAAGCGAAGAGTTTTAGCCTCTATTGATGTTGGTACTACCAAGGTATGTACCACGGTCGGTGAAGTGGACGAGGGTGGCATTCGAGTTGTCGGGGTTGGCATTACCCCATCCCATGGTTTACATAAGGGCCTGGTAGTCAATATCACGGAGGCCAGGGAGTCCATTCGTGAGTCAGTAAGAAAGGCGGAACAAACCAGTAACTATAAGGTGGAGTCAGCCTATGTTGGTGTTACTGGCAGGCATATTAGCTCGATAAATAACCGTGGCGTGGTGGCTATTACTCGCGGTGACCGATTGGTACGCCCCGATGACTTAAAACGAGTACTTTCTAGCGCCCAAAGTGTTAAGGTTCCTTCTGACCGGAAACTGCTCCACGTTATTACCCGGGGCTATGCTGTTGATGGTCAGGCTGGCGTTAGAAACCCGTTGGGAATGCATGGCTTCAGGCTAGATGTTGAGACACATGTTATTACTGCGGCAGTAGCTTCCATCCAGAATCTAGTAAAGTGTATTCGGGGCATTGGCGTCGATATTGATGACCTGGTACTGGAACCATTAGCCTCAAGTGAAGCGGTACTTACTCCTGATGAGAAGGAGGCTGGTGTGATACTGGCTGATATTGGTGGTGGCACGACTGATATCGCTGTCTTCAAGGACAGCAGTATCTACCACTCCTCTATTCTGCCAGTAGCCGGCTATCAGCTTACCCGGGATGTTTCTATTGGCTTGGGGCTACCATTTGATGTAGCTGAGGAGATGAAGAAAAGGTATGGCAATGTGATGCCGGTTTACGACACTGAAGTGGAAGGGAATAACATAATCGCTGCCGATGGACATGGTGTCTCCGGTAAGGATTTGTGTGACATTATTCGGGCTCGAATCGAAGAAATTCTCCGGCTTATTGTACTTGAGTTGCCACGCTCTGACTATGAGACGTTGGTCCCTGCTGGATTGGTGCTTACAGGTGGTAGCTCTAATCTTGCCGGCATTGAAGCGCTGGGGCGTGATCTACTACGGCTCCCGGTAAGGGTAGGTACTCCAACTAATATGTATGGTATCGCTGATGCCCTTCATGACCCGGCATTTGCCACCAGCATTGGTCTTATTATGTGGGGAGCCAAGAACGATGGCGCTAAGAGGTGGCGGTCCGGTGGAATAGGCGGTGGTGTCAGACGTTTAGTTTCGCTGTTCGCCCGCCTTTTCCGTTAGCGGACTACCGGGGAGTAAAAATTCTTTAAAGGAGGGAGGAGATGGCCAAAGCAAGTTATGTTCCTAATCCGGCCAAGATTAAGGTTATTGGTCTGGGGGGTGGTGGCTGCAATGCCATAACTCGGATGGTCAGGGAAGGAATCCAGGGTGTGGAATTTATTGGTATCAATACCGATGCTCAGGCCTTAGCTATCACCGAAGCCCCAACACGTATCCAACTCGGGGAGAGGCTGACCAAGGGATTGGGTGTGGGTGGCGACCATAATCTGGGCCAGAAGGCAGCTGAGGAAAGTCGCGGTGAGCTGAAGGAAATTCTCACCGGGGCTGATATGGTGTTTATCACCGCCGGTATGGGTGGTGGTACTGGTACCGGGGCAGCTCCGACTATTGCTGAGATAGCCAAACAAGCTGAAGCCTTGACCATTGCCGTAGTTACCAAACCATTCAGCTTTGAAGGTGTCCGCCGCACTGAGGTGGCTGAGCATGGTATTGCCCAGCTTTTGGACAAGGTTGATACCCTGATTATTATCCCTAATGACCGCCTGCTTGACCTCTGTGAGCAACAGACAGCGGTGGATAATGCCTTCAAGATGGCTGATGATGTTTTACGGCACGGCGTGCAGGCCATCGCTGAGGTAATTATCGTCCCTGGACTGATTAACCTTGACTTTGCTGATGTCAAGACGGTAATGAAGGATGCTGGTCCAGCCTGGATGTCTATTGGTACTGGACAAGGTAAAAACCGAGCTAGCGATGCCGCTAAAGAGGCTTTAGCCAGTCCCTTGCTTGATGTTTCCATTCAAGGGGCAGAAGGGGTGTTGTTTAATGTTGTTGGCAGTGAGAGCCTCACTTTGTTTGAGGTTAATGAAGCTGCTGAGATAATTAAACAGGCAGTGAACCCCGAGGCTAATATCATTTTCGGGGTAGCTCACGACCCGTCCATGGAGGAGAGTGTCAAGATTACCTTGATTGCTACCGGTTTTGCTTGCAAAACTGGGTTTAGAGGTGCCAAGGAGGAAGAAGACGAGCTTACCCAGCTGCTTAAGGGTATAAAGAGTGAGGATGAGCTAGATGTTCCTTCATTTTTGCGACGTCCTTTATTCAGTCGGCGGCGCCAGGCAGTAACCCCTGCCGATAAGATTGTTAATATGGCCAGACGGGACAAAGTTAGTTAAAGTTCTCAGGGAACTTGCCGCCTACCTCGTAAAGCCTTGAGATTAAGGTGGAGGCTGTAGGTTTAAAATACCTACAGCCTCATTGTTTTTGTGCTTGGGGTATCTTTTCAGAAAAATTAGACAAAAAGCTTGACAAACACCATATCTTGGGGTATCCTAACCTTGCCATACAAGATAGCGGGTAGATTATCATGAATTGTCCTTACTGTGGTCACTACGATTCCAAGGTAATTGATTCACGTGACGCAAATGAAGGCATCCGTCGCCGCCGTCAGTGCTTAAGCTGTGGCTCTCGCTTCACTACCTATGAGCGGCTGGAGCCGGCTAGCCTTTTTGTGGTTAAAAAAGACGAGAGGCGTGAGGAATTCAGTCGGGATAAGCTGCTGTCGGGTATTCGTAAGGCGTGTGAAAAACGACCGCTGCCTACCGGCACGATTGATAAACTGGTCGATGACATTGAAACTGAACTTTTCTCTTTAGGTAAAGCCGAGGTGCCCAGTGTTGCTATTGGTGATATGGTAATGGAAAGGTTAAAGAAACTGGACCACATTGCTTACATCCGCTTTGCCAGTGTTTATCGGGAATTTACGGATATAACTGAGCTAAAATACGCTGTAGACAGTTTAGCCAGTAATGAGGCTGGGGTATCTGCGGCTGATGGTCAGTTGCCACTACTCCCCGATGATAACTTGGGAAAGCTAGCTTTAAGGGACAAAGGTCGAATGAAGAGGGGTTTGGCGAAAATCAGGGTTAAAGCGAGGCGGCAGAGATGAGTCTGGCTAAAGAGTCTAGGGATGAACGGTTGACTGAAGCAAGTCGGACCCAGATCTTAAGGGCGGTTATGGCTGATGCTGAGTCAATGGGTATCCGTGATCGAGTCCAGATAGAGCAGCTTACCCGGCAGGCAATTAAGCGTCTGGAGGAGCCATCCCCTCTGCCAGGGATGGAGGACTTGGTGGTAAAAAGCCAGCAGAAGAGAAGGATGCAGCCTTCGGAAGCCGAAATCGAGTCTATAGTTAAGGAAATTCTAGCTGAGGTACAAGAGTCTAAAGAAGAGGAGCCAGCGATGACAGTCAAGACAAAAGTTCTTAAGCCTTCTGGTTTAAGTCTTGGTGAAAATGCCCTCCAGGTACTGGAGAGAAGGTATCTGAAGAAAGATAAAGACGGAAAGGTTATTGAGACACCCGAGGAGATGTTTCGCCGGGTGGCAGGGACTGTGGCCTCGGCTGAGCTTAACTATAACCCTAAGGCGGGGGTCAAGCGATGGGAAGAAGAATTCTATCGTCTGATGGCAGAACTTGAGTTCCTGCCTAACTCTCCGACACTTATGAACGCTGGCAGGGAGCTGGGACAGCTATCAGCCTGTTTTGTGCTGCCGATTGAGGACTCCATGGAATCTATTTTTGAGGCGGTGAAAAATACTGCCCTCATTCACAAGAGTGGTGGGGGGACGGGGTTCTCCTTCTCCCGCTTAAGGCCAGAGAGGGATAGGGTCGGCTCCACCGGGGGTGTCGCCAGTGGGCCGGTATCGTTTATTCGCGCTTTTGATACTGCCACCGATGTCATCAAACAGGGCGGGATGCGCCGCGGTGCCAATATGGGGATTTTAAGTGTTGACCATCCCGATATCATGAACTTCATCACCTCCAAGGAAGACCCGACTGCCCTGACCAACTTTAATATTTCGGTGGCGGTGACAAGTAAATTTATGGAAGCGGTTAAGGCTGATGCTGACTATGAACTAATAAACCCACGGACTAAAGAAGTGGTTAAGAAGCTTAATGCCGGGGAAGTGTTTGACAAGATAGTAGATATGGCCTGGAAAACTGGAGACCCGGGGCTGGTGTTTATTGACCAGATAAACCGGGATAACCCAACCCTGCATCTGGGGAAGATTGAGAGCACCAATCCATGTGGTGAACAACCCCTGCTCCCGTATGAGTCATGTAATCTGGGCTCAATCAACCTCTCAAGGATGGTACATACTTTGGATGGAGCTACAGAGATTGACTACTCTAAGCTGGCTCGGACAGTAAAGGTTGCAGTAAGGTTTCTGGATGATGTCATTGATGTCAACGAGTTCCCCTTACCCCAGATAGAAGAGATGACCAGGAAGTCGAGAAAAATAGGGCTGGGGGTAATGGGGTTTGCCGATATGTTAATAAAGCTAGGAATTCCCTATAACTCGGAGGAGGCGTTGAAACTGGCAGAGGAGGTGATGGCTGCCATATCTGATGAGGCAACTAATGCCTCAGTAGAACTGGCTTCAGAGCGTGGCACCTTCCCGGCTTTTGAGGGGAGCATCTATGATAAGGATGGTCTTAAGGTGAGAAATGCCTCGCGCACCACCATTGCCCCTACCGGCACCTTAAGCATAATCGCTGGCTGCTCCAGCGGCATCGAGCCCCTCTTTGCCTTAAGTTACACCCGTAACATCCTTGATGGTGCCCGGCTACTTGAGGTAAACCCCCATTTTGAGGAGGCGGCGCAAAGCGGTGGCTTCTATTCAGAGGAGTTGATGCAGAAGCTGGCAAATGGGGCTCACTTAAGTGAGATTGATGGAGTCCCGGATAGTGCAAAACGGCTATTTGTCACCGCCCACGAAATAGAACCCGAGTGGCATGTCAGGATGCAGGCAGCTTTTCAGAAGTCTACCAACAATGCTGTATCCAAGACGGTCAATTTTCCCTATGGGGCTACCCGGGAAGATGTGGCTAAGGTCTATATGATGGCCGATGAAGAGGGACTTAAAGGGATAACCATCTATCGGGATAGAAGCCGTGAGAGTCAGGTTTTAACCACCGGCAGGGAGGTAGAGCGGGTGGAAGGGGCTAAGGGGGGTCTTACCCCAAGACGGAGAACAAAGGTAACCACCGGGACTACGGAGAGGGTAACCACTGGTTGTGGTCACATCTATGTCACGGTAAACTCTGATGAGCACGGGATATGCGAGGTCTTCTCCACTTTGGGTAAGGCTGGTGGTTGTGCCTCGGCACAGCTTGAAGCCACCTGTCGTCTCATTTCCCAGGCGCTGCGGTCGGGTATTGATGTCACCTCGGTGGTAAGACAGCTTAGGGGTATCCGCTGCCCATCCATTGCCTGGGAGGAGGGCAAGGCGGTACTTTCCTGTGCCGATGCCATTGCCAGCGTTCTGGAAAAGCATGTCCCAGGCGGTAAAGAGGGCAACCCCAAGCTTTTAGAACATGACCTGCCGAAAAACCTAGCCGGGCAGTGCCCGGACTGCGGCAATCTACTGGTCTATCAGGAGGGCTGCTTTATCTGCCCCAGTTGTGGATATACGAAGTGCTAAAATAAGCAAATTGAATGTTGGTTAACTCCATAATGTTTACCAACATTACCACAAGTAGCCTGCTGGCATATCGCTGGTGGGCTACACTGTTTTATTCCCCATTCGCAATTTTACCCCTTAAGACTATATAATGTGGGAAATAACTTGCTATTTTTGGAAGGGGTTAGTTTGTGCCAGAGATGAAAGAAGTAGATAAGATGCGAGAGCTGATGGCGGTGGCGCTGGGAGAGGAGGAGGCCGATTTAGCCATCGTCAATGGTGATATCGTCAACGTCTATACCAGCGAGGTGCTTAAAGGGGACTGTGTCCTTACCAAAGGGGACAGAATCGCTTATGTGGGCAATAATGCTGAAAAGTCCATAGGTTCCTCCACTGAGGTTATTGACGCCAAGGGGAAGGTGGTTTTACCCGGCTTTATTGATGGTCATACCCATATAGATACTTCTTACTGCATTGAAGAACTGGTAAAGTATGCCATTAAGGGCGGCACGACCACTATTATTACCGAGACTTCAGAGGTGGCTAATCCCCTTGGATATGAGGCGATTGTTGAAATATTAAGGGCAGCTGGAAATCAACCGCTCAAGATATTCTTTACTGTGCCGACAATGGGCAGTATCAGCCCGGCCCTAAATGAGCATGCTATCACCGCCACTGAACTGCGAAAGCTACTAAGAAATAGGCAGGTTCTTGGACTGGGTGAGTCATACTGGGCTCAGGTGATTGGGGGAGACCAGAGACTCCTTGAGCTTATTGCGGAGACCAGAAGGCAGGGCAAAAAGGTTGAGGGACACAGCTCCGGTGCCAGGGGAAATAAATTGCAGGCTTACATAACGACCGGGGTATCATCCTGCCATGAGCCAATCACTGCCGAGGAGGTTGGGGAAAGGCTGAGGCTGGGGCTGTATGTCCTGGTACGGGAGGGCGAGGTAAGAAAGGAGCTTGAGGCTATCTCCAGCATCAAAGACGAAGGTATCAGTTTTAACCGACTGGTACTTTCAACTGATGGGCTGGGTCCAAAACAATTTGTAAACGATGGCTATATGGATTTTGTTGTCCAGAAAGCGATTAAGTTAGGCTGGAGTCCGCTGTTGGCAATACAGATGGCGACAATCAATGTTGCCCAGCACTTCGCCCTAGATGACTACCTTGGCGGCATTGCCCCGGGTAAGTACGCCGATATTGTTATTATCCCCGATTTGCGGACTATCCGGGCTGACTGGGTTATCAGTAATGGGCGGGTGGTGGCTCAGGGTGGCAAGCTCATGCTTAAGATAAGAAAATATAACTACCCCCAGTCAATTAGGAATAGTATTCGCCTGCCCAGAGATTTTGAGGCTGGCGATTTTGCTATCCCAGCCAGAAGCAACCAAGTTAAAGTCAGGGTGATAGACCAGGTCACTGACTTGGTTACTCAGGAAGCGATTATTGATATGCCGGTGTCAGATGGTCTGCTTAGGCCGGATACCAGCCGGGATTTACTCAAAGTAGCGGCTATTGACCGTACCTATTCACCGGGGAAGACCTTTGTTGGTTTTATCAGGGGGATTGGGCTAAAGCATGGTGCTATCGCCACCAGCGCTCCCTGGGATTCATCCGATATTATTGTTGTCGGGGCTTCTGAAGCCGATATGGCCGGGGCGGTAAACAGGATTAGGGAGCTTCAAGGGGGCATTGTGGTCTGTGCCGATGCTAAGGTGCTGGCGCAGTTACCCCTGCCCTTGGGCGGGGTGTTTTCCACAGAACCTATGGAGACACTAGCCCATAAAATGGACTCAATCCAGCAGGCGGCAGCTAATTTGGGTGGCAAGAGTCCTGATATACGGCTTACGGTGGCGGTTCTTTCTACTTCAGCGATACCTTATCTGCGAATCTGTGAGCAGGGGCTTTTCAATATCAGGGAGAACCGGTTTGTTGACTTAATTGTGGAGTAAATAAAATACTCTCATGCGTTGGGCAGAGGTAAGACAGGCAAAGCAGCGACTTTTTCGGGAGCAGGGCACTACTTTTAAGGATTGGGGCGGGAAGCTACCCATCGCCATTATCTATCCAAATTCCTATTATATTGGCATGTCCAATCTCGGGCTTCATACCATCTATAGTCTTTTTAATAGCTATAAGAATATTGTTGCCGAGAGGGTCTTCTGGGAAAAGGAGGATGAAATAAGAAAGCCATTCAAACTGTCCTTGGAGTCCCAACGTCCGCTTCTGGATTTTTCCGTCCTCGCCTTTTCGGTTACTTATGAGCTTGATTACTTCAATATCGTCCAGCTGCTTAAAACTTGTGGCATACCCCTTTATTCAAGCCAGCGTGAGGAGAGGCACCCTCTGGTGATAGCGGGTGGTCCTTGCATCATGGCTAATCCCATGCCGGTAGCAGCATTCTTTGACTGCCTCTGCATTGGCGAGGCGGAATCGCTGCTGCCAGCGGTGGTTTCGGTGCTGACCAAAGGTATTGGTGTTACGCGAAGGGAACTGCTAAAGGCACTGGCGGAAGTCCCCGGTGTCTATGTGCCACATTACCATTCTGGAAATCCGGTAGTTCGTCAATGGACAAGTAATTTAGACGACTTTCCGGTCACAACCAGCATACTCACCCCGGATACTGAACTGGGTAAATTATATCTTATTGAGGTAGAGCGGGGCTGCTCACGTGGCTGCCGCTTTTGTCTTATCAGCACCGCCTTTTCTCCGATGCGCTTTCGCTCTCTAGAAAAACTAATTGACCAGGCTCAGGTGGGGCTTAAATATAGAAAGCGCCTGGGTCTGGTTGGACCGGTTGTTTCAGATTATCCTCAACTTGAGGAGTTACTAATTAAGCTGCGCCAGATGGGAGCAGGACTTTCTGTGAGCTCACTAAGAGCCAGTCCACTTGCTGATAGGGTGGTAGAAGAATTGGTCAAAGGTGGTGCTAGAACTATCACCCTTGCCCCTGAGGCTGGCTCGGAGCGCCTGCGCCAGATGATAAAAAAGGGCATCTCTGAGGACGATATTCTCCAGTCAGTAACTAAGCTAGCTGGGCAGAAGATAAGGCAACTCAAACTCTACTTTATGCTCGGGTTACCTTCGGAGACTGATGAAGATGTTGAGCAAATTATAGACCTCGCCTTAAGTTGCAAGCGTATCCTTGACCGAGGGCAATCGGGCTGTCGCCTTGACCTTAAGCTTGCTCCCTTTGTACCCAAGGCAGGTACTCCATTCCAGTGGCTACCGATGGCACCACAGGATGTCTTAAGACAGCGCATATCAAGGCTAAAAAAAGCGCTTTTACCACGAGGAATCAGGCTTAAGGTTGAAAGCCTGGCTTGGAGCGAGGTTCAAGGGGTCTTAGCCCGGGGTGACTTAAGATTGGCTGAGGTGCTGGCTAGTATGGAAGAGACATCACTGGCTGGCTGGCAAAAAGCTGTAGAGCGATGTCATCTTGATGTTGAATACTACGCTTATAAGAGATGGGACACCGCTCAAGAGCTGCCTTGGGCAATACTGGACTCAGGCATTGAGGTTAATAAACTCAAGATGGAATTATATCGGGCTATGGCTCGGGCTCACTGCTAATTTGGCTTTATGTTACTGAGCAAGTAGCTCAGTTACCACGGCATTTATCTCTTGTCCGTCGGCTCTGCCTTTGAGCTGGGCAATAAGCTGGGGCATAACCTTCCCCTTATCACCGGGCCCACGTGCCCCGACCTCTTGGATAACCTGGCGGGCTGCCTTGATAATCTCCTCTCGGCTCATCTGCGGGGGCAGGTACCCTTCAAGGGTGACTAACTCAGCCTCCTCCTTGGCTACCAGGTCCTGGCGGTTTCCCGATTTAAACGCCTCAATGCTCTCGCGGCGTTGCCGAATCTCTTTGGCGATGATGCTTAAGATATCGCCGTCTTCAAGTTCTTTTTGCTTGGCAATTTCAGCATTTTTTATAGCTGCCAGCAGGAGTCGGATTGCGGAGCGCTTTAAGGTATCCCCACTCTTCATTGCCTGCTTCAGGTCTTCGGTTAGCTTTTCTTTTAGACTTGCTCCCATTTAACCTCGACTGGACTCTTAGAAGATAAGTTACCCGGCTATTTTATTTATGGTTGGCATTTATTGACTTTCTAATGTGACCGAGAGCTCTTGCGTCTCTTAGCTGCTGCCTTTCTTTTGTGTTTAACACTGGGCTTTTCGAAGTGTTCTCGGCGTCGGATTTCGGACAGGATACCATGCTGCTGCACCTGTTTGTTAAACCGCTTGAGCAGGCTCTCAAAGCTCTCGTTACCTTTGGCTGCTACACGCGCCACATAACATCACTCTCCTTGATGTGGCCCTTATTAATTTTTTATATTATTTGGCGCTATTACATTTTAGTTGGCAGGTGTGGTTGTGTCAAGAAAGACTTAATGAGCTAAAAATCTCCCCTTAGTCCGTATCTTTTTAAAATCTCGCCAGCCGCGACTACCCCTGAGGCTGAGGCTTGAATTAGGCCACGAGTAACTCCAGCCCCATCACCAACAGCAAACATATTGCTAATTTCAGTCTCCAGGCTAGGGCTTAGCTCAGGCCTGAAGGAGTAGAATTTGACCTCAATCCCGTAAAGCAGGGTGTGGGGCGAGGCAACACCTGGAGCCAGTTTATCCATTGCCTGAAGCATCTCCACTATCCCGGTAAGGTGACGATAGGGTAGGACAAAGCTGATGTCACCGGGGGTAGCACAGCCGAGGGTGGGCTTAACTAAGCCCCGCTTTATGCGCTCTGGGGTGGAACGGTGGCCTCCCAAGAGGTCACCCAGGCGCTGTACCAGTACCCCCCCACCTAGTAGATTAGCTAGCCTGGCTAGATACTTGCCATAGGCGATGGGCTCTCGGAATGGCTCGGTGAAGGTTGTGCTTACCAGCAGGGCAAAATTGGTGTTGCTGCTGCGGTGATTGGCATAGCTATGTCCATTGACGGTGATTACAGGATCACTACCACCAGTGGTTTCGGTAATAACCTCGCCGGCAGGGCACATGCAGAATGTTCTAACCCGGTCATCAAAGCTTTTGGATAAAAATTCTAGCTTGGCCTCATAGAGGATATTGGTAAGTCCTTCCATTACTGCCACCGGTACCTCTACCCTGACTCCAACATCAATCGGGTTATTATGCAGGGTGAACCCCAGACGGTTAGCCTCAGTGGCTAACCAGTCGGCGCCCTCCCTGCCTGGAGCTAGGATGAGGTAACTGCAGTCGAGCCTTTCCCCAGCCTCGGTCTTAATCCCGCTGACCTTGCCGTTTTGAGTGAGGATAGTAGCCGCCACTGTCTCAAGTTTAAATTCCACACTTTTGATGAGGTAATCCCGCATACTTTTAAGTACCAGATGGCAACGCTCGGTGCCCAGATGACGGATGGGCATAGGCACAAGATGCAGTTTGTGTAGGGAAGCCTGGCGACGCACCCTTTTAACTTCTTCCCCTATCCCGTAAATACTCTTTGGAGCGCCGAACTTGAGGTATATCTCATCAGCATACTTAATCAAGGCTTCGGTAGCAGTCTGCCCGAGGTAATCCCTAAGCCGCCCACCTACTACTCCGGTTAGGGTTAGCTTGCCATCACTAAAAGCACCAGCCCCACCCAGGCCACAAACTAGATGGCAAGGTGAGCAGGAAATACAGGAGCTACCTTTCTCACGGACCGGGCACTGGCGCTGGTCAATATCCTTTCCCTTCTCTATAAGCAGGATTTTAAGATTGGAGGTCTTGGATAATTCTAAGGCGGCAAAGATACCCGCTGGACCCCCACCTACAATGATAACATCATATTCCTTACCCATCTTCTTAAGCAGCAATATTGTATAAGATTTTAGGTTTTGGGGTCAAGGAAGCCTGACTATGGTGTAGACAAAAGTAAAAATATTGGTTTCATTGTGGACACTTGACGAAATTGATATTTTGCGGTAACTTTAAATTAGCTGAAAGACCTGCTCATCTGGCAACACAAATTGCCAAGCTAAATGGGACGAGGTAATAAATAAGCATTTAAGAGGTTAGCATGAAGGTCTTACTTGTTGAAGATGACCCACAGATTTTAGAAGTGGTTAGTGTATGTTTCAAACTGCGTTGGCCCGATGTTAAACTAGTGTTCAGTGCTAGTGGGGAAAAGGGGATTGAATTAGTCGAGACTGAATCTCCGGATATAATTATCCTTGATATTGGACTGCCTGATATGAGTGGTTTTGAGGTACTGGAGCAGATTCGCTTTTTCTCTGATGTCCCGGTTATCATCCTCACTGTCAGAGGTGAAGAGATGGACAAGGTCAGGGGACTTGAGCTGGGAGCGGATGATTATGTCACTAAGCCCTTCAATCACATGGAGCTGCTAGCGAGAGTAAAGGCGGTAATGAATCGTACCCGGATGTCTGAGTTTAAAGGTGGTGAGTCTAGATTCACCAGCGGCAGGCTGGTAATTGACTTTGCGGCTCGAACCGTGGCTAGTAATGACGAAGTGGTAAAGTTGACGCCTATTGAATATAAGATATTACACCTCATGGTGAGAAATGCGGGTCGGGTGGTCACCCAGCGCAGGCTAATGTCTGAGGTATGGGGTGAGAGTTATCTTGAAAACACCGACCGTCTGCGGACATATATTCGAAGGCTGAGAAAAAAGCTTAAGGATAACCCCCCCCAGATGCTCCTCACCGAACACGGTTTAGGTTATAAATTTGTTAGCCCCGTTTAACTTTCCATTTGCCGGGGGTGGTGGCAAAGAGCCCTTTTGTTTTAGGGCTAGAAGTTAGGGGAATGGCGATTCTCCGCTATAGCCAGGGTTTTATTGACTTTTACCGATAGGCAAACTATTATTTGTTTAAGGGGATTCGTTTTAAGAGATTAAGGTTAAAAAGGGCAAACCGGGTTCTGGGTTAGTGACTATCAATTTGTTATGGAATGGGCGAAGTGGCAGGAAAATCTGGAAAAGCAATAGAGTTTATCTCAGCTACCGTCCATGAGCTTAAGACCCCGCTTACAGCAATTATTGCCTCAGCTGAACTCCTGGCTGAGGAACTCCAACTAGAGAAAGGAAGTACCGAGAGTAGACTTATTCAGAGCATTATCCGAAATGCTCGTAACATAGATGAGAGGCTGTCTCACTTCTCAGAAATGTCCAGACTACTGGTTGGGGACCTCAGGTTTCAACCGGAACCTGTTGAGGTTCAAGGCATTATCCGCAGCGTAACTACCCAGCTTTACCCCCTCATTCAGGGTAAAAAGCAGTCTCTGGAGCTGGAACTTGACGACCATTTGCCCTTAGTTAGAGGGGATAGGCAGTGTCTAGAGCGGATACTGATAAATCTACTGACTAACGCCAACAAATTCAGCCCGGAACAGGGTAAAATGAAGGTAAGTGCCTGGCAGGATGGTAAGGAGGTAGTGATTGAGGTGAGTGACAGCGGGGCAGGTATTCCGGCTGAGGAGCAGGAGCGTATTTTCAATCCCTATTATCAGGTTAATCGAACCGGTCTGGGCAAACACTCAAGTAGTGGACTGGGACTGACCATCACTAAGTTTCTGGTTGAACTTCACGGGGGCAAGATTTGGCTGAAGAGCAAATCAGGAGCGGGCAGTAGTTTCTTCGTCTCTTTACCAGAGGCGGTTTCAGATGAAAGTAATAGTAATCGATGATTCTCCAGAGATTGTAGAGGTTGTTTCTTTGTGCTTCGGGCTGCGCTGGAGCGGCGCTAAGGTGCTCTCGGCTGAAGAAGGTGGTAAGGGGCTGGAGCTTGTTGAGGCGGAAAACCCCGACGTGGTCATTCTGGATATAGGACTGCCCGATATGGATGGCTTTGAGGTCCTGCGTGAGATACGGCGCTTCTCGCCGGTGCCGGTGATAATGCTAACGGTAAGGGGTGATGACATTGATGTGGCTAAAGGTCTTGAGCTGGGTGCAGACGATTATGTTACCAAGCCCTTTAGTCATATTGAGCTAATGGCCAGGGTACAGGCGGTTCTGCGCCGCACTCAGGGCATATCAGTTAGTGGTGAAGAGCGCCCTTTCCTTAGTGGACCATTATCAATTGACTTTGCGAGCAAGGAGGTCAGGCTAAACGGGAAGCCAGTAAAGCTCACCTCCACCGAATATAAGCTACTCTACTATTTGGTTAAGAATGAGGGACGGCTTTTAAGCCATGAGAGTCTGTTAGGCAGGGTATGGGGTGAAGCCTTTAGGGATGCCAGAGACCTCTTAAGGGTACACCTCCAGCATCTGAGGCAAAAGCTGGGTGATAGTACTGAATCCCCATCAATTATTGTCACCGAGCACGGGATGGGCTATAAGTTCGTCAGACCGGAATAAATTATTCCGCTAACCTCACCTTTTTATCCTCTTTTTTCCCCTTTGGTTAATTCTTTATGAAATCTTAATGAGACCTTTATGGAATATTTATTTTCTTTATCCTTGTCTTTATGACTTCGTGCTAAATTAGAGATGTAGTTTGAAACTAAGCTTAACGTGAGGGAAGAAAATGGGAAAAATAAAGGTCTTTTTATCCGATTGGCAGGTGCTTTTTCGGGAAGGCATCCACTTTACTCTTTCTGGGGAAGAGGACTTTGAGGTTCTTGGTGAGGCTACCGATAATGAGGAAGCACTCGCCTTTATGCAATCAAATATTCCTGATATAGCCATACTTAACATAAACCACATCAAGGTTAGTGGTATTGAGGCTACCCACCGCCTCAAACATGACCTTCCAGCGGTGGGGGTAATCTTAATTATGGATAGCGAGAATGAGGAACAACTTTTCTCGGCAGTAAAGAGTGGAGCCAATGCTTGCCAGACCAAAGATATTGACCCTGATGACCTGGTCACCATTATTACAGAGGTGGCGAGGGGCGATTACCCCATCTGTAAAGCCTTGCTTAGACCGGGGATTGCGGCCAGGGTCCTTGAAGAGTTTGAAGTCGTGGCATCAGTCGGTGGGGCGATGGGACAACTGATGGCACATCATTCCCCCCGTGAGGTTGAGATCTTGCGCCATATTGCCAGCGGTGGCTCAACTGAGCAGGTTGCGGCCGCATTGGGTATCACTGAGAAAGAAGTTTACAAACAGCTTGAGATGATACTCTCCAAGCTGGTGGCTAATGAGCACACCCGGGTTGTGGCTGAGACAGCCCAGGAGGAGGTACCCCTAGCTCTCACCGGGGGTGCATTAATGGCCAAGCTGAGGGGTAGGCCAATGCCAGAGTATGTAACCAGAGAGGAATTCAACGCTTTTAAGGAAAACTTAAGGGGAACCTTCAAGACTTTACTTGGTGAGCTCTCTATTCAAGAAGAGAGCCGGCCGGAGTAGGAGCATGTGGAGGGGAAAGAAAGTAAAAAATGAGACTATCAAAAATAGAGATTACGAGGAGGGGAAAATGGCGGTAGGAATTAACCATGAAGGATATATGGAAACGGCTGACTTACAGGGTAGGACGGTTGCTGAGGTACGTGGGCTTTATCAGGTAAAGTTCAGTATACCGGAAAAGGCAGTAGCCGTCCTGAATGGCAGGGGCATTAAGGGGAAGAAAGAAGCAGAGACAGTAGTCAATGACTGCGATGAACTGGAATTCGCGGTCAGGGGGGGGAGTAAACTCCCGCTACTTATTGGTGCCCTCTTGCTGGCTCTGGCAGCGACTGGCGGCATCTTCGCCTACACCTGGACCACAGCGTCAGTAACGATCACCGGGGCTACCGCTGATACAGAGTTTGCAGCGGTGGATGCCAATGCCACACCACCTAGTTTTGGTACCAACGTTTTTGGTAAGTTCTGGGGAAACATGCCAAATACCGGTAATCTGTTTGACATTACCCCGAATACCAACTATAGCGGTGACCTGCTGGTGAAGGTCTACCTGACCAACGCGGCGTCGCTGTCTAAAGTCTTCCAGCACCTCAACATGAAGCTCGAGCTCCACGATTCTATAGCTGCTAATCTTAATGCAGCCACTACCGGGCATACCTACCAGTTGCTGACACTGGATAACGGGGTGGTCACCTTTGACTTACAGAATGGTGTCGGTGCCGGTGCTCCCTACTATGTTTACCTGGCTGGCGGCTCCTTCAAGAGCAACCCGCGCAGTCCGCTGGACTGGAGTGCAGGCTACAGCGTAGCCCCTGCCCTCTACCTTGAGGTTACGCAGAGGTAGTGGTGATGAATTGACGGCTTAGCTGATGGGGCTCCTTCTGGAGAACGGAGGGAGCCCATTCGTGAATAAGGCGGTAGGTTAAGAGTTAGAAAATGAAAGGGAAGTTCTTAATAGTGGCTATCATATCAGCCCTAATGATTGGCAGTGGCACCTTTGCCTATACCTGGAGTACGGTTTCAGCGGGAGTTGCTGGTGAAGCTGGCGTGGGTGATATAGCCACCGTTGAGCTAGCTCCCAACCAGCCCGATTGGGAGTCGGTCATACCAACTACTGAGGTGGCAGTTGAGACCCTGAGGCCGGATGCTGCCGGTGATAATACCAATATCCCTGAGCAATATCCCGCCTCTGGCGAACACTGGGACAAGGTAGCTGAGGCTGAAGCTGATGATTTCTCAACCTATGTCTCTACCGTGCAAACCAGTTACGCAATGGATTTGTATAATATTGCTGATAGCAGTATAGGCACTGGAACTATACATAAACTTACTGTTTATTTTTGTATTTCTGGAGATGATGGCGGCGGTGTCGGTTATGCCAAAGCGCTGGTTAAGACCTACGGGGCAATTTACCAGGGAAGCGAGGAGACTCAGACTGGTAAGACCTTTGATATTAGGTCGTATGAATGGACGACTAATCCTGATACCGGCGTTGCCTGGACATGGGATGAAATAAACGCCTTGCAAATCGGGATTGAATTAAAGAGCGGTAGTGATTTCACTAATGCTTATTGTACTCAAGTTTATGCTGAGATTTCATATGAAACTGAGCCAATAACCCAAGGTCCGGTACCAACCGGTGACCTCTTTTTGATAAGCCCGAATGCCAATTATACCGGTGACCTTCAGGTGAAGGTGTATTTGACCAATGTGGCTGCCTTAACTAAAGCCTATAATTATCTTAGCATGGCGCTATACCTTGAGGGTTCAGTGGAGGCCGGGCAGGTACCGAATTATCGGGTACTCAGCCTAACCAGTGGCGTAGCCACCTTTAACTTGTTAGATGTAAGCGGTGGGACTTATACCCTTTCCCTTATTTCTGGTAGCTATGAGCTTGTTTCCGCTCACCCTGAGGAGTGGGAAGAGGGATGGAGTGTAACCCCAGAGCTCTATTGTGAGGTTGTTCAGAGGTAAAAGATGCGGCAGAAGTTTTTGATAATATCTATTATGGTGGCGCTACTACTTTGTGGTGGGGCCTTTGCCTATACCTGGAGTACGGCTTCAACCGAGATTGGTGCCGCGGCTTCTGGTGGGAATCTGGCCACTGTTGAGGCAGCTTTGAACCAGCCTGAGTGGGAATCAGTCCTGCCTGCTGCTGTGGCAGTTGAGACCCTGAGGCCGAATGCTGCCGGCGATATTACCGACATCTTTAAGCAATATCCCAACTCTGGGGAACACTGGGACAAGGTAGCTGAGGCTGAAGCTGATGATTTCTCAACCTATGTCTATACCAATAAAACTGACTATGAGAGGGATTTATATAATATTGCTGATAGCAGTGTGGGCACGGGAACTATAAACAGGGTTACCGTTTACTTCCGTTTTTCTGGAGATGATGACGGTGGTGTCGGTTATGCCAAAGCACTGGTTAAGACCTACGGGACAATTTACCAGGGAAGTGAAGAGACCCAAATTGGTAAGACCTTTGATATTAGGTCGTATGAATGGACGACTAATCCCGATACCGGCGTTGCCTGGACATGGGATGAAATAAACGCCTTACAAATCGGGATTGACTTAAAGA
>JAUVZV010000005.1 GCA_030602375.1 Chloroflexota bacterium | reverse complement strand
CCGATATTATTGCTGCCCAGGCCTTGAAAATTGACCCCAAATTACCATCCATACTAGCCGCCCATGTCTGGGTTTCTGGTGCCAAGGTAGGCTCAGAAGGGAGAGAGAGCATTGGGCAGGAGCCGACATTACTACTAGGTAATATCCAAAATCCTACTTTTGACTATATCGCCTTGGGTCATATTCATAAACATCAGGTCCTAGCCTCTAATCCACCTGTACTCTACTGTGGCAGCTTGGAAAAGTTGGATTTTAGCGAGGAGGAAGACGAGAAGGGCTTCTATATAGTGGAGATAAAAACTGACGGCGAGGCGGGTAGGAGAGAGGTTTCTTTTGAATTTAGCAAGGTTAATGGGCGCTGCTTTCTGACCATTGATGTCAATATTGACTCAGTTGAGAGTAACCCTACCCAAGCTGTGCTCAGCGCAATTTTAGAGCAAGAAGACAGGGTGAAAGACGCCATTGTACGGTTGAACATTAGCTTGCCAGCAGAATTAGAGGCTCAGCTTAGGGATAGTGATATCCGCAGTGCATTAAAGGAAGCCTACTTTTTTGTCATTGCCAAGGATATTAAGCGGGAGGCACGCTCAAGGCTGGGTAATCTGACCAGTGAAGAGATAACTCCCCTTAATGCACTAAAAGCCTACTTTGAGTCCAAATATCCCCCGGAGCAAGCCCGGCTCCTACTTGAGTATGGTGAAAAACTTATCCAGGAGCACGAGGCAGGTCAGGATAAGACAGCTACTTGAAGGAGAGTTAATATGAGGATATGTTATGACCAGATTGGGTTAATCCATACACTTTACAAAAACACTGAGAGGGTGCCTATCCAGGGTGTTTTCTTCCCCGACTCTATAGGCACGGTTGAGGTATTTCAAGAGTATGCAGATGGGCTCTTGGATATAGAGGGTTTTTCCCACATTATCTTGATTTACCATTTTCATCTTTGCCAAGAAAAGAAGCTTATTGCCAAACCATATCTGGATGATAAAGAGCACGGCATATTCTCTATCCGTTCTCCCAAACGACCAAATCCAATCGGTTTTTCTATCGTGAGGTTGCTGGAGAGGAAAGGAAACGAACTGGTTATTGGCGAGGTAGACATAATAGATAAAACGCCCCTGCTTGATATTAAGCCATATGTCAGCTATTTTGATTCACGTGAGAATGCCACCTCAGGCTGGATAACACCCCAAATGATAGGGCAGCAAGCAAAGTTCTCCTCCTAGACTTTAGACCTATTAAGACCTCTTATGTTATACTGTACCAATAGCTGCTTTCAGGGGGTTACAGGATGAGCTATTTCAGTGACCTTGATAAGCTATGGGCAGGGGGAAGCAAGTCCTCCTCCCAAAAATCAAAAGGTAGTAAGAACCAGCCGTTAAAATGGTGGTTTATTATTATCGGGGGGATTGTATTACTTTTTATCGCGCTTGCGGTATGGAAAAGTATATACACCGACTGGCTCTGGTTTGGGAGTCTAGGCTTTTCCAGTGTCTACACCACTATCCTGACTACTAGGTTGTGGCTCTTTTTTGCTGGTAGCTTTATCTTCCTTATCATTCTTCTACCAAACCTCTTCTTAGCCCGGCGCTTATCGCCACCTATGGCAGCAACCACTTCTATTGGTCAGGGCTTGATGGTAGCGCGCCAAATAGTAGATAGGGGCATATTGGCAGCGATTGTTTTCCTCAGCTTCATCTTTGGCCTAGTCACTTTAGGCAGCTGGGAAATGGTGCTGCGTTTTGCCAATCCCACCAGCTTTGGCGTCGCTGAACCGCTACTCGGCAGGGATGTAGCCTTTTATGTTTTCAGCCTTCCCTTTTATCATTATATCCAAGGGTGGCTCTTGTGGGCTTTGGTCATCACTTTAATTTTTACGGCTTTTGTCTACGGATTGAACTTCGGTTTCCGTCCTTCCTCAGTTACCACTGGCGCAAGAGGGCATCTTTTAGCCTTAGGGGCTAGCATATTCATTTTAATCGCCTGGAATTATCAGCTCAAAGTCTTTGACCTCGTTTATTCTGACCGTGGTGTGGTCTTTGGGGCGGGCTACACTGATGTTCACGCCCAGTGGCTAGCCTGGAGAATTCTGCTCATCATTTCAATTATTTGTGCTTTACTTTTGCTAGTTAACATCTTCCGCCGCTTTAAGAACTCGCTTCTTATTACTGTTGGCATCTGGGTTATATCAGCCATTTTATTCGGTAGTGTCTATCCGGCGATGGTGCAGAGATTTCAGGTAGAACCCAGTGAGCTGGCTAGGGAAAGGCCTTATATTGAACGTAACATCAATCTTACCCGGCTTGCCTTTGGGCTTGACCAGATAGAAGAAAAGGATATCCCTGTAGAACTGATGCCCAGTGAAGAGGACATTGCTCAAAATAGTGCCACCATAAATAACATCAGACTATGGGATTACCGCCCCCTCAAGGATACCTATAACCAGATACAGTCGATACGGCTATACTATGATTTTAATGACACTGATGTTGACCGCTATGAGGTGGATGGGAGCTATCGCCAGGTAATACTCGCTGCCAGAGAGATATCTCCGGAGAAACTTGCCTCTGAAGCGCAGACCTGGGTTAATCGCAACTTGCAGTTCACACATGGCTATGGTGTTACCATGAGTCCGGTAAACGAGGTCAGTGACGAGGGCTTACCTGCTTTGTGGGTCAGGGATGTGCCGCCAATAGGCAAGGTCGAGATTGGGAGACCTGAGATTTACTATGGGGAAAGCACCAATAATTATGTTATTGTCAATACCAAGGTTGAGGAATTTGATTACCCCAAGGGTGATACCAACGTTTATACTACATATATTGGTAGCAGTGGCATCAGGCTGGACTCTTTCATCCGCAAGCTGGCTTACGCCTGGGAATTTGGCGATATAAATATTCTTATTAGTGGTGAGCTTAAAAGTGAAAGTCAGCTACTTTATCGGCGCCATATCCAGGAGCGGGTGCAGCATATTGCCCCTTTCCTAAAGCTGGACAGTGACCCTTATATTGTCGTCAGTGAAGGTAAACTGTATTGGGTGCAGGATGCCTATACCACCTCGACTCGCTACCCGTATTCTCAGCCAATCCCTGAAGGCATAAACTATATACGTAACAGTGTTAAGGTAATTATTGACGCCTACGACGGCTCGGTAACTTTCTACCTTATTGACCCTGATGATGCGCTGGCTAAAACCTATGCCACTATCTTTCCCTCCCTTTTTACTCCAATCGAGGAAATGACGGCCTCGCTCCGGGCGCACCTGCGTTACCCTGTAGACCTTTTTAAGACACAGGTCTCAGTCTACCGGACTTATCATATGACAGACCCGCGAGTCTTTTACAACAAAGAGGACATGTGGGCAGTCCCTACCGAAATCTACGGTGACGCAGAACGAACTATGGAGCCTTATTATGTGATAATGAAACTTCCCAACGAAGAGGGAGAGGAATTCCTGCTACTTCTTCCGCTGAATCCGTCCCAGAAGGACAATATGATTGCTTGGCTTGCTGCCCGTAGTGATGGTGACAAATACGGTAAGATTATCGCCTTTAATTTCCCTAAGGATAAGTTAATTTATGGTCCGAGGCAGATTGAGGCTAGAATAGACCAAGACCCGGTTATCTCCGAACAGCTAACCTTGTGGGGACAGAAAGGGTCACAGGTTATCCGTGGCAACCTGCTGGTGATACCGATTGAGGAATCGATTCTCTATGTAGAGCCTATTTACCTCAGAGCTGAGAGGGGGCAGCTGCCGCAACTTAAAAGGGTTGTCGTCGTCAGTGGCAACCGAATTGCCATGGAGAAAACCCTTGCCCAGAGCTTGAGCGCTATTTACGCTGGTTTACCGGAAGTAGAACTGCCACCTGCTGAAGTATCCCCTGCTGAGGTATCCCCCGCCACCGAGATTAATGAGCTGGCAAGGCAGGCACAGGAGCATTACCAGAAGGCACAGGAATATCTTAAAGCCGGTGACTGGGCAGGCTGGGGTGAAGAACTGCAGAAGCTGGAAGAGGTTCTAAAGCAACTGGTGGAGCTAGCGCCTGAATAGATAGCGCTGTAAGTGCTCTATGTATGAAGTAAAAGGCTACATTGAGAACAAGCTAATTTATGTTTTACCTTTTGAAGTTAAAGGATAGCCAATTTTTATTAAAAGGCAGGTATTATCATGGCTCAGCAGAAGGCAGGCTCGGCTAAGAAGCCTGAAATTGTAGAGATGCCACCACAAAAGATGGCGGTGGTCTCTGCCAGGGGTGCCCCGGATAGGGTTTTCTCTGAGGTACTCCCGGCTCTATACAGCTCAGTTTATACCCTGAAGTTTGACCTTAAAAAGAAGGGGCTGCCTACTTTTAAGGTTGAAAAACTTCGTGCCCGTTATCCCGATGCCCACCTGGTCTCAAAGGAGGAATGGACTATAGTCGCCGGACTACCAATACCTGAAGACACAACCTCCCTACCCCAGAAAGTCCCGGAAAAAGAAGTCAAAATTGAGATCTGGGAGTATGGTATGGTAGCTCAAGTTATCCATCTGGGACCATATGATGAAGAATATACTACAATTGAAGGGCTACACCGGTTTGTTGAGGCAAATGGCTACGAAATAGCCGGTATGCATGAAGAGGAGTATCTCACCATGCCTGACGTTAAAGTACCGAAGACTATTATTAGATATCCGGTGAGGAAGAAGTAGGTGTATTTAGTCTTAAATGGCGTGTCCCCCATTTATTCAGGTATTTGACCACTTCCCCATTGCTTACGTCATACCAGTAACGATAGAAGTCAGAAACGAAGAATTCAGGTGCAAAACTGGTGGCACAGGTTACCACTTTATCGGCAGACTTTTTTACCTCTTTTACTGCTGAAGCCGAAGCGACAGGTACAGCTACAACCAGTTCCTTGGGGTGGCGGTGTCGCACTGATTCTGTTGCTGCCAACATGGTATAACCTGAAGCCAGCCCATCGTCAATGATGATTACTGTCTTGCCGGCTACTCCGTAAAGTGGTCTATCCTTCAGGTAGAGTAAGCTTCGCTGGTAAATATCAGCTCTTACTTGATTAACCTGATAATCTATTTGATGCTCTTTTAAACCAAGCCTTTTTACCACTTCCTCATTAAGGATAACGGTACCATCATCGCTAACGGCACCAATACCGGCTTCAGGATTAAGGGGCACCGGGATTTTCCGGGAAATTATCAGGTTGAAGTCAGCTTCAAGCGCCCCAGCTACCTCCAGTGCTACTGGTACACCCCCATTGGGAATGGCAAGCACCAAAACAGGCTGGTTTTTATAGCTAATAAGTTTCTCTGCCAGCTGTCTTCCAGCATCACGCCTGTCCCCAAACCGGGCTTGTTTTCCGGAGAGTAGCATTTTTTAAACCTCAACTACAAAGGGGGTATTCTCTTACCTAATCAATTTAAACTGGTTAACGTCCACCAGTCCCAGGTCAGTTAATTTAATTTCAGGGATAACAGGTAGGGCTAGAAAGGAAAGGGTAGCAAAGGGTGAAGGTAAGGTAACCCCCAAATCTCTAGCCAATTGCTCCAGCTTTTCCAGTTTCCCAGCTACAGCTTCCAGTGGCTTACTGGAGAGCAGCCCACCGATCGGCAGGGCTAAGCTTTCTAGTATCCCGCCATCAGCAGTTACTACTAGACCACCCCCAAGACGCTCAATCTCCTTAATTGCGGCAAATATATCCTCATCACCAGTACCTAAAGCGATAATATTATGCGAATCGTGGGCAACAGAAGCAGCCAGTGCTCCTTTCTTCAAGCCAAAACCCTTAACTATCCCCCGGCCAATATTGCCGGTAGCCTTATGCCTTTCTATTACCACCAGTTTCAGCATGTCCCGGCTAATATCGGGCAGAATAACGCCGTTCGAAACCTTAACCTTCTCCATTCTCTTTCTGGTAATTATCTGACCGGGGACAACCTCAATAACCGGCTCAGTTCCCCCTGAAGCTAGGAGCCTCAATGCCCCAATACCAAAGGGCTTAATATTCATGGTATTAGTTAGAGCCTTACTACTGAGCTTTGAGGGGGTAAACAAAGGTTTTCCATGCTTAGCCACCAGATGACCATGATAGAAGACCATATCTATCTGCAATCTTGATAAGTCACTGGTTATAATTAAATTAGCCATATAACCAGGGGCTACCGCTCCAATCCTGTCTAGTCCAAAATACTCAGCGGTATTGAGTGTTGCCATTTGAATTGCTCGCACTGGGTCAAGCCCGCAACGAATTGCCTTCCGCACCACGGCGTCAATATCACCCTCCTTAAGCAGGTCAACACAACTGCGGTCATCAACGACGAGGAGACATCTCTTATAGGTCTTATCAGTAACCAGGGGTAGTAAGGAATCAAGGTTTTTCTCCGATGAGCCCTCCCTAATCATGACCCACATGCCTCGCTTTAGTTTTTCCCTAGCCTCATCAAGGGATATGGATTCATGGTCGGAATGGATACCAGCGGCAATATAAGCATTGAGATTTTTCCCTCTAACCCCCGGGGCGTGCCCATCAATAACCTTGCCATAAGCTGAGTTAACCTTATCCAGCACCATCTCATCACTTGAGAGCACGCCGGGGAAGTTCATCACCTCACCCAACCCGATAACCCCTTTCCACCTTAATAGGCGGCGGATGTCATGAGGACCAATACTAGCCCCTGAGGTTTCAAGGTGGGTCGCCGGCACACAGGAAGGCGCCATCAGGAAAATATCTAAGGGTAAACGTGAAATATAGTTTAGCAGGTACCTTATCGCTTCAAGTCCACAAACATTACTAAGCTCGTGAAGGTCGGTTATTACCCCCAGAGTGCCGCAAGGCACTACCGCCCGGGCATACTGGCCAATATCAAGTAAGGAGCTTTCTATATGAGTATGCCCATTGATAAGCCCGGGGGCTACATATCTACCATCAAGCTCCAGAACCTCATTTGCCTGATGATAATCTCCAACTCCAGCAATCCTGTCTCCGCAAACAGCAATATTGCCTGTCTCTATCTCACCATTAAAGACATTTATTACCTTGGCATTAGCTAAAATCAGGTCGGCTGGGGACTCTCCCTTAGCCACTGAGATTAAATGAGCCAGTTTGCTTGTCATCACCTTCTCAGTCCTCTAGAAAACAGATTTCAGGCAGATAGCGAAACCCTTCGTCAAAATCAAGGCCATACCCAACAATGAATTTATCCGGAACAGTGAAGCCAAGATAATCAATTCTAACTGGAATCTTTCGCCTTGAAGGCTTTTCAGTTAGGGCACAGAGTTTCACTGAAGCCGGCTTTTTCTGCCGCAGGTAATCTAAAAGATAGTTAGTGGTAAGGCCAGTATCTACTATATCTTCAATCACCAATACATCCCTGCCTTTAATTTCAGTGCTAAGCCCACCGGCTAACTTAATTTTCCCTGAACTCTTCTTGCCGGCACCGTAGCTCGATAGTCTGACAAAATCTACTTCAAGCGGAAAGTCAAGAAGCCGAACCAGGTCAGCCATAAAGATAAAGGAGCCTTTGAGTACACCGATAAGAACAGGGTTTTTATCACGGTAATCCTGGCTGATGTCCGAAGCTAACTTCTTAACTGCAGCTTCTATCCTTTTACTGCTGATAAGGGGTTGCAGTTTAGGCTGAGGTTCCATACTTACCCTTCTTTAGCTAGAGTGTTTGCTAATTGACAGTTATAAGGGTGCTTATTAAGCCGGACTCACAATATAAACCGATACCGGATTGCGTCTAACCCCCGCTGAGCATGAGCACGATAGAAATCTCATCACCCTCTTTAACCGGCCTTACTAATGTCTCCGGGTAGGTGCTTTCATCATTAACATAGATATCCATATAGTAGAAGACTTCGCCTTTGTCATCAAACAGTTCCTTCTCCAGTTGAGGAAACTGCTTCACCAAGTCTTTCAGGCATTTGCCAATGGTACTTCCGTTAACTTCAACCGTCTTTGTTTTATCAGTAAGATGCTCCAAAAATTGAGGGATTTTTACCGTAATTGCCACTTCTCACTCCTTAAAAACTAAATATTTCCCAAGCTATTGACTGGTAGTTTATTAGTCAGCAGATATATTTTAATTGTTTTTCACATTCAAATACAAATATTAAATACCGGGAGCAAATCCAAGGGCAGGGATTTAGTTTTCAATTTCCTTATCTATCCATTCCAGATACTCACGATTACCATCAAGGATTGGTAGGGCAATTACTTCAGGGACATCGTAGCTATGAATTTCCCTGACCAAGTCTAAAATCTCTGGAAGCTTTGAAGCCTTGGTTTTAGCCAGAAGCAAAACCTCAGACTCCGAATCAATTTTGCCCTGCCACCAGAAGAGGGAGCTTATTTGAGGCACAATGTTTACACAGGCTACTTTTTTCTGTTCTAGAAGTGCCCTAGATATTCGCTGTGCTTCCTCAATACTGCCTGCAGTAATAAGAAGAACTATGTAAGCAAGGCTTTCCATTTCTTTTTACTCGCGTTTTCATTCAGTAACAAGGTTAAGCTTCAGTCTGCTCTGAATACGATATGACGTTGCCACTTGGATGAACTCTGGGGGAAGTCAGAGCGGAAATGCGCCCCGCGACTTTCCTCCCTAATTAACGCTGCCTCAGTCACCAGTCGGCCGCTTAAAATCAGGTTACTCAGTTCATAAGATGAGCGGTCAGCAGGTTTGGGCAGAGACTTTTGCCAGGAGAAAAGAGTATTAGCCGCCTGAGCCAGGCTTTCTTTATCTCTTATAATGCCTACCTTATCCCAGAGCAGCTGTTGCAGGCTTGAAAGGTTTAATACTGGCCTAACCCTTGGGCTCTCTCTTTTAGTCAATAAGTGGTAAACCTCATCTCTTTTACTGGTAGTGGGTGCTCTGCGGCTTGGTTTTTTGGTCTTCTCAATAATTCTCTTGGCAAAGACGAGCACTTCAAGCATTGAGTTTGAAGCCAGTCTGTTTGCTCCGTGAACACCAGTGCAGGCAGTCTCACCAGCACCAAATAGTCCGGCAATATTGGTCTCCCCCCAGGTATTGGTCTTAATGCCACCCATCATATAGTGGGCCGCTGGAGCCACCGGTACCGGCTCCTTGGTAATATCCAGCCCCTGTTCAAGGCAGAACCGGTATATGTGGGGAAAGCGGGTAGTAATAACCCGGGGTGATAGGTGAGTGGCATCAAGGAAAACGCTATCCGAGCCTGTCTTCTGCATTTCATATAGTAGGCTGCGAGCCACTACATCTCGCGGTGCCAGGTCGCCTTCTGGTGCATAGTCAGGCATAAAGCGATGCCCTTCCACATTGCGCAAAACTCCCCCTTCACCCCTAACCGCTTCAGTTATGAGAAAGGAGGTTACCCCAGGCAGGTGCAAGGCAGTGGGGTGAAATTGAAAGAACTCCATGTCAACAATTTCAGCCCCGGCGTTGAAGGCTAAGGCAATGCCATCGCCAGTGGCTATCTCGGAATTGGTATTGAATTTGTATAGCTGACCAGCACCACCAGTAGCTAGAATCAGGAAGCGGCAGCCAAATTCTTGGCTGGACTCGGTACGGCAATCAAGGGCTTTTATTCCCTTAACTACACCAGCTTCTACTATTATCTCAGTAGCCAGACAATCCTCAAGCACCTCGATTTTGGACTCAGCTACTTTTCTGCTCAAGGTGGTTTCAATGTGTTCTCCAGTGGTATCACCCCCGGCATGCAAAACCCGAGGTACGCTGTGAGCTGCCTCGATGGTGAGAGCAATATTCCCATTCAGGGTATCAAAGGGCACCCCAAAGTTGACCAGATCAGCAATGCGGTCGGGGGCTTCGTTTACCAGAATGTGTACCGCCTCTTCATTACATAAGCCATCTCCGGCATTGATAGTGTCCCGGAAATGAAGCTCGGGGGAATCACCCTTGTCAATTGCAGCCGCAATCCCCCCCTGAGCATACCGTGTGTTGCAATCAGCAATACTGCCTTTGGTGATAATGAGTACGCTGCCTAGCTCCTTGGCGAGTAAACCAATATAAAGTCCACCGATACCGCTGCCAACTATGATATAGTCGTATTGTTTCATTTGACTATTCTCGTCCTTAATCTCTACTCTTGCTTTCTATATTGATATTTAGCCTTTCCTTCCTGGTAAAGGTCACCACCGTAAATATCATTTATCACGGTGGCAGGAAAATCTTCTACCTCAAGTTTCATGATTGCCTCGGCACCAAGGTCAGCATAGGCAATTACCTCAGCACTTTTAATGCTCCTGGAAATGAGAGCGCCAGCACCACCTATGGCGGCAAAATATACCGCTTGATGTTTTTTCATCGCCTCTTTTACTTCGGGAGAACGGTTTCCCTTACCTATCATTCCCTTTAGCCCTTCAGCTATTAGGCGTGGCGAGTAAACATCCATTCGCCCACTGGTGGTAGGACCGGCGGAACCTATTACCTGTCCTGGCTTAGCCGGGGAAGGAGCCATGAAATATATAGTCTGTCCCCGAATATCAAACGGCAAATCCTGACCCTTCTCTAGAGATTCTACCATTCTCTTATGGGCGGCATCACGGGCAGCATAAATTATACCATAGAGCAGAACCTCATCCCCTGTCCTCAGGCTTTTTATGACCGCTTCTTTAAACGGCAATCGAATCTCTTTTGGCATCACTTTACCCTTTTAAACTCAGTTTATTTAGCGTCCGATTCCTTTCAGCAGGTCAGAGATAATGATAGTTCTCTGTAATTCCATAGCACGCTCCAAAGCACTGCTCACAACGGCGTTTTGACACAGCCTTTCTAGCGGCAGTTCGTCAGCATATATTGGACCACCATGAATGTGAACCGCTCTATCAGCAGCCCTAGCTAACATCTGGGTGGTAAGGAGTTTAACCATAGCCGTTTCACGAGAGACTAGCTCTCCCCTATCTGCCTTCCAGGCGGCATAATGCACCATTAGTCTTGAAGCCTGTACATCCGCAGCTATCTCAGCCAGCGCTGCCTGAACACTTAGCCATGAAGTTATCGGTCGCCCGAACCTCTCCCAGGTTTTAGCATATTCAGTCGATGCCTCAAGTAACCTAGTTGCTGCCCCGATGCACCTAGCACCTCGGATAATCCGTCGCTGGGGAAGCCATTTACTACCGAGGTAGAAAGCCTTCCCTTCCTCTCCCAGTATATTTTCCGGCGGTACTAGGCAATCATTAAAGATTAGGGACACTGGTTTTGCTGGCAGGGTTTGCCCCTCGTCTTTCCTCCCATTATTGACTACGGTAAATCCCGGGGTACTTCTATCTACCAGGAAGCAGGTTACCCCTCCCCTAACCCCGGCGTCAGGGTTAGTAAGGGCAAAGACAATGGCAAAATCGTCACCATTTATCGGCGATAAGGAAATCTTAATGCCATTTAGCAGATAGCCATCGGCTACTTTCTCAGCTCTGGTCTGCATATTAGCGAGGTCAGTTCCCTTTCCTGGCTCCAGGAGAGCAATATGAGCCTGCCTTCTTTTCCCTAACACCGGAAAGAGATAGTACTCCCGCTGTTTTTCATTACCATCAAAAAGGAGCGGGGTAACATCACCGAAGTTGAAAGGGACGATGGTCTTGGCTAACTCCTCCTCAACCAGGCAGATACCCAGGGTGCTTAAACCAACACCACCCAGCTCCTCAGGCAGGCCTAAACCCCATAACCCCATGCCCTTTACCATCTTGATCAGGTTCTCTTCCGTTTCATGAGGGAGTTGTAGCTTCCTATGGGGGTCACCATCTTGCCCCAATAGCTCTCTTTCCAGCGGCAGGAGCTTCTCTTTGACGAAGTCCCTGGCTAGGGTCTGGAGCATTTTTAATTCCTCGGGTATAGTAAAGTCCATTAAGCTTCCCCTTTTAAACTTGGCTTAAAGCCTCCTCTAAAAATAGGTCCAAATCTGGCTCTCCTTCGCTGCCGATTCGCCCCTCCAGTCTGGACATAACCTCTATCATGTAGTTATTTACAATATAGTACTTGATGGTGGTATCCACTTGAGGACAGACTAAGATGCAGGCATAACAGCGGTCACAGTCCTCAGGCACTAAACTCTCTAGAGCCATTGAGGTTCGCTGTTGGGTTTTCCGACGTCGGTGGGGTTCACGAACCAGCACCGGACAAATATCAATGCAGTTACCACAGGCAAGGCAGGCTTTAACCCCTCCAAGCTCCTCAGTTACATCAAGGGTATGACCGGACGAAAGGCCACTGGAGAGAAGGCGGCACCTGGCTACCGGTGGCACCCTAGAGCTTAATATCTCACTTAGGATAGCCTCGATTTCCTTGACATCAACCTGGTTTTGCTGTGGCATCCCATTCCTTTCTTATCATTTATGTAGTCAGTGAGGCTAAAGTTTGCTCGTGCCGGGTGTAGTCGGGTAGTAGCCGTGGAGAAGCAGGTCTTGAGCTAAGCCCAGCCCGGGCGGTTTCTTCCTGCCAACGGTGTATATGCTCTAGGCTGAGTGAGCCTGGCTTTACCCCTTTACCCCATTGGGCGGCAGCCTTACCGGCTCTACGCCCGAAGACAAATATATCCAAGGTTGAGTTGCCAATAAGTCTGTTTCTGCCGTGCACCCCACCCTCACACTCACCAGCGGCAAACAGCCCCGGTATACCGGTAGCCCCACTGGCATCAATCCGAATGCCTCCATTTTGGTAATGAAGGGTGGGATAGACCAGTATTGGCTTGCGGGTAATATCAATATCAAAGCGAGTAAACTGGCGAACCATAGCCGGTAACTCTCTGGCTATAGTTCCCCGCCCTCGTATTATGTCAATCATCGGCGAGTCAAGCCACACCCCACATTGCCCATTTGAGGTTACTACCCCCTTCTGACGTTCCTGACACTCCCGGATAATACCCGAGGCAACTACATCCCGCGTCTCCAAGGGATTAATAAACTGCTCACCCTCAGTATTAACTAGCTGAGCACCAAGGGTTCTAACCTTCTCGGTAACAAGCTGCCCTAAAATTTGCTGCGGATAGGCAACACCGGTAGGATGATACTGCATGGTATCCATAAAGATGAGTTTGGCACCTACCCGATAGGCCAACACCAGCCCATCACCGGTAGCCCCATAGTGATTGGTGGTGGGGAAACCTTGATAGTGTAAGCGGCCACTGCCACCAGTAGCCAGTATTACTGCTTTGGCTCGTACCACACTAAGCTCATTGGTTTCCAAGTCTAGTAGTATTGCCCCGGCTACTCGCCCGTTACTATCCAGCAAGAGCTCTACTGCCGGTGAGAACTCAAGCACATTTAGCTCGCGGTTTCTTATCTCGTCACGAAGAACTCGCATCTCCTCAAGACCGGTGTAATCCCGGGCAGCATGCATCCTATTTCTTGAAGTACCACCACCGGGAAGTTCGTGCATTGAGCCATCTGGCTCCTTATCCCAGTTAACACCTAATGACTCAAGCCACCTAATCACTAGCGGAGCATCCTTAACCAGTACCTCCACCAGTTCCGGTATATTATGAAAACCACCCCCACCCATAGTATCAAGGTAATGAATTGCCGGGGAGTCATCGGGTCTATCTGCAGCCTGGGTGCCTGCCTGAGCACCAACGGTATTAGCATCACCCAGACGCAGCTTGGTCACCAAGAGGGTACTGGCGCCATTTTCCTGAGCTAGAAGTGCTGCTGAGGCACCAGCACCCCCACCACCGATTATCAGAACATCAACATCATAGTCTATCTTCCCTAGGTCAATTTGGTCCGGGTCAATATAGCTTTTACCTTCAAGTAAATCAGCCAGCTCCTTGGGGGCGCGGTCACCCTTGTTAGGTCCTACCCCAAGCTGGCGCGTCCCCTCAGCCCAAAAATCGGGGTGAAAGCGCTCAAGGAGGCTCTCTATCTCGTCAAGGCTCAGGCGAGGAAAAGTCTCTTTAAGTCTCCTCTCTCTGGTAGCCTCCAACTTAGCAATGCTCTTTTCCATTTCAGTCGGATACATCCAACTACTCCTATTAATTCTGGTTATGGGGGTTCAATAGTACGCTCCTTATATCTTTGGCGTAATTTGTCCTCGCTCATATTCTTTAATTCTTCAAGCTCACTGTCAAATTCCCCAGCCGCTATCTCCTCTATCTTGTCTTGCAAATGTTTGGAGGGTAAAGATAGGTATCGCCCGTATAAGCGGCGGCACAGCAAAGCTATGTTGTAGGGTACTAGTCCCTGGGGGCATCTGGCGGCGCAAAGACCGCACATTACACAGTCAAAAGATTTAATACTAACCGCGGCAATATCACCTCTTAAGGCATCAGACATGCACTCCATCACCTCTAAGTCTTGCGGGCAGCTCTTGGTACAGCTGTTACAGCCCAGGCACTTGACTATATCGGGATAGAGATTAAGTATTACTTCGCCACTAGGCTTTATTTTCCCCAAATCATAAAAGGCTTTACCGGCTGGAAAGAATGGCAACTGCACCAAATACATCTCCGGCTCGACAACTGTCTGACAGGCAAGGGCATAGCGCAGTTGCGGGTCATTTTTGTTGTTGTAGATGGTGGCACAGGCACCACAAAAGCCGGCCCGGCAGCCTACCCCGCGAATAAGTTTATAGCCAGCATATTCCAGCGCTTGAATAATGGTAAGCCCTTCGGGAACCTGATAGCGCCTGCCCATGATATAGATATCAATCACTTCTCCTACCTCAGCCCTTAGATAATTGCCTCTTTGTGCCGGGCGCTATGGCACTGCAGATTAACCGCCACCGGCAGGCTGGCAATATGAGCTGGAAAAACCTCAGCGTGAACCGCCAGAGCCGTAGTCCTGCCGCCGAAGCCCTGTGGCCCGATGCCAAGTCTGTTTACCCGCTCTAGGATTTCCCTCTCCAGATCAGCCGTTTCATTATCCGGGCTTGGTTCTCCCACCTGGCGCAGTAATGCCTTCTTTGCCAGTAGCATTGCCTTCTCTGCGGTTCCGCCAATGCCAACGCCAACGATGACTGGTGGGCAGGGATTACTCCCCGCCTCATCCACAGCCCTGACCACGAAGTCTATAATACCTCCACGACCTTTGGCTGGGGTAAGCATCCCGAGACGTGTCATATTCTCGGCACCACCACCTTTAGGCATGATGATGATTTTAAGCTTGTCACCGGGGACAATATCAGTATAGATTATAGCTGGTGTATTATCTCTGGTATTTATCCGTGCTGAGAAGGGTTTGCTGACTATGGACTTGCGCAGGTAACCTTCATTATAGGCTTGGCGCACACCTTCATTTACCGCCTCATTGAGGTCTCCACCAATAATGTGAACGTCTTGTCCTGCCTGGAGGAAGACTAAAGCGGTGCCACAATCCTGACAAAGGGGCAGCCTCTCCTTGGCAGCGACTGCGGTATTTTCCAGGATTCGATTAAGCACCTCTCGCCCTACCGGTGACTCTTCGCTATCCCTTGCCGATTTAAGCGAAGCTAAGACATCATCACCTAAAAAGAAATTAGCCTCCTTAAAAAGGCGGGCTACGGTACTTATTATTTCTTTAACTTTAATATCTCTCATTGATATTTCCCCATACCAATTCTTAGTAACCTAGTAACATCACTAGGCTTCTCAGCCACCGGTACACCAGCAGCACCAAAAGCATCAATCTTGGACTTAGCTGTGCCCCCCCCACCCATGATTATTGCCCCGGCATGCCCCATACTCTTTCCTGGAGGAGCCAACCTTCCGGCAATATAAGCCACCACCGGCTTGGGGTAATCTGTTTTTTTAATGTATTCAGCCGCCAGTTCCTCGGCATTACCACCTATCTCACCTATCAGAACTACACCTTCGGTTGCCTCATCATCCCTGAAAAAATCAAGCAGGTCAGTAAAGCCAACTCCGATGATGGGGTCACCACCCACACCGAGGCAAGTGCTCTGCCCCAAACCTGAGGCGCTAATATGTGAAGCAATCTCATAGGTTAGGGTACCACTTCTGGAGACCATACCGACACTACCGGGTTTAAAAATGTGACTCGGCATTATGCCAATCTTTATCTTATGGGACGGGTTTATTAAACCGGGGGTATTGGGACCAATAACTATCACACCGCTTTTGCTGGCTTTAGCCAAAAACTTAATAACATCCTTTTGCGGAATAAGCTCGGTAATAATAACCAGTGTTTTAATGCCAGCCTCGATGGCTTCGATGACCGCGTCTTTAGCCCGAGCTGGCGGGACGAATAAAATAGATGTATCAGCGCCATGATTTTGGACTGCCTCAGCGACGGTATTATAGACAGAGACACCTTCAACCCTTTCTCCGCCTTTTCCTGGGGTTACACCAGCAACTATTTCTGTGCCATAGTGCAGCATAGAGGCAGTGTGAAATCGGCCTTCATTGCCGGTGATACCTTGCACAATTACCCTTGGTTTTTGGTTTATTATCCCGTTCAATTTTTACCTTAAAGTCCCAATACTCTCTACAGCCTCTTCCAGATTAGAGTAAGTATTAATCCCAGCCTTATTGAGAATCCTTTTCCCCTCTTCCTCATTGGTTCCCATCATCCTCACCGCCACCGGCTTTTTAAGATTAGACTCCTTAAGGGCAGCGATGACTCCCTGAGCAACCAAATCACACCTTGTTATCCCGCCAAGGATATTTATTAAAACTGCCTTTACCTCTGGTTTGGACAGAACCAGCATCACCCCTCTTTTGATAATCTCTGCTCGGGCTCCGCCACCTATGTCCAGAAAATTAGCCGGCCTACCGCCGTAAAGATGAACCAGATCCAGTGTTGCCATCACCAGACCAGCGCCATTGCCAATAATACCAATATCCCCGCTTAAGTCTACATAGGCTAAGCCCTGTCTTCTGGCTTCAGCCTCAAGCGGGGCATCATCCAGTCTTATCAAGCTTTTATCCTTAAATTCAGGGTGCCTGAAGAGGGCATTATCGTCCAAAGTAACCCTGGCATCAGCAGCTACAAACTCACCTGAAGGAGTCCTAACTAAAGGGTTTATCTCAACCAGTTCAGCATCATAGTCCGTAGCTACTTTATATAGTGTAACCATAATATGAGCCAACCTGGTAGTCTCATCTTTGCTTATGTCAAATTTATTTAGCATCTCTATTGCGTCTTCTCTACTGAAGCCAGTCAGGGGGTCAACCCAGTGTTTTAATATCTTCTCTGGGGAGGTTTGAGCCACCTCTTCAATATCAACCCCGCCACTGGTAGAAGCTAGGACAAGATATGTCTTAACCTGCCTGTCTATCGCCACCGAGGCATATAACTCCCGAGTGATGTCCAGCCTTTCCTCGACCAATAATCTATCCACCCTATTCCCGTTGATAGTGCTACCAATGAGGTCTTGGGCTGCTTTCTCAGCTTGAGTTGGACTACCAGCAAATACTATCCCACCCAACTTACCCCGGCTTGAGGCAAGGATTTGGGATTTTAATACTACCGCTCCACCTAACTTATTAGCTGCTTGGGTGGCTTCCTCTACGCTACCTGCTAGCTTACCCCTGGGGATTGGAATACCGTACTCTTTTAAAATGTTTTTAGCTTCAAATTCAAAAAGTCTCATTGCTTCCTTTAGATGAAGGGCAAGGGACAATTGCCTGTAGCTTAAGAATCCCCAATTTCAAGGGGGTTTTGGAGAAGCCAATACTAGTTTAATATTCTATTAATCCAAGGTAGGAATATTTTTGCTAGCCTCGTATAATGCTTTAATTTTCAGATCTGATTCTTTATCTATTTCCTCTTGACTCTTGAAAATCTTTTCAGCACGAAGATACATATTTTCAACCCGTTCCACCTTGGTTAACTTGGAAGCAAGGAGGGTTACCGAGACCTCCCCAACCCTTCGGGGATAATCACCAATTCTTATGACCGCTTTAGGACACCTGTCCTCAAGATAAGTAGCAATCTCCTCCAAAGCAATCAAGGTAACAGCTTTTCTGGGGGCGCCAATTAAGGCTAAAACTTTCCTGGTATCCTCCAACTCAATTGTCAAACACAGATTGTTCACCGCTTTTTCAAGGGCTTCAGCAATGATAGTGCTTTCCTTTAACCCTTCTCGGAAATGCTCCTTCCTTCTCAGGCTAAAAGCAGAAAGGGCAACCACTCCCCTGCCAATAGTAGTAATACCCTCAAGTGATTGCCTAATGTCCCCGGCATCCATTACCTTGCTACCAACATATTTATATCTTTTCTCTTCACCAGCACAGAAAAGGTCGTAAAAATTCCCCACCATTTGACGGTTTATTTCCTGCAGATTCACCCCCAGGGTACTCTCGGTCTTGCCGAATCGTTCATTATCAAGCAGAAACACAGCATCGGCATAGTTACTTACTGTCTTCAGACAGGTAGCGGTGTTGGTCACCGCATAAGAAGTAATCCCTTTTTCTTCATATTCAAATGGGAGCACTATTATGGCGTAGACGGGTTTGTCTACCCTCTCCTTAAGTAGTTTTACCAGCCAGCCAATACTTCCCGAACCGGTACCCCCACCACCACTGGCTATTACTATAACCGCGTCACTCTCGTGGAACTTTTTAGCGTTCAGGATATTATCGCTGAGAAAGGTTTGACTTTCCCTGATAATTCTGGCGGCTTCAACATTTACCTTGCCTACCCCGTGGCCATGGGCTCTGATAGCCCCGATTAAAATCCTGTGCCGTCTATCATCAGGGATGTGTCGGAAGCTACCCAGGTCGGTCTCATCGGTATTAATCGCTACCGCGTTGGTGATGATTTCAATGCCACGTCCGAAAAAAGATTTGGAATACTTATTGATCACGTAAAACTCATCAGCAATATTACTGCCGCACTGACCGATGCCAATAGCAAATATCTTCATTTTTCACCCCTTCAATCCTATTTGTTTGATATCACCTTCAGGCTAATTGTATCAATAAGATAATTCTAGTGCAACCTAGCCAACCATTAAGGTTTTTGGCTAAATAACCTAAAAGACACAAGTAGCAACAATTTTTAAGTTAACGCTGGTATATTCCGGTGAGTTGACCCTGAGCAACAACGTGTCCTTTTATAGCCTCGAGAACCTGTTTCTTGGCTACACCCGCTGCTAAATCTAGACGCCCATCTAGTGCATAAAGGGTAAACTGGTAACGGTGGGGAGAACCGGGTGGTGGGCAAGGACCACCGTAGCCGATTTTACCAAAGTCATTCTTGCCTTGCAGGGCACCACTTGATAGTTGTTTTTCAGTAGCAACAGCCTCAGGTAGCCCTTGGCTATCTGGTGGCAGGTTAAATATAACCCAGTGGGTAAACACCCCAATCGGGGCATCTGGGTCATCTACAATGAGAGCCAGAGTCTTTGCCTCTGGGGGGATTTGGCTCCAGGTAAGCGGCGGTGATACATCCTGTCCCTCACAGGTGTATTTGGTCGGTATTCTTTCTCCTTCTTTGAAATCCGGGCTTAATATGGCTATTGTCATTCCACCCTCCTTAAGTAGTGTCGGTTCTTTATGCTTAGAAGAAAGCGGCAGTAAGCTTTTAGTACTGAACAATACCACCAGTAACAGCAATCGGTAGAAGGTAACCCTGTTTCCGAGATAATGCAGCTTCATTTAAACCACCTGCTATTCTTGGATACATGCAGAAATCGTAATTGTTTGCTGCCCCATTGTCAAGATGGCCTATCATATGACTCCTTAAAGCAACTGATGCTATAATGTATTGGTTCCGACATAGGAGGTTTAATAATGAGTATTCCGTCCCTTTCCTTGAAAGATAAAGTGGCTATCGTTACTGGCAGCAGAACGGGGATAGGTAGAGCTATTGCCCTGGCTTTTGCTGAGGCTGGGGCTCAGGTTACTGTCTGTGACCTGATAATTGAAGATGGTGAACTGGAGGCTGCCGCGGAGGAGGTTAGAAAACTTGGACAGCGTTCCTTGACTATACAGGCTGATGTCAGTCGCAAAAGTGATGTTGAAAATTTGGTTCAAAAGACGGTTGATGAGTTTGGTAGCATTGACATTTTAGTCAATAACGCCGGCGTTCTTGCCCGTGCTCCATTACTTGAAACCACTGAAGAGGTCTGGGATAAGGTAATAAACACCAATCTGAAGGGCTGTTACCTCTGCTGCCAGGCAGCAGGCCGGCGTATGGTTGAGCAAAAGAGGGGCAGCATTATCAATATAACCTCCGCTGCCGGTATTAGACCAATCCCCTACCGTGCCGCCTATGGCACCTCCAAAGGTGCCATAATTACCCTCACCCAAACATTTGCTATGGAAGTAGCCCAGTATCAGGTAAGGGTTAATGCCATCGCTCCGGCTTTCGTCAGGACAGATATGTTAGCCAAAGCCCTAAAGGAAAACCCGGAACGTGCTAACAAAATAGTAGCTGAAATCCCAATGGGGCGTGTCAGCGAAGTGAGTGACCTTATTGGGGCAGCTTTATATTTAGCCTCAGATGCCTCTTTATGGGTTACCGGACATACCTTGGTTGTGGATGGCGGCTATCTGGCCGGGGACTACGTTGCGGCTTAAAGAGCAGTCGGTATGATTATATACATTACTGCATCATCATACCCGGTAGCCATAAGGCAATCTGCGGGAAGATGGTTAGTATGATTATGCAGATAACCTCAACCCCCCAGAAGGGGAGGATGCCCTTAAATATTGTCCCCATCGGCACATCCTTGGCAACACCGGCAATAACAAATACATTAACGCCAACCGGCGGGGTAATCTGCCCCATCTCCATCATGATTACCATGATCACCCCAAACCATATCGGGTCAAAGCCCAGGCCGAGAATGGTGGGATAGAAGATGGGCAGGGTAATCATGATCATCGGGATAATGTTCATCAGCATACCAAGGATTACATAGAGGAACAGGATGAGTAGTAGAATAATATAGCGGGATACCTCAAGCCCTACTATCACGTCTGATATAGTCATTGGGATTTGACTCATGGCGACGAAGCGTCCCAGGATAAAAACACCCACTATAATCAGCAGTATCATGGATGTATTCATCCCTGTTTCAATTACGGCCTCACGAAAAGCGGTCCACTTAAGTCTCCTTCTGGCTAGGGCGATGACCAGGGCGCCGAAGGCGCCAAGCGCTCCTGCTTCGGTGGGGGTAACAAATCCCCCGTAAATACCGCCCATAACTAACAGGAACAAAATCAGCATTGCCCAGGTACCTTTAAGCGACTTCATCTTCTCCCGAATGGTCGTCTGGGGTCCCCTGGGACCAAGGGCGGGGTTAAACCGGCAGCGGAGGTAGATAGTGAGCATGAACATGCCGGCAAGTAAAATCCCGGGTAAAATGCCGGCAATGAAGAGCTTACCGATGGACTCCTCGGTAAGCAGACCATAGATAATAAAGCCGATACTGGGCGGGATGAGGATGCCTAAGGTACCCCCGGCGGCTACAGAACCGGTGGTTAGGGCTGGTTCGTAGTTAAATTTTTTCATCTCCGGGATGCTGATGGCTCCCATTGTCGCTGCTGTTGCCAGGCTGTCGCCGCAGATAGCGGCAAAACCGGCGCAACCACCGATGGTAGCCATCGCCAGCCCCCCGGGCTGATGCCCTACCCAGGCGTAGGTTGTCCTGTAAAGCTCTTCACTGACCCCGGCGTGGAAACATAATAATCCCATAAGAATAAAGAAGGGAAGGACGGTAAAGATAAAGGTGGCGGCAGTGCCATAGGGAATGGTCTTAAAACCAGACATGGTGGGGTCAAAACCTGTAAGATACCAGAAGCCGATAAAACCAATAAATGGCATGGCGAAGGCAATCGGCATTCTCAGCATCATCAGGGCAAGCATAATTGTTGCCCCGACTAGCCCGGCGGTCATCGGTGACCACTTAATTTGCAGAAGGTCGAGCCACACCGGCGCTCCGATTAGCAGTGTGGCTATCGCTACAACTAATAAAAACCACAGCCACGGCTGGCGGGTAGTTTTCCAGATGTCTGACAGGGACTGGAAAAAGTCCCGCATCAGGACAAGGACTAGCACGGCAGCACCAAAAGCGATTAACCCAATAACCGGCCATACCGGAAGAGAAAGAATCCCTGGGGGTATTTCCTTGGTGTGGAAAGTCCCCATCGAGTGTAGAAAGGTTTGCCAGGCTATTAAAGCGATGACAAGTATGCCGAAGATATAGGTGGTGCTATCAATAATTGCTTGAGCCGACTTGGGGAATCTGGAAACGAATATATCAATGCGGACCGTGCGCTTCTTCAGCTGGCAGTAAGCCCCCCCCCAGAAGACGACAATGGCTAGCATGTATCTTACCCACTCAAGGCTCCCCATTATTGGGGCTCTGAGGAAATAACGCAAGCTAACATCCGTCACCACAAAGAAGACCATAAAGACGAGGATGCTGGTGGCAACAACGTTGATGGAGCGACCTAGGGGGTCAACAACTCTAGTTAGAGAACCAGCCATCCGCTCGAATATTCTAGCCACTGCACCCTATCCTTATCTGACAAAACCTTTGGTATTGTTGCATATCCCATACCTAATTCAGCAACGAAAATAGTATCGTCCGGTCCGCACCCCTGTATCCCAACAAAGCGGCTGGCTGGCGCGGCCACTTGCGTGCACACACAACCAGCCAGCCGCTTGCGCTAACTGTTTTCAGTTATAGCTTCTTTTTGCTATCTTACCGTCGGTGCTATTTCTCCAGTAGCCAGACTCTGCCGGCGACGCCCCACCAGTCATCAAAGCCGTAGGCGTTACCAATGTATTTCTTGGCAAGATCATCCATCTTGTCAAGGATGGCTTGCGCTGGATAGCCTTGGGCAGACACTTCTGCTATCCAGGCATCTTGTATAGGCTTACCGGTAGGCCCGGTGAACGCCTCCCTTGCAGCACCGGTGGGCTCAAAGATTTCGTGACCCTTGCCTTTCATCTCATTGATGACATCGGTGGCCTCATTGGTCAGCGTGGCACCGCAGAGACCTGACATTGACATACCGAGGTCCCTAAACACCTGCTGGACATCAGCCGGGAACTTGTTCCAGGTGGTTTGGTTCATATAGCCGCCCCAGGGAACCATGGAGATGTTGAGCACGGTATGGTAGGGCAGTAGGTCAAGCAGTTTTGCCGAGCGAATAGGAGCCCATGGCCAGCAAAGGCCAGTCAACATACCCCTTTCGATTGCCGTATAGGTGTCCTCATAGGGTGTGGTTACCGGTGTGGCCCCGATGGCAGCGATGATTTGCTCATAGACTTTACCGGCGGCATAGAGTATCTCACCCTTGGAATCAGCAGGGGTCGGGAATACCTTGGTACTGGTATGGAAGTTAAAGATATCAGTAGAGTGTACCCAGACCGGTATTAGACCGGCATCGGCAAAGTTCTGCTGCATATCTGGTGACCACTGCAGAAGGTCCCACCAGACCGGGCTAGCCTGCCAGGAGTTTTCCATGTGATAAGGTACGGCGATACCCTGCTGTACTAGGAAAAGCGGGTCTTCACGGTGCAGGTCAATGTTACCACCGTCAGCAACACCGTCCCTGATGGCTTCATAGGCATCGGGACCCGAAGCCAGGGTGGCACCATCAAACCATATCATCGTAACCCTACCGTTGGTGCGATCTTCTATCTCCTTGCCCCACCAGTGGAATGAATCTGGAGTTAGTCGGTGCAGAGGAGGATAGCCATTCTGCATCATTAGCTCAAAAACCTTGCCCTCCGATGGTGGTGCTGGTGGTGCTGCTGGCGCACAGGCTGCACTAAATGGCATCGCCATTAGGGCTACCATCAAAAGGATACTACCAATTAGCACCCAGGTTTTCTTTCCTTTCAATTCGATTCCTCCTACTTTTAGGATTTCAACTCGTCTGGAATCAGTTAAGTATTCCTCGATACTCATCACCTCCTCTTATTATCATTTTTCATGTTTCCCTAGCTTATCTTCGTTAGTATAGTTATTAAAACCTTCTTTGTCAATACCTTTAACCGATTAATGCTTTAATTGAGCAAAAACTGACAAGTTTAAAAAGACCTCGGGGAAATTAAAATGCCCGAGTTTAGTAACCCGGTGCTTGCTTGGTGAGAACTGAGTCACTACAATGTACCCAGGGGCAGAAATGGCAAGCTACGTTTTGATGAAAATCCTTGAATCGGCACCCCAGCGCTACGAGAGAGGTATTAATATCCTTTCCTTAGGACAGAGCAGCAAGATTCAACGGGAAATTGTGAAAAGCTATATCACTGCTGGTGATAAAATCCTCGAGATTGGGTGCGGCAGCGGGACACTAGCTATATCCTGCGCTGAAAAAGGAGCCACGGTAGTTGGCTTTGATGTATCCCCCGAGATGCTGGCTCAAGCCAGAAGAAAAATCAGGGAGCGGGATTTGAGCGGTAAAATTCGGCTTCGCCAGATGAGTGCCATTGAAATGGATAACGCTTTTAGTGACAAAGGGTTTGATAAAGTGGTGAGCACCTTGGTATTTAGCGAGTTCTATGCTGATGAACAGAAGTATGTATTGAGAGAAGCCTACAGAATCTTAAAGCCTGGCGGGCTAATTATTATCGCTGATGAGGTAAGACCAAATATACTGTGGAAGCGCCTTTTGCACCTGCTAATCCGCATCCCCCTAGTGGTAATAACCTATATCCTGACACAGAAATCAACCAGAGCACTAAAAGGCTTTAGCCGCCTTCTAGTTGAGGCTGGATTTGAACTTATTGACCAAAAGAGAAGCCTCCTTGATTCCTTTGGACTCTATGTTGCCCAAAAACCCAGTCAAAATGGAAATTAAAGAAACTCTAAGAACGGTCTTCGGTACCCTATTCCGGTTACTGCCGCTTTCTGTAGAGCCTGGACTCAGGTTTTTTGGGCACCCCGATGATAAAAGCCCGGTCTTTGTTACCGCCAATTTTGACCTCACTGTAAAAAGGGTAACCAAGTACCTAAAGGATTTAGACTGCTATCTACTGGTGGCACCCACCAGGGGTGTAAATGTCTGGTGTGCCGCTAAGGGCGGCAACTTTACTGCCCATTCTTTAATTTCAGTGGTCAAGACTTCAGGGCTTAGCAGTAAGCTTGTTAATCGAACACTGATATTACCCCAGCTTGCTGCCCCGGGTGTTGACACTGAACTGGTTAAGAAGAAAACTGGCTGGGACTGCAAATTCGGTCCCGTCTATGCCAAAGATATACCTGAATATGCAGCTAATGGTTTCAAGAAGACCGACTCCATGCGACGGGTGAGGTGGCCCCTTACCGACCGACTGGATGTTGGCATTGGGATTTTCTTTCCTATATTCCTGGCTATCCTAGCCATCTTGGCTATATTTTCAAGGGCTTGGATGAGTGAGATTGTGATTTTGAGCTGGGGGCTCCTCTTCCTTATGTATGGCTTCTATCCCCTGATTCCGGGTAAGGCAGGATGGCATAAAATACTTTTCTTGGAAGCATTAATGGTGGTAAGTCTACTTGGTTACATTCTCCTTGACGGCAACCAATTAAATTATATCCGTAACCTCTTCTTCATGGCTATGGGGCTCGTTATATTAATTGGTATTGATTTCGATGGGGTAACCCCCCTTTATAAGAGTGCCTTTGACCCTCTACTGGATAAAATCGGCATTAAGCGGCTGGGGCCGGTTGATTTTCACGAACGGGCCAAAATAGCAAGTAGCAAGATAACCATTAACCAAAACCAGTGCACCAGCTGTGGGATATGCTATGATGTCTGCCCCAGAGGGGTATATGAGATGGGTAAAGATAAGCAGGTTAAGGTGGTGATTAAATACCCGGAACTTTGTGAGGTCTGTGAGGCTTGCATTATGCAATGCCCAACCAGAGCCATTTCTTTGAAACCTGGTTTCAAGTCAAAACAGGGCAATCCATAAGAGCGTCGCTATACTTGACAGGGGGAGTGAATCTCTATATTATCGGGAGAAATCCTGAATTTGGTCAAAAGGAAGCACTAGAAATGCCCGAGGAGATTTGTCCAGTCTGTGGCTGTGATATCGGTGAAAATAGGTACCAGAGAGACGGAATAGTGTACTGCTGTGAACCTTGCGCCACTGGCGGTGCTTGCGAATGCGGATGCTTTAACATACCAATACCAGAGGAGGGAGAGGGAGGAGGAGAAGGAGGATAAAGATTTTAAAACTCTCCTTAATAGAAGAAATCGGTGAGGAGCTGAGGTCAAGGCTAAGAGAGGCAGCAGAAAGAAATAAAGCCGAAGGGATTCTTTTCTCCGGGGGTCTGGATACAAGCATCTTGGCCTTCCTTTTACCCTCAGTCCCTGCCTTAAGTGTCAGGCTGGAAGACTACGGAGACGATTTTAAATACGCCCGAATGTTATCACAGGAGCTGAATTTTAAGCTTCACCTAAAGCAGGTGAGTATAGAAGAAGCCCTGGAAGCAGTGTCAATAGTAATAAAAATTCGGTGCAGTTTCGACCCTGCCTTGCCCAATGACCTGGCTTTGTACTTCGCCCTGAAACTAGCCAAGGAAAATGGGTTTAAGAGCGTAATGACCGGGGACGGTTCGGATGAACTCTTTGCCGGCTATAGCTATATGTTCGATTTAGACCTAGAAGATTATCTGCCCAAGCTTGCCCAAAGGATGCGGTTCTCATCCAGCGAAATCGGCTCCCATTTGGGAATTAAGGTAAAACAACCCTTTTTAGATAATGAATTTATCAAATTTGCCCTTTCTATTAAACCAAGTCTCAAGGTCAGGCAGCAGGATGGAAAAAGATATGGCAAGTGGATCCTCAGAAAAGCCTTCGAGGCTTTACTGCCTCAAGAAGTTGCCTGGCAGGAGAAAAGGCCTATAGAGACAGGCTCTGGCTTTAGTAAACTGCATGAAGTAATTACCTCCAAAATATCAGATGAGGAGTTTCGCCAAGCGAAGTCCAATTACCCGGTTAAGTTCTTGAGTAGAGACCATCTTTTTTACTACCAGATCTACTCAAAGGTGGTAGGCAAAATACCCCCGCCCAAACCTGGCGAAGTAAAGTGTCCTGGTTGCGGGACAGGGATAAAAGCCACTGCTTTTCATTGCCGGATTTGTGGCTGGAGCCGAAGGCTATAGGCTCTCAAAACTAGAGGAGGAAAAAAGATGAAGGTCTTTGCCTCTTGGAGCGGTGGCAAGGACTGTGCCCTGGCAGTTTACAAGGCAATGTCTCAAGGCCACCAGGTTGCGTATCTGGTTAACTTTGTCTCCGAAGACGGTAAAAGGTCAAGGTCACACGGTATACGGCGGGAGGCATTAGCCCTGCAGGCAAAGGCAATTGGCATTTCTTTAATTCAGGCTAAAACCTCCTGGGAAGAATATGAAAAGAATTTCAAAGAGACCTGTAGAGAACTCAAGCAACAAGGGGTAGAAGGAGGGGTATTTGGAGATGTAGACCTGGAGGAACACCGAGCCTGGGTGGAAAGGGTATGTGGTGAGCTTGGAATAAAACCCCTTCTGCCACTCTGGCAAATAGAACCAAAGAGACTGCTTGATGAGTTTCTCAAACTCAAATTCCAAGCCGTAGTAGTAGCCACCAAGCTGGGGGCTAGTCTGCTGGGGAGGGGTCTAGATAAGGCTCTTATGGCTGAATTAAAAAGGCTCGGTTGTGACCTGTTAGGGGAAAACGGAGAGTATCACACCTTTGTCACTACTGGTCCAATTTTCAAAAGGTCGCTTAAAATTATTCCGGGCCAAAGGATGACCAGAGGGGATGTTTCTTTTCTAGATATTTCTGTGGAACTGGAGTCAGTCTCGACTACGCCATAAAAACATGGTGCAGACAAGGGTTATGATAACTAGAGCCACCCCAGCCGTGGTAAAGGTGGTGTAGAAACCAAACTGGTCGATAAGATAGCCCATTATTGGCGTTATAATACCAGTGCCCCCCAGGTTACCGAAGTAATAGAAACCAAGTATGGTGGAGCGATTGCATTCTGGGGTCTGCCCGACGAGATACGATTCTGCTACCGGCATGCGAATATACAGAAGGGCACCGAAGACAAGTAGTACAATGCCAATCCCCAGAACGGAGGGGGCTAGATTTAAGAGGTAGATGACCAGACCGGTGATAAAACTCGTTGTGATAAACACCGGCAACCTCCCCAGACGGTCAGAAAGGTATCCACCGGCAAGACTTGCCCAAAGCCCGGCGGAATAAAAAATGGCAATAAAAACTGCGGCTTGCTCCTTAGCCACACCGAAGTGGTCAACCACAAAAAGCGGGACAAAAGATATTACGGAGAAAGTTATCGCTGCAGAGAATGTACTCAAAGTGAGGAAGGGTATTAGTCGGCGCCAATTAATTAAGACGTCTGGCTTCTTACCCTGACTAGTTACTGCCTTTGGTTCAGGTCTTTCCGGTTTTACCCGACGTCCCAAAATTATGTAAAAGAAAATTCCAAATAAGAGTGTCGGCACCGCCAGCGCGAGGAATGGACTACGCCAGCCCCAGGTAGCGGCAAAGCCAGCAGCAATAAGCGGCACCAGGAAATAGCTGGCGCTGCCACCTATCGCATGCAAGCCCAGTGCACTGCCCCGTCTTTCCGGCTCAACCAATGCCGAGATTAGCGGTGTTGATGCCGGATGGTAACCACCGCCCAATAACCCCATCAGGACCAAGAAGCCAACCAGCATAAGATAACTTGGTGAAAGCCCAACTAGAAATCCGGCTAGGGCTACACCAATGATGCCAATAGTAACCAGTATACGGCGCCCGATACGGTCAGCAAGCCACCCTGCCGGCAATTGACCAATGCCATATGAGAGGGTAAAGGCTGAAACAAGCAGCCCTGACTGGGTGTAATCAAGGGCGAAGGCATCACGAATCATGGGCAAAAGTGGTACCGGTAATGCGGTGAGCAGGTGATGCCCAAAGTGTGCCAATACAAAAAGCGGTAAAAGCCCCGAAAAAAGCGTTCTGAAACCGGCTCTCTTAATGCTTCCTTGTGGTTTTATTGGTTCCAAGATAGATTCCGTTTATTTAATCTTAAATGGGTCATTTTGCTTTACTTAACTAAAGCCTGCTGCTTTCTTCTCTGGCTGCTTTGGCGCCGTGGCGAAGGATATTTCTGGCGATGTAGCTCCTCTCAGCACTGGCTTTAGCCTCAAGTAACTCAGCCTTTAGCAGTAGAGCCTCTTTGCGACTTTGGTTGTCTTGAGTGCCCTCGATGACAAAATCTACCAGATGCAAGGCGAGTTGAATTTTCCCTTGCTTTCTTAGTTCTCTAGAGCGCTCAAGCAGCTTTTCAGCGCCACCAGCCCTTACCACTTCTGTGGCTATCTCAGCGCTCTTTGAAGGAAACAGATTGGTTGGATTACCGCTGAACCACCCGGCATACCGGCGCTGGATGCCGTGGATGATGAAAGTCGGGCAACCATAAATTGGAGCTAGATAAGGCTTATTTGCCAGGTCTTGGGGTAAACTTACCCGGTCTAAGATTTCTTCAATCCAGCAGCCTTCATTTAGAAGCCTGATAACTTCATCATGCATATAGCGGAGGAACTTAGCTGTATTAAGACATATCTCCTGAACAAGCTTTCCCCGGACAACAGGGCCATGACCTGGGAGGAGAATTTCAGGGGCTTTGCCAGCTATTCTCTCCAAAGCCTCAGCCCATTCAAGTTCGTAGCGCTGCACTTTAAGTGGATTACCTATATTGGGACAGGACCAGACTATTAAGTCGCCAACAATGGCAGCCTTGCGTTCGGGAATCCAGACCCAGGTAGCATCATCGGTCTCTCCCATGGCGTGATAAAGCTCAAAGGTAAGACCCCCAAGTTTAAACATCATGGCATCGGCATAAGTTAGGTCAGGATAGTAAAATTCCGGGGGCAATACTTCAACTTCTTTTGCTATATCATATTCAATTCGGTTGATGTGCTCGTGGTGTCCGAAAAGCTTTTTGTAGCGTTCAAACCGCTTCAGCACCGCCTGATGAGCTATAACCCGGGGCCTTGGATGTCCCTTCACCTTGGCATCTTCAAAGAGGGGGCCTACATTGTAAGCATGGTCAAAGTGACCGTGGGTATAGATAATGGTGTGTACCGGTGCCTTAGTTCTCTCTCGTATCGCCCTGATTATCCTTCGCCCCGTTCCACTTCCTATCCCGGCATCTACCACCACCACCCCCTCCTCAGTAATCACCACACCACTATTACCGAACCCGCCAACATTGATTATGTCTGGAGTGCATTCTTCTTCACCTTCAGCCATCGGTAAGCCCCAGTCGCGTCTTTTCTTAGAACCCTGCGTCATCGTAACCCCTACTCAAGAGCGAAAACTTTAAAGATAGATATGGGTTAGTAAAAGCAATTTCAAGCGATTGTAACACCATCTTACTTATACTCGCAACCACTCAAGACTGGAGCTTAGCTTTGAAACAGTTAATATTTGCCCAACCTTAGGCTCTATTGTATTATAATTATGAAAGCAATATCTTGGGAGGAGAAATAGATGTGGCTCCAAACTAGGATGTTCTTGTTAGTGGCGGTTCTATTTGGCATTCTCTACGGGGTGATTACCGGCATCGGTACCTGGACGGGGGAAGGGAGTGCCCTGACTTATGTCATTCTGGCCTTCGTCTTTATCGGTATCCAGTATCTGATTAGCCCGGCTATCATTGGCTGGAGGATGAAGATAAAGTGGGTTTCGGAAAAAGAAGCCCCAGAGCTACACCGAATGGTAGCTGAACTAGCCAGTGAAGCACATCTATCTAAACCCAAAGTGGGCATCTCAGAGCTAGCGATACCGAATGCCTTTGCTTTCGGCCGCACCCGACGCGACGGGCGAGTTTGTGTTACCCGCGGCATCCTGAATATATTAAGTCAGGATGAGCTTAAGGCGGTGCTGGGGCATGAGATTTCTCATATCAAGCACCGTGACATGATAATCATCACCCTGCTTTCAGCTATACCCCTGATAATGTACTGGCTTGCCCTGAGCATGATGTGGGGCGGGATGTTTGGTCGCCGACAGGGAGGTGGCTACGCGGCACTGATTGGGCTTGGCGCTTTTATCCTCTACTTTATCACCAATCTCCTGGTGCTTTACGGCTCAAGGATACGGGAGTACTACGCTGACCTGGGGAGTGTTCGGCTGGGAAATATGCCACATCACCTGGCGACGGCACTGTATAAATTGGTCTATGGAAATGCCCGCTTTAGGGGTAAAGAGGAACTGAAGCGAGTTGAGGGGGTCAAGGCTTTCTTCCTCAATGACCCATCTCGAGCCTGGAGAGAAATCAATGAGTTATCTCAGGTTGACCTGGATATGAGCGGCACTATTGATTATGATGAGCTCATGGAGCTGCGCCAAAAAGAGATACGCTTGAGAACCGCTGACAAATGGATGGAGCTTTTTACCACTCACCCCAATATGCTCAAAAGGATAAAGCACCTGTCCACCCTCACTGTGTAAAAACGACAGTGCCTTTCTTAATCCTGAGATTCAGTAACTGGGATTTCCTTAATGGTAGCGCAAGTTTTTCAATACATAGAACTTTCAGGTTGGCTTTTGGTATCCCCATCTGACCAATAACAGTTCAATTCCCCTCAGTGGGGACTGACTTATTATAAGTATTGACAGCCAGCAGCTAGGTATTTAACATAGCCCTAAAAGTTAAGGTGAGGAGGTAACCTAAAGGAGGAAAACCATGTCACTTATACCGGTTTTTGAAATAGGTTTATGGAACGCCTGGATACTTCAAGTTATGTTCTTTATAGTGCTGAGTGCCCCAAGTTTTTTAATGAGCAAAGAAGCAAAAAGGAGCACTGATAGAGCGACCGAATCCATGCCGTTAAGCAGAACTGAGAAGATGGCAGCCCTTTCTACTCATGCTGTCATCTATCCCTTAACAGTAATCTATTCTATTTTCCTACCGCTGAAGATAGGCACCGTATGGTTATACACAGGTCTTCCTATCTTTACCCTAGCTCTAGTTATGACCATCATAACTAGTATCAACTATGCTAATACCCCGATTAATAAGCCAGTTACTACAGGTATCTACAGAATTTCAAGACACCCCATATACTTAACTGGTTTCATGTTATACATTGGCATGGGTTTGGCCTGTGCGTCCTGGGTTATGATACTTTGCGGTGTATTGTGGTTGGTCATGTGGAGCATTGTGGTGCCAACCGAAGAACGCTTCCTTCTTGAGAAGTATGGAGATGATTATCGTGAATACATGAACAGAACCCCGAGATGGATAGGAATAACGAAATTAGGGGAGAAGTAATAAATCACGGCAAACAAAAAAGACATAGACCCAACATCTGTGCCTTTCAAATTTCTTGGTAGCGCATACCGGATTCGAACCGGTGATCTCCTCCTTGAGAGGGAGGTGTCCTAAGCCGCTAGACGAATGCGCCACCTAAAGAATGGCTGGGGAAGAAGGATTCGAACCTTCCCTTACGGATCCAGAGTCCGCTGTCCTACCACTAGACGATTCCCCAGCATGTCAGGGATTATAGCACGTTGCTCAACTAGAGAGCAATATTTGACAAGCCCCACTAAGCAAGCTATTCTAAACTGTCAGGCTAAAACTTGCTTCAATAGGGAAACCGTAACCTTGGCTGATTTAGAGGTCTTACAACAAACCTTGGGTATCTTCTTTAATGACCGCTCGCTACTTAAGCAAGCCCTGGTTCACAGTTCTTATATTAACGAGAACCCTGAATTTACCTTAGGCTCTAGCGAAAGGCTGGAATTTTTGGGTGACGCCGTTTTAGGTCTGGTGGTTGCCCAAAAACTATATCAAGACTTCACTCAGCAGCAAGAGGGCAAGATGACCAAGCTCCGTGCAGTGCTGGTTCGTCGGGACAGCTTGGCTAATATAGCTCGGATAATTAAACTCGGGGATTACCTTTATCTGGGGAAAGGGGAAGAGGCAAGCGGCGGCCGGAATAAACCAGCTAACTTAGCCGGAGCCCTAGAAGCAGTAATAGCCGCTATTTATCTTGACCAGGGCTTATCTGTTACCAATAATTTTATTCTAAGGTTATTTGATAAAGAGCTAGAGAAAGTGAGGGTAGAAGGAGAGGGATTTGATTATAAATCACGCCTTCAAGAGCTTATCCAAGCCAGGAGAGAGCAGCCACCTACTTATCATGTGATGGCTGAAACAGGCCTGGAACACGATAAGACCTTCACCATCGAAGTAAGAGTTGGTGACAGGGTGCTGGGTAGAGGCTCAGGTAAAGGGAAGAAAAAAGCTGAAGCTGAAGCTGCCCGCTCGGCTCTAGAGCAGCTACTAGATAACTTTACAGGGTAACTTGCCTCTGATAAACTTCATTGAGATACCTTTTAATGAATATATTATTAACGGGGTATTACCATGGGAAGGCGAGATTACAGACACAGAGAGCCTAAAAAGCCCAAAAAGGGCGCCACGAAAACCTCAGTCGCTGATATTCTACAACCACCGGTGACGGTGGGGGTGATTAAGAAAGGTAAAAAGGAACCCAAAAAGGAGGAATAGGCCAAATAGCTGCTTACCAGAAGCTCTTTAAGACCGGGGAGTTAAAAGCCCGGGTCGAAAAAGCCAAAGCAATACTTGAGAAATGCCACTTATGCCCCCGTCACTGCGGTGTTAACCGCTTGGCTGGGGAGAAGGGTAAATGCCATGTTACAAGCGAGGTTATGATCTCAAGTTTCGGGCCCCACTTTGGAGAAGAGGCACCTTTAGTCGGCAGGTCTGGCTCAGGAACTATCTTTTTTACCTTCTGCAACCTGAGATGTGTCTTTTGCCAGAATTACACCATCAGTCAACTGGGGGAGGGTTATA
>JAUVZV010000009.1 GCA_030602375.1 Chloroflexota bacterium | reverse complement strand
TCAGCTTGAGGCAATATTGCCTCGGTCTTACCCAAATCAATAAATACCTGTCTCGGTTCAAGGCGCTGCACCACCCCGGTGATAATATCGCCTTCTTTGTCAGTATATTCCTCAAATATGGCGCTATGCTCTGCCTCATGCAGGCGTTGCAGAATAACCTGCTTCGCCGTTTGAGCCGCAATGCGCCCGGCATCATGCGGGGTAGCCTCCACCTTGATACCCTCACCAAGCTCTATATCTGGCTTGACTTGTTGCGCCTCAGCTAGTGATATCTCAGTGCGGCTATCTGACGGCTTCTCAACCACCACCTTCTCCGCCCACACTTCAACCTTTCCCGTACCCGGATTTATCTTAACCGAAATATTCTGATTGGTGGCGAAATGCTCTTTTCGGTAAGCTGATACCAGCGCCGCCTCCACCGCAGAAAGAACCACCTCCCGCGGTAGGTTCTTCTCCGCCGCAAGTTGAGTTATGGCAAGCAGAAAGTCACTCTTCATCCCAGATTAAGCCCCCGTTCCCTTTATCTACCAAATAATCAAAAAAGTGGGGAAAAAACCCACTTTACCAAGTAACCATCTAGCTTAATAAAAAGTATACCATAAATTAGGTTTACAATGCAATACTTAGACCCAGCAGGCATATAATTCAACCCTTACCAAACTATCTGGTAAATTGACACCTACTAAGCCATACCATTAGAATAAAATCATCTTTAGGGTTTAGCATGTATCAGAAGACTACACTTGATAATGGGCTGCGTATTCTAACTTCCAGGATGCCGCATACCCCTTCGGTAAGCCTTGGTATCTTTGTCGGCACTGGCTCCCGTTATGAAGCTGAAAATATGGCCGGTATTTCACATTTTATCGAGCACCTATGTTTTAAGGGCACCAAGATGCGGGCAAGCTCAAGAGAAATCTCGACAGCCATCGAAGGGGTGGGTGGAATCCTTAATGGCGGTACTGACAAAGAATTAACCGTCTACTGGTGCAAGGTAGCAAAATCACATTTCCTACTCGCTCTGGATGTACTGGTAGATATGCTCTTAAATTCCAAGTTTGAGCCCAAAGAGATTGAAAAGGAGCGCCAGGTTATTATTGATGAGATTAACCTCTCAAAAGACTCCCCATCACAACGGGTCAATATGCTTATTGACCAGCTCCTTTGGCCTAATCACCCGCTGGGGCGTGACGTGGCTGGTAGCGAGCAGTCGGTAAGTTCTATTACCCGGCAGATGATACTTGACTATCTTGAAACTCAGTATCAACCCAGTAACACCGTAGTTGCTGTTGCCGGTGAGATAAAGCATCAAGAGGTGGTAGTCGCCTTAAGCCAAGCCCAAGGCAATTGGACCAAGAAACGGCATCATCCCGGATACCTACCATATCAGGAGCAGAAAGTCCAGCGGCTTTGCATTGAGCAAAAGGACACCGAACAGGCTCACCTCTGTCTGGCGCTACCCGGCTTGCCACTAACTCACCCTAAGCGTTTCCCCCTTAGCCTCTTAAATGTCATCCTTGGAGAGGGGATGAGTAGCCGCCTCTTTATCGAAATTCGCGACAAGCTCGGACTTGCCTATAATATCGGTAGCTATATCGACTACTTTCTTGATTCAGGCTCGGTTGCCATCTGTGCCGGGGTTGAACCCAGAAACCTCAAGCTGACCATCAAAGCTATTCTTCAAGAGCTCTCCAAACTAAAGGAAGAAGTCCCTGAAAATGAACTCTCTAAGGCCAAGGAGTTTGCCAAAGGGCGGCTCCTGCTGCGCATGGAGGATAGTCGCAGTGTTTCTAGCTGGGTGGGAGGACAGGAGATTCTCACCGGAAAAATCCTCAGCCTTGAGCAAGTAATATCCATTATTGATGCTATTAGGGCTGATGAGATTTCAAAGTTAGCTCAAGAACTATTTGTTGGTCAGAAACTGCGCTTGGCAGTGGTTGGTCCTGTCTCAAAAGAGGAGCCCCTGGAAAAACTGCTGAAGCTGTAAGCGTAAAACAAAATAGCCGCAGCCTTCTGGCTGCGGCTATTTAAGCCCCGTCTTTTTACTAATACTCCGGTGGGTATCCTCCAGGCATGCCTGGCATCTTTTCCTTCTCTGGGATATCAGTCACCAGCGACTCGCTAATCAGAATCATATTGGCAACACTAGCCGCATTCTCCAGACTTGACCTCACCACCTTGGTTGGGTCAACAATACCTTTATCAACCATATTACCGAATTCGCCGGTTAAGGCGTCATAACCAATGCCAGGTTCACTCTTTTTAACCCTGTCGGCGACAACAGCACCATCAGCACCAGCGTTGATGACAATCCAGCGAATCGGCTCGTCAACAACCTTTCTCATAATGGCAACACCGGTTGCCTCATCGCCCTCGGCCTTAATATTATCCAGTACATGAACCGCATTGACCAAGGCAACACCACCACCAGGCAGGATGCCTTCCTCAACAGCCGCCCTGGTGGCAGATAGGGCATCCTCAACACGATGCTTTTTCTCCTTAAGCTCAACCTCAGTAGCCGCACCTACCTTGATTACGGCAACACCACCCGCCAGCTTGGCTTGCCTCTCCTGCAGTTTCTCACGGTCAAAATCAGAGGTGGTCTCCTCTATCTGAGCCTTAATCTGCTTTATCCTGGCTTTAATCGCCTCCTCTGAGCCTTTGCCCTCAACGATAGTGGTATCGTCCTTGTCAGACGTAACCTTGCGTGCCCTACCCAGGTCTTCCACCACAACCGATTCTAGTTTGCGTCCTACCTCCTCCGAAATCACCTTACCACTGGTAAGAATTGCCATGTCCTCCAGCATCGCCTTACGTCGGTCACCAAAACCAGGGGCTTTAACCGCTAAAACATTGATCGTGCCGCGTAGTTTATTGACTACCAGGGTAGCTAGGGCTTCACCATCTACATCCTCGGCAACAATAAGCAGGCTCTTGGTTACCTGCAATATCTTCTCCAGTGCTGGCAGAATATCGGCTACCGCCGAGATTTTCTTGTCCGTGATCAGGATATAGGGGTCTTCAATCACCGCTTCCATCCGCTCGGCATTGGTGATGAAATAAGGGCTGATATACCCTCGGTCAAATTGCATCCCCTCAACATACTCGGTCTCATATTTTATCCCCTTCGACTCCTCTACGGTGATAACCCCGTCCTTGCCTACCTTTTCCATCACCGAGGCAATTAAATCACCAATCTCAGTGTCTTTAGCTGATATGGTAGCTACCTGCGCAATCTGCTCCTTGCCTTTAACCGGTGTTGATGCCTTCTTTAGCTCCCCCACAATGGCATCGGTTGCCTTCTCAATCCCTCGTTTGAGCGCCATGGCATCGGCTCCAGCGGCAACATTCTTAAAGCCCTCGGTGATGATGGCGTGTGCCAAAACAGTAGAAGTAGTGGTACCATCACCACAAGCATCATTGGTCTTGGTTGCTGCTTCCTTAACTAGTTGCGCCCCAATATTTTCAAATGGGTCGGGTAGCTCAATCTCCTTGGCAATGCTAACCCCGTCATCAATTACACTTGGCGGACCAAATTTCCTGTCCAGCACCACGCAACGTCCCTTGGGCCCCAGGGTAACCTTGACCGCATCAGCCAGGGTATCTATTCCCTTCTTTAAAAAGTGCCTTGCCTCTTCATCAAATACAACTTGTTTTGCCATTTCTCCCTCCTTATATAGTAACTAGACTGGTTAGTTAACCTTTCTTCGCCAGAATATCGCTTTCCCGCAAAATAATCAATTCCTCATCATCAACCTTAATTTCAGTGCCCCCATACTTGGTATAAACTACTACATCACCTACCTTGACCTCCATCGGTATCCGCTGCTTGCCATCATCAGATAACCTACCGGGGCCAACAGCAATTACCTTCCCCTCCTGAGGCTTTTCCTTAGCCGTATCAGGCAGCACAATGCCTCCCTTAGTCACCTCTTCCCTTTCAATGGGCTCAACCACCAAACGGTCACCTAGCGGTTGAAGTTTAGCCACTTTTATCTCCTCCTTCCTTGCTTAAATAAGATTAAACCCTGTGGGACAAAATTTTAGCACTCTCCGCTTGAGACTGCTAACCCCTATATAATACCTCAAGCTATTCTATCCCGCAACTCAATGAACGACTATCTACAGTTATTGGCAAGCACTGATAGGCATTTTGATAGCTAAAACAAGTTATTATTCCCCAAAGAACACTCTTTCTAACAGATATAGCCTATTTTGAGACCAGTTATCTTTATTAAAACACCTGCCCGCTTAAGCCAGCTTCAGGCTTGGAATTACATCCAGGTCTAAGCCATCTATCTTACCGCTTTTAAGGCGGAAGTAGCCGCAGGCAGCAATCATCGCTGCATTATCAGTGCACCAAACAGGGTCTGGAATTAGGACCGGGATAGGTGAACTCTCAACCAGCCCGCGGCGCAGCAAACCGTTTGATGCCACCCCACCCGCCAGTAAAATCTGCTTTACCCGCTGCTCCCGAGCCACCGCCACCGTTTTATTTACCAAGACATCAATCACCGCTTCCTGAAAGCTAGCTGCAGCATCAGCGACAGAGGATAGTTTACCCCCCTCCGCCAGACGCAGTAGCGCCGTCTTAACACCACTGAAGCTAAAGTCATAAGTCCCTTTCATAGTAGCCCGAGGTAGTTTAATTGAGGCAATCCCTTTTCTGGCTGCCTGCTCAATGGCTGGACCGCCAGGGTAACCCAAGCCTAGTATTCTGGCAGCTTTATCAAAGGCTTCACCAGCAGCGTCGTCCCGCGTCCGCCCTAACAGCACATATTGTCCATGCCCTTTCATTAAGACTAAATTACTATGCCCCCCGGAAACAATAAGGCACACCAGAGGGAATTGTGGTGCCGGGTGATGAGCCTTTTCCCCTTCAGCATCAGGGCTAGAGTAAGGAAGCCAGTTAGCGTAAATATGACCCTCAAGGTGATTAACCCCGGTAACCGGCAATCCTTGAGCAAAGGCTACCGCCTTAGCCACATTTAACCCGACCAAGAGTGAGCCGGAAAGACCTGGCCCAATAGTAACCGCAATTGCATCCAAATCGCTAAAGCCAGCCCCAGCTGAGGCTAATGCCTGGTCAATAACCGGGAGAATAGCCAAGATGTGTTGCCTTGAGGCTACTTCAGGCACCACCCCACCATAGCGGGCATGGATTTCCACCTGGGAAGCAACTTGACTGGAGAGGATTTTGACCCCGTCCTCCACCACTGCGGCCGCGGTTTCATCGCAAGAGCTCTCAATACCCAGTATTCTCATCGGCGTGGTTTATTATAACACAGAAATAAGCCTGCTTAAGAACGACTAGTGCGGGGGTATTGAGCTACTATCCAAGGGTTTTAAGCAGGGCCAGTGGGTCGTAGTTCAGGCTTGAAGCTTGAGGGGTAGTCTCCTCCGGACTGGGCACAGGTGGTTCGCCTTTGATTAATTTTACCAGCTCAAAGGCTTTTTCAAGGTTATCCTCATTACCCTCCAGAGCCAGTACCACCGTCCCCTCAGACCCCCCGATGCCACCCGAGGCAACATGGGTAGCACTTATGCTGCAAAGGACCGCTAAAGCCTGGATTTCAGTTACCACTTTACCATTCACCAGAGGGATGAGGGCACAAGGGAGGCCAGTAGTGTACTTATAGCGAAAAATGCCACATTTCTCGGCGGCTTGATTTACCGAAGGAACTACTTTTTCCAGCCCGACGGGGACAATAAGATGAGCCCCTCTAGCGATGACCGTCACCATGGAATACCCCACGGTGCCGGCTTGCAGGTTTGCTGCCAGGACTCCAGCCTGACCCGAGCTGTCAACGGCGCTGGCCCCTTTGATAAAGACGTCACCAGCAGTAAACTCCTTTAACGCTTCCTGGGGTCGGATATCAACCACCTTACCCTGTCGCAGGACAAAATCATTACCGCCACCGCGTTTCATATTAGCCCGCAGTTCACCATCGACCACACAGCCACGGCAATAACCAGACTTGGGCTCTATTTTGATCCCCATAATCTCTTCAGCAACAAAGGTATTGGTAGTGCCTCGGGCGATAATAATAAGTCCCTTCTCTTTAGCCCTCTTAATTTCAGGTAATGCCGCCACGCCTTTAGCGATAAGGCGCTTTGATTCTGAAGGGGTAAGGCTAACCAAGGCTGATACCAAGTTACCTCTTTTACTATCCGGGAGACTACTTTGATAAAACATAGCTTGCTCCTTCCTTGGTTTTCTACCACAATTCCACTTTGAAATGTATTTAAAGCAAAAAGTGAATGGAAGCTAGTTAAATGGCTGCCTCCGAATAAGCTTATGAGCAATAGGCAATGCAATCCATTTCAACCAAGATGCTGGGCTGCACCAAACTAGCCACTATTGTTGTCCGAGCCGGTGGGTCTTCGGGGAAATAACCACGGAATACTTCATTCATCTCGGCAAAAGCAGCATCATCTTTTAAAATTACGGTTACTTTTACCACATCCGCCAAAGACGAACCGGCGATTTCCAAAATCTGCTTAAATTTCTCCAGGCACTGCTTAGCCTGAGCTTTTATACCTTTAATTTCTTCCCCGGTATTAGGGTCCTTAAATCCTACCTGACCCGAGACAAATAAGTACTGTCCGGCTTTTATGGCTGGTGAAAAGGGTAAGTTAGGTGCATTGGGCATAGTGATAACCTGTTTCCTCACCATAGTTTGCTCCTTTTTATAATAAACTTCGACTTCCAACCTCATTATTCTTAACATATTTGATAGTCTAACTACAAGGGTAGAGGATGAAATTAGTGCTTCTGCTATTAATATTCAAGGAAAGGCAATCTATAATCTTATGGGGCTCTGGCAAAATCCCCGAGGAGGTAACAGGAGAAGTCTTAGTTACCGATATTTATGGTAAGGAAACAAGGACAAACAGCTTGGCAGTCAACCTGACCGAGGGTCCAATCTTTGTCGAGGAGCACCCACATTAATGATTAAACTACCCTCATAACGAACTGCTATATCTACATTGGTGACTAGGGACTCCAGTGATGTTTCTGATGGCACCTGAGGCTTGTAAAGATACAACCATCTTTCATTTGCGAACCCATCCCTTATGCAATCAGGGGGTCTAATAACCTTAATTTGCATCTATGGTGGGCGGTAGAGGACTTGAACCTCTGACCTCCTGCGTGTAAAGCAGGCGCTCTAACCAACTGAGCTAACCGCCCACTAATGGCGCGCTTGGCGGGGCTTGAACCCACGACCTCAGCCTCCGCAGGGCTGCGCTCTGTCCAACTGAGCTACAAGCGCCAAGGCAGCATATTGCCGAAGGGGAGATTTGAACTCCCACGCCCTTACGGACACTACGCCCTGAACGTAGCGCGTCTGCCATTCCGCCACTTCGGCTGCAGACTAAATTATAAATGGCTCAAGCCCCAGTGTCAATGTGGTGGCTTGAGCCATGCTGATTTGCTGGGCAAGTGTCAAATAAAATTTTAAGGAAAGACGACTGTCATCATCACACAATGGTTTTTAGGAACGGAAAACGCCCGGTACTTCACAATAAGTTGACAATTGTCCACAAAATGGCTAATATTTATTTGTCAACAGACAACTTTTGAGGGGTAGACGACCTAAAGCATTAGGCCGCTAAACCAATGGCGCATAGCGGCTAGCTGGGGCTAGAAACGGGAAAGAAAAGGCAGGAGATGAGAGTCATTGATAAGCCCAAAGAGCAGCTCCTAAGTGAGTTGCTGCAAATGCACCAACGGATTGCTCAACTGGAAAAGATAGTAGCCGAGCGTAAGCGGATGGCAAAAAAAGCGAGCATCCTGATAGTTGACGATGATGAAGGCACCCGCAGCAGCCTGGCGATGGCACTGAGTAAGCAGGGCTACAAGACAGAGACTGCCGGGACAGGGCAAGAAGCCTTAAAGAAGGCAGAGGGGAGATTCTTCAATATTGCTCTCCTGGATATCAGGTTGCCCGGCATGTCCGGGATAGAACTAGTAGCGCCACTCAAGAAAATACACCCTGAGATGGTGGTAATTATTGTCACCGGCTACGCATCTGTGGAGACCGCAGTGCAGGCACTGAACCTAGGGGCATCAGGCTACGTCACCAAGCCTCTGAACATGCAGCAGGTGTTGGCTCTAGTCAAGGACACTCTGGAGAAGCAGCAGCTCATTGCAGACAAGCAGCGGGCAGAGGAGGCGCTGCGGGAGAGTGAACAATTCAATTTCAATCTCGTTGAGCAATCTCCCCACCCTATTTTAGTTATGAAAACTGATACCACTTTAGTTCGGGTGAATCCGGCTCTAGAGCAACTGACCGGCTACTCCGCCTCAGAACTTACTGGACTAAAGGCACCGTATCCCTGGTGGACAGAGGAAACACCAAAAGACAAAATCGGGAGGGACTTTAGAGCAGCTAAAGATGGAAAAGGTGAGAGATTTGAAGAAAAGCTCAGAAATAAAAGTGGAGAAATATTTTGGGTCGAGATCATTCCCACAGCTATAATCCTTAATGGCGAACACAGATACAACTTGGTTATATCCACAGACATCACCGAGCGCAAGCAGGCGGAGGAGAAAGTACGGGAGGCAGAAACCTTAAGGGAGCTTGACCGGCTACGGAATGAATTAGTGGCTAACATCTCCCATGAAATACGCACCCCTTTAGCCTCCATCAAAGGCTTTGCCACGACGCTACTTCAGACTGATGTCAAGTGGAGTGAACAAGAACAGAGTGAGTTCCTTACGGCCATTGACCAAGAGACTGACCGGCTCACCCGCCTAATCAGCGACCTGCTGGATATGTCACGCCTTGAGGGTGGTGCCCTCAAGTTAGATAAGGATAATTACCAGATTGCTGAGATACTGGAGCTAGTTAACGATAGCCTTTTAAGCCTCACCGAGCAGCACCAACTACAGGTAATAGTCCCCGAAGACTTGCCTTCGGTCTTTGTTGATGCGATGCGCATCGGGCAGGTTTTGACCAATCTGGTGGAAAACGCCACCAAGTTTTCCCTAACCGGTAGCCCAATCATCATTGAGGCTGAGCCTAGTGATGAATGGGTTATTTTAAGTGTTACTGACATGGGTGAGGGTATCCCCCCCGAGCTTTTGGACAGGGTGTTTGACCGCTTTTACCAGACAGAGAGTATTGCTACTGGTCGCAAAACCGGCACTGGCTTGGGGTTGTCCATCTGCCGGGGTATTGTCGAAGCCCACGGCGGTAAAATCTGGATGGAGAGCACGGCAGGGGAAGGCTCTAAGTTTAGTTTCAAACTCCCGGTAAGTAAAAAGGAGAAAGAGGTTGCCCAAAATTCTAATCATTGATGACGAACAAAACCTGCGCAAGATGGCTGGGGTTAACTTAACTGCCAGGGGACACCAAGTGCTTACTGCCCCTACCGGTGAGAGGGGTCTAAAACTGGCACAGCTTGAACACCCTGATTTAATCCTCCTTGACCTGATGCTGCCGGGTATATCAGGCTGGGATGTCCTCATGGCGCTCAAAGCTGACCGAAAGTTGAAGAAAATCCCGGTGATTATCTTGACCGCTCTTGAGCAGGAGCGTGAGGAGGATAAGATACGCAGCATGAGGGCTTCCGGCTACCTAGTTAAGCCTTTTGGCATTGAAAAACTACTGCATCTGGTGGAGCAAGTCTTAGGAAAGAGGGGTTAAAATGCGCCGCCCTCGCATTCTCATCGCTGATGATGACCCGACAATACTAAGATTTCTTAAAACCAACCTAGAAGTCAGGGGCTATGAAACGCTCACCGCAGTTGACGGTGCTGAAGTCCTTAATATTGCGGAAAGGGAGCCACTTGACCTTGTAATTCTGGATATTATGATGCCTGAGATAGACGGTTTTGAGGTCTGCCGGCTGCTGCGCGAGTGGTCACAGGTCCCGATTATTGTGCTCAGTGCCCGGAGTGATTTAAGCGACAAGGTGAAATGCTTTAACCTTGGTGCCGATGACTATATTACCAAGCCATTTGGAGTCAGCGAACTGATAGCCCGGGTCAGGGCAGTGCTTCGGCGCACCCAGGCAGTTAGCACCATACCCAGCCGGGCTTCGTTTACCACTGGTGACCTAAATTTTAACTTTGTTGAAAGACGCATCATCGTTTCTGGCAATGAGGTCAAATTGACACCAATAGAATACAGTCTCCTGCAAGAACTGGTGCTTAGTGCGGGCAAGGTCCTTACCCATGCCCATATCCTAAACAGGGTCTGGGGGAACGAATATGGGGAAGAAAGAGAGTACCTGCGGGTTTTTGTCCAGCGTCTGCGCTCTAAACTTGAGCCTGACCCATCACATCCAAAGTACATTATCACTGTGCCCGGTGTGGGCTATCAATTTAAAGATATGGCATAACGCCAAAGTCTAAGGTAAGCTAAATTAAGGGGGTATCCAAAATGGGTACCCCTTACTATCCCACAATTTTTATCAAATTTTTATAGTCTCCCCCTAAATTTTATGCTTTTTTTCTCATTCTATGATAGGCTTAACTTAAGGGAGCAGAATGAAAAAGAAGCTAATCTTTGCCCTTATAGTGGCACTCTTACTTACCCCTTGGCAAATGGCGTTTGCCTTTGGTGCCAATAATATTACTCTGGTGCCGAAGACAGTTCAAATAGAGGCCGCCAGCCCTTCAGCAGCACCACGCTGGCACGCCTTTGGTCGAGCAATCGGAGGGGTTGATAGGCCTGGTGACCTGTTCTATATCGATGCTACCCAAAACCCGACTCCAATTCGCCTCACCTTATACCTCACCAATACACAGGAACTCCGCCACTGCTACAGCTACCTCATCCTTAAGGTCAGAGTTTATGTTGAGGGCAATGCTGGTGAGTGGGAAAAGGCATCTTGGCAAGGCGAGTTGATTCCCGATGCCTTCATTACGCTACACAACAGTCAGGTAGGCTTCGCCCTGGCGAACAACGCAAATTACAAAGTCACCATTGACGGAGGCAGTTTCTACTGCATCACCGTCAGTGCTGATGGAGGCAGTATCTCGCCCCAGTTCCACCTGACGGCGGAGCAGGCATAAAGCTCATCAAGCAGTAATGGCAAGAGGAGATGCAGAAAATGAGAGTAGCCTGGAATAACAGAAACAACCGACTTAACCCCAAAAGCAGGAAGGATGGCCGCTCTTTTAAGGAGCACGCCAAACGCATGAAGATGTTCCGTAAATCTCACCCCTGCCTTGAGGTCAAAACCGCAGGGCATAACCAGCCTATGTTCTTTGAGAGCCTCCGCACCTTGCCTGTTACTTTCATTATCAGGGAAACAGGAGGGTCAAGAGGTACCATCGGCACTAATGATTCAGCCCCTATCCCGTTGTGGAAGGTAGCACTGCCCGGGTGCTCGGAGAACTAAGAAGGAAAGACAACCATGGATAAAGATAAGGTTTTAATTCTTAATTTTGGTAACACTTTGGACCAGACAATCCTTTCAGCTCTGAGCAATGTCGGCTATGAGCTCGATGTTGTCAGGGATTTCCTACAGGGGTTATATACCTTGAGCTGTAACGATTACCAAGTAGTGATTATAAATGATGGACCGATTGGAATAGGCTGGTTTGCCTGCTATCAAATTCGTGAGTTAACCGATATCCCCAGCATAGTGATAAGCAGTGATTTAAGCCAGCAGACTTTAGTCAGGACACTTAATGCCGGTGCTGATTACTTCTTAACCAAGCCTTTAGATTCATCAGAGTTAGTAGCTAGAATAGATGCTCTCCTGCGCCGCAATAATCTAAATAAAGAGCTGAGCATAAGACGAGCTAGAATTATAGCCCTCTCAAGATTAAACTGACCGCTTCAAGCAACCGCTATCCTGGCAATGGCTGGGGTTACTCACCATACACTTTTAAACTCGACCTTGCAGGATTCATACGTTGTGACACCCTCTGACTCAAGCCGACTTCTAATCCAGAGACTCACATATTGGCAAAAGTCCACGGTAATTAAGCTTCCTGTGTTTGTGATATAATATAGCTTAGGGTAGATTTTAAAGTTCAAATCAGCATATTCCAGGGGTTTTTAATCTTCCCAAACTGCTACTTAAGATGAAAAGCCTTTTTAATCCCGCATCAAATTAATGCCCTAAATCAAGACGTTGGAGCTTTCTTTATCAAACTAAAGAACAATGTTATGATTAACTAAAAGGGCTTATTTTAAAGCAAAAGAGTGGGGTGATGTTATATGTCTGGCCTTGAGCCACTTTACCTGGCACTTCTTCTTATTTGCATTTTGCTTTCGGCTTTCTTTTCCAGCTCGGAGACAGCCTTTATTGCCCTGCAGAGGGTCAGGATGGAACACATGGTTACCACCAAGGTAACCGGAGCCAGCCGTGTAGCCAGAATGCTTAAGCGACCGGAGAGGCTTCTTTCTACCATCCTCTTGGGCAATAACTTTGTTAACGTTGCCGCGGCTGCCCTGGGCACAGTCCTTGCCACCCGCGTCTTGGGGCAGGAACGAGGGGTAATCGCTGCCGCTATCGGCATAACCATCCTGCTTCTCATATTTGGCGAAACTACCCCTAAAACCATAGCCACCCACCATGCGGAGAGGCTGTCGCTTCTTTTTGCCCGGCCAATAGAGGTTTTATCCTGGATACTTACCCCTTTTGTGGTTACCTTAAGCTGGATAGCTTCAGGGTTTACCAAAATGGTAGGGGGGACACCGGTACCCCGGTCTCTGGTCACTGATGAAGAAATCAGGACGATGATATCAGTGGGACACAAAGAAGGGACGGTAGAGGAATCTGAAGCGGAGATGCTGCACAAGGTTTTTGAATTTGGCGACCGACCAGTCCGGGAGGTAATGGTACCACGCCCGGAGGTGGTATGCATTGAGCAGGGCTCTAAAATAGACGATTTTTTAAGCCTCTATGCTGAATCACCCCGATCGCGTTTTCCGGTATACCAGGAAAATATGGATAATGTAGTCGGTATCCTTTCGATAAAGGATGTGCTTATGGCCCTGGCTAAAGGTACCATCACCAATGAGAGCACTATTGACGACTTGGTGCGTCCGGCTTATTTTGCCCCTGAGAGCAAGCGCATTAATGAACTCTTCGCCGAGATGCGGGATAAGAACTACCGCATGACAGTAGTTGTCGATGAATACGGGGGCACTGCCGGCATCGTCAGCTTGAGCCGCCTGGTCGAGGAAATTGTGGGACCGGTAGGTGATGAGCTAGCCGCCATTGAAAAGGAGTATGAAATAATTAACGCTTACACTTTTCAGATTGACGGCAGCATGCGCATTGAGGAAGCCAATGAAGAGATGGAACTTGAACTGCCGGAGGGTGATTATGAAACCGTGGCTGGCTTTGTCTTGAGCCTCCTCGGGCATATACCCAAAACCGGCGAACAGCTAAGGTATAAGGACTTGAAGCTGGTGATAACCGAAATGCAAGGGGTGAAAATCGAAAAGATTCTGCTGACCAAGGAAAGACATGCCACGACTGCGAGTTAAGTTCTGCCGAGGTAGTGAAATAAAGTTCATTTCCCATTTAGATGTGATGCGCCTGTGGCAAAGAGCGTTTCACCGCTCCCTGATACCAGTGGCTTATTCTGAGGGATTTAGCCCCCACCCCCGAATATCACTGGCAGTACCTCTTGCCATCGGGGTAACCAGTGAGGCTGAACTAATGGATGTCTTCCTAGATAGGTGGCTTTCACCACTCTTCTTCACTGATGCGGTAAGTCAGCAATTGCCAGCGGGTATTAAAATAATAAAAGTGCAAATGGTAACTTTAAGTGAGCCATCCTTACAGTCACTGGTCCGCCAGGTTGAATACGAAGTTAGCGTAGAAACCGAAAAGGGGCAACCAGAAGTAGAATCAAGCCTAAGATGTCTGCTCTCCAAAGAGCACTTGCCCTGGCAACATATGAGAGATACCGGGCCGCGAAATTATGACTTAAGGGCTTTAATTGATGACCTATGGCTTGCCCGAATAAACCCTTCCGGCTGCACCATAGGCATGAGGCTTCGTTGTGATAGTAGTGGCTCGGGAAGACCAGAGCAGGTTACCCAGGCCTTAGATTTTAGCCAATACCCGCACTTAATCCACCGCACCAAACTTATCCTCAAGACGAGTTAACTTCCTAGAAGGGAGTCTAATTGGCAAAAGTTATCTTGGTAAGACACGGCCAGACTGATTGGAATAAGATACTGCTGATACAGGGTGGCGGCAGCGACACTGAGCTTAATGAGAGAGGCAGGATGCAGGCAGAAAGCCTGGGCATGAGGCTGAAGCAGGAAAAGATTGACGCCATCTATTCCAGTCCACTCAAGCGAGCCCTGGGGACAGCCCAGCCTATAGCTTGCCACCACCAGCTTGAAGTACAGATTGAACCGGCGCTTAAGGAAATTTACGCCGCAGAACTTGAGGGGGTACCAGTCAGTGATATTGGTATCCGCCTAGAGCAGGTCTTAACCGGGCAAAGGGAGGCGGAGACACTCTTTAAAGACTATGGCGGGGAGTCTCTGGATGAAGTGCAGGAGAGAGCCTGGGGTGTAATTAAGCGCCTTATCACCAAGCACCCTGAGGAAACAATTGTAGTAGTTAGCCACTACTTCGTTATGCTGACCATTTTGTGCGCCGTGCTGGATATACCCCTATCCCGCATCATACGGTTCAGGTTAAGAGAAGGTAGTATCAGTATTATTGTACTCGATGGCAAAGCACCACGTCTGGTACTGTTTAACGATATCTCCCACTTAAAAAGCCCTTAATCATATCTAATTTAAAGTGTTCAAGCCATTAAGTAGTGAAAAAGAGCCAATGCTAGAACAGAAGGTGCTCCGCTTCTTAAGTAAGCATCATCTAGCATCAAACGAGCCCTGCGTGGTGGCGGTATCGGGTGGACCGGATTCAGTTTGCCTCCTGCACCTCATGGTCAAGCTAAAAGAGAAACTGGACATAAGATTACATCTAGCTCACCTCAACCATATGCTGCGTGGGGCGGAGTCTGATGAGGATGCTCGTTATGTTTCAGACCTAGCCAGAAGCCTTAATGTCCCGGCTACTGTAGAAGAGCGTGATGTTAAAGCCTACCAAGCCCAAAAGCACATCTCACTGGAAGAGGCAGCACGTGAGGTGCGATATGACTTTTTGGCTAGAACAGCCAAATCTATCGGGACTGAACGGGTGGCAGTGGGGCATACCTTTGACGACCACATTGAGACCATCTTGATGCACTTAGTGCGTGGTACGGGCACCAGGGGGCTTCGTGGGTTAATGCCCTCAAGCCAGCTTAAGTCACAAGGCATAAGCATCACCATCATCAGACCGCTACTCGAGGTAAGACGCCAGGAGACAGCCGCCTATTGCCAGCACCACCAACTTAAGCCACGCCTTGACAGCTCCAACCTGTCGCTATCACCACTAAGAAATAGAATCCGCCAACAGCTCCTGCCGCTACTTGAGGGCTACAACCCCCAAATATCCCAAGCACTGCTTAGAACCGCCAGCATAGCCTGCGATGACCTCGCCTTTCTTGATGAAGAAGTTACTCGAATGTGGGGTGAAATTACCCAGAGCCAAGAAAAAGTAATTAGCCTGGATAAGGAGCGGTTTTGTAACTTGCCGGTGGCACTACAAAGACACCTGCTCCGAACATCTATTGAAAGGCTACTGGGAAATCTCAAGGATATTGAAGCGCGCCACATTGAAGAAATAATCAATACCCTCCGCAAAGCGGCGGGAAGGAAAATTAGCCTGCCCGGGGGGTTAATTTTTGTCGTTGAATACAACCGATACCTACTGGCTCAAGACCCGAAGGCACTATCCCCCTTCCCTCCCCTCTCAAGCGAGTTCAGACTAAAAATACCCGGCAAGACAAAGCTAGAGGGATGGCAGGTTGAGGCAACTGTCATAAGTCAGCAAGAAGCAAAAAAAGAGGACGAGTTTACTGCCTACTTTGACCTGGGCAAAACTGGCGACAGGCTCAGTGTTAGAAACCGCAAGGTTGGTGACAGATTCCAGCCGCTGGGCTTAAGAGAGCCCAAAAAGCTCGCCAAGTTTATGGTTGACGAGAAAATCCCACAACTCTGGCGGGGGCAAATCCCACTGGTTTGCTCACTAAATCATATCATCTGGGTTGTTGGCTGGCGCATAGATGATAGGGTAAAGGTCTTGAAAGATACCACTAAGATTTTACGCCTAAGATTTAACCGAAGCTAATAAATATCCACTCTAAATGGACAGGGCAGTCTCGTAAGCTTGGGATATGGCATCCAGTACCAGCCCACACTTGACGCAGTCACCGACACTATAGACCTCAGGGATTTTACCTTTTAAGGCTTCATAAAGTTCATTATTTGGCTTGGAGCCGGCAGCAAGCACTATACTATCGGCGCCAATCAATTGCCTTGTCCCATCTTTGCTGGTAACTACCAAGCCCTGGTCGGTAACCTCCTCGGCCCTGGTACTGGTTAGGATTCCCACTTTGTCCTTGGCTAGCTCGGCCAGTAGAAAATCCCTGCTCTTGGATGGCATTATCTCCTTCAAGACAGTATCCAGCATCTCAACAATGGTTACTTTCCTACCCTTCTTGGCCAGGAAATCCGCCGTTTCACAGCCACTGCCGCTACCACCAATGATGACGATTTTATCCCCTCTTATCTTAGCCTTACCGGTTAAGACGTCCTCAAAGTGAAGTACGATATCCCGGTCAAGGCCCGAGATTTTGGGAAATATTGACACACCGCCAGTAGCCACGATGACCGCATCTGGATTTAATTCCTGAAGCAGGGAGGTGTTGACCTCCTTGCCGGTTTCTACCTTAACCCCTGCCTTCTCTATCTGTTTTATCAGGCAGTTTTTAAATTTTGTCATTCTTTCCTTACTTGGAGGCAGGGCAGCCAGATTTAAGAGCCCACCCAGTATTGGCTTTTTCTCATATAGCCTCACCTGGTGCCCCCTTAAAGCAGTAATCCTAGCTGCCTCCATCCCGGCCGGTCCACCGCCGACTACCACCACCCTTTTGGTTTTCTTAGCTGGGGTAATAGCATATTCTTTTTCTTTGCCGGCAGCGGCATTCACCGCACAGCCTATCGGTTCACCCTTATAGAAGTTACAATCCTGACAGTAAAGGCACATAATGCAGGGTCTAATCTCATCGGCTCTGCCCGCAGCCAGCTTGGTGGGTAACTCCGGGTCAGCAAATAACGGCCTAGCCATTGCCACCAGGTCGACTTTGCCTTCCTTGAGTATCCGCTCCCCGAGTTCAGGGTCAATACCCCCGGCGGTCATCACTGTAACTTTGACTATTTTCTTTATCTCGGCGGCAGCGTTTATAAAATATCCGGGTGGAGCGTAATAACTTCTGCTTGCCGGTGCCCCCGAGACATTAATGGCATCAACGCCGCTATCTTCAAGCATCAGGGCAAGTGCTTTAACATCATCTAAGGTAATACCTTCAGGGATACCCGTTTCCTCACTATTAATGCGGGCAACTATCGGATAGGAATCGCCTACTTCATCTCTTATTGCAGCCACGGTTTCCAGAAGGAACCTAGCTCTGTTCTTTAGCTCACCACTATATTCATCCTGCCTCTTATTCCAGAACAGTGAGATAAACTGGTCAAACAGGTAGCCATGACCACCGCTTATTTCCACGCCATCAAAACCGGCTCGCTTTGCTCTCCCAGCAGCCTGAGCAAACTTAGCCACTATATTCCTGATGTCATCATGGGTCATCTCCTTGGCCGGCTCTTTGGAACGAACCGCCGGCAGGACGCCATCCGGCACCGGATTCGGTGAGGAACTAATTGCCTGCCCCGTGATAAGGTCTCGCCGGGTATGGAGTCCGGCGTGCTGAAGTTGCAAGAAAACCTTAGCGTCGTGGCGGTGGATAACCTCTGTTAGTTCTTTAAGGTCGGGAATATACTTATCATCGTCAATTACTATCTGCCCATCCCAACCTTTACTGGTAACAGTATCTACAGAGGTAGCTTCAATGATAAGTAATCCGGTGCCACCCTTGGCTATTTCCTCGTAGTGAAGCTTGGACTGTTCAGTTACATAGCCGTCACGGCCGTAGTTTCTCACCATTGGTGCCAGTACGATGCGGTTTTTGAGCTCTACCTGCCCTAACTTAAAGGGCTCTAACAGTTTGATTGCCATCATTACCCCTTTCTAGTTCCTTGGAAAAAAGTTATTGGTGAAAGTATATTACAACTTTTAAGCCTTGACAAGAAGCTTATCCTCTTAGCCTAAATGTTCCCAAAGTTCACGGGCAAGCTTGAAGGGGTCATTGGGAACAATACTGGCGGCAAAAATCTCGGCACCACCTACCTCAGAAAATGAGCTCTCCGGGTCACCACGGTCTACTATCCTAGCCATTACCGGAAAGCCTTCCCAGCTCTCCTGTGTTGGGGCTAGCGGCGGTGTTACCAAGCCAACGTTGAAAGAGGTTACACCCAACCTATCTTTAAAACAGGCAAGAACTTCGTATATCCCCTTCTTGAGGGCTAGATTTAGCTCCTTTGCCATCAGTATAACCTCGTTATACTTGAATGGAGTGAGGTAGGTAAGAATTCTGACGCCCCCCTTTTCCACAGCACATCCCAGCGAGTGGTGCACTTTAAAAAGGTCTTCAAAATAGTTTGAGCCATAAGCCTCTTTGTAACCCAGAGCAGCACAGCGTAACCCCTCAACCTTGGCATAGTGCATATCAGCGGTCAGCATTACCTGAGCATGCCCGTGAACAATAGAGGCACCAGCCCGCCAAAGGCAATTCCAGAAGAAGAGAAAATATTTAGCCTCGGGGTTTTTAGTTTGTGCCCGCTTTGCCCACTCCCAGCCGGTATCAATATAGTCAATAACCTGCTCTTTAGAAAAAATGAGGGGATCAAAATCATTAAAGATTATTACCCCGTGCAGCCCATCATTCTTGGCGATATTGCTGGCGGTAACACAATACTTACCCTCTACCCGGCCAAAGATATCCTCAGGGGTGCCCTCTTGTGGTGAAGAAAATAAATCGTCTCTTCTAGCCTCCTCAAGCCGAGCTTCAATACCCTCCTTATTTGGGGGTGGATGGGGTCGGGAAGCCCTAAGCTCATTAAATAGCACCCCTTCATAAGTAATCTTGTTGGTTAGCTTAACAATCTTTTGCCTGGTCACCGCCTCAAGTGAGCCGAACTTCTCCTTAACCCACGGCTTCAACTTCTCTGGAGGGCGTAGTTTGCCTATAGTCGTAGTAACAGCGTACAGGCGCCGGAACAGCGCCTTTTCTTTATCTGGTAGCGAATCTACTATCTCCTCTAAATCGGTAATACCCGGGTTTATTGCCATTATTGCCTCAAACTAGTGTCTGAAGTGTCTTTCGCCGGTAAAGACCATAGCGATATTATGCTTATCCGCCGCCTTAATTGAATCCTCATCCCGAATTGAGCCGCCGGGCTGGATAATGGCGGTTACCCCGCCAGAGGCTGCCGCCTCAACCACATCAGGGAAGGGGAACATGGCATCGGAAGCCAGGACACTGCCTTTGGTCTTATCCCCAGCCTTCTGCTTAGCTATCTCGGCACTGACGATGCGACTGGGCTGCCCGGCTCCCATTCCCAAAAGTGTCTTATCCCGAGCCAGCACGATGGCGTTTGACTTTATGTGTTTTACCGCTCGCCATGCAAAGAGCAGGTCTTTTAACTCGGCTTCAGTTGGACTGCGCTTGGTTACCTTTTTCAAATTGATGCTTTTTTCAGGAACAGAATCAGAACTCTGAACCAGAAAGCCACCTTTGACGCGGCGCAAATCAAGGTAAGCTGGCTCCGCCTCTCCGTAGCCTGGTGGCAAGTCAGCAACAAGAATACGCAAGCCCTTCTTACCCTTAAGCAGCTTTAGTGCCTCTTCTTCATACTGCGGGGCGATAACTGTCTCATAGAAGACAGGCTTCATTGCCTCAGCCATAGCCAGGGTAACCGTCCTGTTGGAGGCGACGATGCCACCAAAGGCAGCCACCGGGTCGCCACTAAAAGCCCGCCGGTAGGCTTCAGCAATATCATCATAACTTGCCAGACCGCAGGGATTAGTGTGCTTGATGATGGCAACAGTGGGGGCAGCAAAATCAGTCACCGCTCCCCAGGCAGCATCAGCATCTAGAATATTGTTAAATGAAAGCTCTTTGCCCCCTAGCTGCTCAGCCCAGGTGATACCGGAAGGCTTCTTCTCATCAACCGCAAGTTCTGCATAAAATGCCGCCCGTTGATGAGGGTTCTCACCATAACGAAGCCCAAAACGCCTCTTAAGAGCGATGGTCATCTCCTCAGGGAAATCCTCCACCCCTTGCCTTAAATACTGTGAAATGGCGGTGTCATAAATAGCCACATGCTGAAACGCCTTCTGCGCCAGTTTCTTGCGCGCCTCAAATTCAAGACCCCCGGCCCTTAGTTTTTCCAAAATAAGTCTATAATCGGCAGGGTCTACCACAACGATAACGGAGGGAAAATTCTTGGCCGCAGCCCGGATCATGGTTGGTCCGCCAATATCAATGTTCTCCAGAGCTTCATCCAAACTAACGTCTTCCTTTGAGACAGTCTCTAAAAAGGGGTAGAGATTAATTGCCACCAAGTCAATAGGCTGGATGTTATTTTTAGCAAGTTCCTCCAAATGAGAAGGAAGGTCACGCCTAGCTAGGATGCCACCGTGAACTGCCGGGTGCAGGGTCTTTACCCGGCCATCGAGGATTTCAGGAAAGTTGGTAATTTCAGAGACACTTCTAACCGGTACCTTAGCCTCTAGAGCCTTTTTAGTACCCCCGGTGCTGAATATTTCAAATCCAAGTTCGCTTAAACCTTGGGCAAAATCAGTTACCCCCGCTTTGTCAGAAACACTAATGATAGCTCGCATAAAAACCTCCTACCTATTCAATTCCCTTCGGTTTGTCTAGCTTTCGCAACTATCTTTACTCGATAACTACCCTCGCCTTCCCCGCCTGCCTTATCACTTCACCAATAACCTTTGCCTCAGGCAATGCTTTAGTTAGCTTATCACTATTATCCGGTGAACAGATAACCACCATGCCGATACCCATATTAAACACACGATACATCTCATCTCGGTCAACATTACCTTGCCTTTGAATTAGCTTGAAAATAGGGGGTATTGTCCACGCCTTAGTATTAAATCTTGCTTTGAGTCCTGGTGGCAGCACCCTTGGCACATTGCCCTCAAGACCTCCCCCGGTTATATGCGCCATGCCCTTAATATAGGGCAAAAGCGGCTTAAGCTGCTGATAGTAGCAGCGATGGGGCACAAGTAACTCTTCACCAAGGGTTTTCCCTAACTCCGGATAATGGGTGTTTAGTATCTGCGTTGTCTCACCAAAAATCTTGCGCACCAGGGAATAGCCATTGGTATGAAGACCGCCAGAGGGTAAGCCCAAAATGACATCACCCGCCTTAATTTGCCTCCCCAGGATAATCTTTTCTTTCTCCACCGCCCCAATGATAAAACCCACCAGCTCATAATCGTCCCCAGTATATAAGCCGGGCATTTCGGCTGTCTCACCACCAATAAGAGCCATACCAACCTCACGGCAGGCTGAAGCCAAACCTTTAACGATAGCCTCCACCCTTTCTGGCTCAAGCTTACTCATGGCAACATAATCTAAAAAGAAGAGGGGCTCAGCGCCGCAGGTAAAGATGTCATTAACGCAGTGGTTTACCAGGTCAATGCCGACGGTATTATACCTTCCCAGGGCAGAGGCAATTTTGAGTTTGGTGCCTACACCGTCAACACTGGAGACTAAAACCGGCTGCTTAAAACCCTTAAATTCAAAAAGTCCGCTGAAGAACCCCAAACCAGTTAAGACCTCAGGGCGGAGGGTTAAGCGGGCGTGTTTTGAAATCAGCTCTTTGGCTCTGGCTGAAATAGCAAGATCAACACCGGCGGCAGCGTAGGTTTCCCTAGTCGGCTCTTTTTCTGTTGGCAAAATAACCTTCTTTCTAAGCTACTTGAGACCTAATTTCAACACTAGACCGTTGTCTTTAATTTGACAACCCCTATGACCACCAATAAATTATACTTTGGCTACTTTCCCATCTATAAGTGAAGATAAGTTAAAGCCAAGAGGGGTTTTATTTCAGGAGGATTTCTGGTCAGTAGCCATAGTCTCCAGCGCCAGTTTATCCATCTCAAGCTGAACCGGTATCGGATAGTCCCCGGTAAAACAAGCCAGACAGAAAATGTCCCTAGGCAGAGCTACCGCTTTTAATAGACCATCAATACTCAGGTATCCCAGTGAATCGGCACCGATAAAGTCCCTAATTTGGGGTATACTTTTCTGGGCAGCGATTAATTCCCACCGTGTCGCCATGTCCACACCAAAGAAACAGGGATAACGGATAGGTGGGGCACAAATTCGCATATGTATCTCTTTAACCCCCGCCTTCTTGAGCAACCTCACTACCTGAGGGGTAGTAGTACCACGCACGATGCTGTCATCAACCACCACCAACCGCTTGCCATCAAGTAGTTGAGGCAGGGGATTAAACTTTAGCTTAACGCCAAGGTCCCTGATTCGCTGGTCAGGCTCAATAAAGGTACGCCCCATATAGCGATTCTTAAGTAGCCCCTCACCAAGGGGTATATTTGACTTCTGAGAATAGCCAACACCGGCGGCAGTGGCTGAATCGGGCACGCCCATAACCATATCAGCCCCGACCGGATGCTCCTGCGCCAGGCCAGCTCCCATATCCAGTCGAGCCGGATAAAGTAGCCGCCCGTTAATTAAACTGTCCGGGCGGGCAAAGTAGATATACTCAAAGATGCAGAGTGCCCTTCTTGTCGACTCAACCTGAAAGCTCTCAACACCGTTACCAGTAATAGAGACTATTTCTCCAGGTTCAACCTCCCGGACAAAATCGGCACCAATATGGTCAAGGGCACAACTTTCCGAGGCTATAACCCAGCCACCATTGATTGTCCCCAGACACAGGGGACGTACCCCAAACGGGTCGCGAACGGCAAATAATTGGTGATTGGCGATGAGTGCTATAGAATAAGCACCCTGAAGGCGGTGCATGGCATACTTTATCTTGTCCACCCAGCTTTTTTCGGGAGAGGAGAGGATAAGATTGGCAATAACCTCAGTATCGGTAGAGGTGCGGAAGCTGTAGCCCTGGTCAGCAAGTTCCTGATGCAGGGGCTCAGCGTTAACAATATTGCCATTGTGAGCAATAGCAACGGTATTTGAACCATCACCCAGTACCATTGGTTGAGCGTTGTCAAGGCGACTGGAGCCTCGAGTGGAATAACGGTTATGCCCGATAGCAATATGCCCACCGAGGTGACTTAAGGTGTCCTCATTAAAAACATGGGATACCAGTCCCATTCTGGCATAAACATGAAGCTTCTTGCCATTAGTGGTGGCAATGCCAGCACTCTCTTGACCGCGATGCTGAAGGGCAAATAGAGCAAAGTAGGTAAGTCGAGCTACATCCTCCTTAGGGGCATAAACGCCAAAAACACCGCAGCTTTCGTGCAAATCTGCCTCCCAGATCAGGCAACTAACCCTTCCCGACTAAATTATATCCTATCTTTAAGCCACAGGTCAAAGTGAAACAACCGCCAGTAAAGCTAATTTAGGCATGAGATAAAAGCCACTCTAAAACAGTATCAACTACCCTATCATCATCCCTTAACCTGTGCCCGGCGTCACCAATTACGACTAGCTCCTTGGGCTTACCAGCCTTAGCATATAGCCGGCGGGCGTGAGATACGCTCACCATTTCGTCATTTGAGCCGTGAACTAGTAGCAAAGGTCTAGGGCTAATTTGAGCCACATACTTAATAGGGCTAAGTTCTTTAAAGCCATTAGACCATTCCTCAATAGAATAGGGAAACCCCTTATCCCTAATGACACCTATACGGCGAAAGTGGTCAAGGAGCGACTCCGTGTCTTGAATCTGAGCCAGGGAGGTAAACTCTGCCGGGCAGGCGCAGGCAGCAACAGACGATACCCGGCTGTCTCTAGCTGCCACATAAATAGAGACCGCCGCCCCGGCACTGAAGCCAAGCAATGAGAGACTAAAATGAGCCACCTCAGGCAAAGCAGACAAATATTCGATAACGGCCTTAAGGTCCCTAGTCCAACCCAGGATATCGAGATTGCCGCCGCTTGAGCCGGCCCCCCTGAAGTTAAAAGTAAATACCGGTAGGCTGTGGCTACAAAGTCTCTTTACTAGAGGGGCATAACCCTCATCATTGGGGTCAGGGATACCAGCCGGGATACCATGACAAATACAGACCGCCGGGTAAGAAGACTTAACAGCTGGAAGGTAAAGCTGACCAGTGATGTTTAAGCCATCTATATTAAGAGCAACAGTTTTATGCTGCATAGCGCATACTATTTTTCAGTAGCACAAAAAATTCCCTGTTTCCTGAGGCACCAAGGATAGGTGAGGAAACCAGTCCCATAAGCCTGAAGCCATGCCTTATAATCCAATTAATAAACCTCCCCAGAACCCTGGCATGAAGGAATGGACTGCGAATCACTCCCCCCTTATCCACCTCCCCCCTCTTTGCCTCAAACTGTGGTTTTAAAAGAAGGATAATATAACCATCTTCTTTAACAATCTTAGCCACCGTGGGCAACACCTTCTCTACTGAGATAAAAGATAAATCTAGGGTAGCCAAATCAACCTTTTCCGTAATCGGGATAGGGTAACGGGCATTTACCCTCTCTAAAACCACCACCTGTGGGTCCTGTCTTAAGCTCCAATCAAGCTGACCATAGCCAACATCCACCGCGTAAACCCGGGCTGCCCCACGCTTCAGGAGACAATCAGTAAAGCCACCGGTTGAGGCCCCGATATCAGCTGCTACTTTGGAGGAGACATCTAGTTTAAACTCATTAAGGGCAAAGTCTAGCTTAATCCCACCGCGCCCAACAAAGGGAGACGGTTTCTTTATGCTAATCTCCACCCCCTCAGCCACCAGTGTCCCCGGCTTGATATTGGTTTTACCCCCTACCTCCACCTCCCCAGCCATAATTAAAGCCTGAGCCTTGGCCCAGCTTTCCGCTAGTCCCCTTTCAACCAATAAGCTATCAATTCGCCGCTTGTTCAATATTAAACTACCCGTTTCCCTTGGTGTTTTAACTTCAGTCTAAGTGGCTTGGTCCCTCTTTTTTACAAATTGAAAACCCATATCGCCAAATACGGCGTGCCTTTCTGGGGTACACTAATTATCATACCTTGGCATAGTAGCGTCGTGGTCAAAGCAAGTAGGACTACTCCCATGGCCACGATATAGGCTAGCATGGCATGCACCAGTTAATCTCCCAGCCCATATTAATCAGTTTGCTAGAACAAGTCAACGAGAAACCCCAGCCCTAGGCTTGAGCAACGCTGAGAGCGCACAGAATCGATTTTTAGCCCTATTATTCGGCTAGGAGAAGCATTCCCTCTCCCCCCCTGAATATTAGGCATAAAGACGCAACAGACTTTTTGGGTCAATACAATAATTGTTGTATAATATAGAGTAGTAAAGTAAGGCTGGGAGGCGGGTGATGAGTAAATTAGAAGTCAAATCGGAAGCAGAGGCGGCACTGTTAGCCTTAATTGTCTATCGCCTGATGAAAGGTAACCCAGGGATACCCCCCACCGCCGATGCAATTAAGCAATTACTGGGCAATAAAGACATCACCCTTCCGGAACTGCTGAAAAGGACTACCGAAAAATAGTTTTGGCAAAGAGATTTAAGAAGGCAGGACAGTGAGTGGCCCTTTTCCTCCCTTCCTAGTGCAGGTCTCTCCACTAAAGAGCAAAGTTATGCCGGGATAGCCACAGTCCCGACAGAATTCAGTCCCACTGCACAAACATTGGCATGACGACATAGAGATAATTATCCACCCCGACCGGGCGGATAACACCTGGGCTTGATGGATTGGTAGTCTCCAGAGCCACCTCTGACTCGCGAACCCTCTCCAGAACATCGGTTATATACTTGCCATTAAAGGCAAT
>JAUVZV010000024.1 GCA_030602375.1 Chloroflexota bacterium | reverse complement strand
CTTCTTCAAACTTCTCATCTGGCACCCGACTAGAAATACTCCCTCTTTTATCCTCTTCACCAGAAATATGGGCTGATACTACATAGCCATCAAGACTTATGGCAAGCTGGGCAATTCTATCCCTAGCGCTGAGTACATCATCCACTACCAGTGATATATCCCCGGTGCGAATCATCATCCGCTCTTGTGTTGATGGTATTCCTCCAGCTTCACCAGGATAAAATTCTTCCTGCGGCACTGGTGCTGGCATCGGCGCCGGGGCTGGCATTGGTGGAGATACTTCGGCTTCTTTGCGGGCACAGGCGGCAGGAACCAGCACTAACGCTACCAAAAGTAGTGCCATTGCGATTAAGAGTAACCTTTTCATCAGCAAACCTCCTTACGGTGTCCTTGCTTCAATATAGTATAACGAAGAAAAAGTAAAAAGGTTATGAAATCAACTGCTATAAAGGCATTATATTTAAGACATATAATCAGAGAGGAATAACTTTAACTGGCTACCTTGTCATTAGCTCCAGACTATAGCCTTCTTTTCTGAAAACAAGGTCGTAATAGAGTAAGGTAGCGCCAATTACACCGATAGGCGTAACTAACATCATTACCAGAGATTCTCCAATCCAGGGGATGAGACCTAAAGTTATTCCTAGTATGCCACCCATTGCCCCGACTATGAGGACTAATACGACAAGGATCCCAGCCACTCTCCACCAGGTATTCTTAACTAGGTCGGAGCTACGTGAAAGCGCCTCTCTGGGGCTTTTGGCTTCCAAAATTACTGCCTGGGGGACACCAAACCAGCGTACGCCAAAATACACGGCGAAAGGAATCCCGATAATAGTAATCGCCATAGCGCCAACGGCAATGCCAGCTAGAAGCACGGCTCCAAGGAGAGCACCTATTCTACGCCAGACAAAGATATATGCCCTGGCTATCTCTATAGGTCGTTTAGTGTATTGCCCCGTTATTGCGTGAATTAATGCCCCCTCCATCAAGGAATATAGGACAAAAGAAAAGAGCAGAATGATTACCATCGATACGATAAGCAGACCTACATCCCCATCTACCCATTCCTCCCAGTCCCTGAAAGGTACCACCAGCCCCACACCCATAATAGTAAATACGATAGTACCGATAGCAAACTGGATAACCTCTACAATAGCCACGATGGCAATCAGTCGGATAAAATTTGCTTTGTAGACCCTAAACGTCTCATTTACAATGTTACTGAGGTCTCTTGGTTTCGTTTCCGCTGAAGTCAAACTACACCTGCCGGCATTACTAAAATGATAACCCCGCTAGCGCACCCTATCTTGGCATTCTAGCTACACCCTAAGCTTAGCTTGCTAAAATGTTGGTACTTATGCCAGTAAAGCGCGCCTACCTAAGCAGAGGCCCGAGCCTTTTTGTTTAACTGTATTTGTGCAATTATCATCGCTACCGGAGAGATTATGATCCAAAGGACAAAGAGCAGCACAGGTTCAAAATCCGAAATCTCCCCGATTGCCTTACTGTACTTCCAGTAATACCAGACACCCACAAAGATGTTTACTACTGGCACCAAGAGCAGCAGCAAGAGCCACGGGTTCGGAGCCGAACTTGCTATCCTTCTGAGTTCGTTGGTCGTTGACACCAGCCAGTAGATGGCGTAGATGCCGAGGGTGATGATGCTAAAAACGATAACAAGAACCAGATTTCTATACTTGACCATTCAAGCACCTCCTTTTTAATAGATTAGCTTACGTATTAACTCTACTGTTGCCAGTAGGCCCTGCAGTCGCATTATCTAAGTGTCACAAGGTTACTCCGCAGTACGGCTGCTGTCAAGATATGTGTAGGGATTTTTCTCCACCTTCACCCATAGCCTCTCTCCGTCAGTGATAAATTCTATCGTCCCCTGCTTATCGGTGCGAAAGATATACTCCGGGCTTATTTTTACTTCAAGCCTCTCCATAATTTCGGGGCAGGGATGACCAAATTTATTATCGGCGCCGGTTTGGATTACGACTAGCTGAGGGTTAACCACCGCCAGAAATTCATCAGTGGTGGAAGTATCTGCGCCGTGGTGAGCTACCTTGAGAATAGTACTAGATAAGCTAACTCCCTGGCTGATAAGTTCAAATTCTGTCTCCCACTGTATATCAGCAGTAAATAGAAAGTTTATCTTGTCCATAGCAAGATGCAGGACTACACCGTTATTATCTATATCAGACTCGGTGCCAGTTAAGAGGGGCACCCGAGGGTTGAGTACCCTCACTTTAACTCCCTCACCCAAATCAATCTCTTGTCCGGCTTGGGCTAGGGTGTATTTAATATCATTTTCCTTAATTACCCTCAGCCACTCCTCATAGGTAGGAGAGTGGTACCCAAAATCTGGATAGAGCACCTCTTTTACCTGATAACGCTTTAGCACCTCTACCAGACCGGCGAGGTGGTCAGAGTGGGGGTGGGTCAGCACCACCAAATCAAGGCTCCTGTCCCAGAAAGGCATTTTGCTTCCCAGTGCCAGGGTTACCTTCTCCGGACTGGGACCGCCATCAATCAGAATGTCCTGGTGAGCTGGGGTCTGAATTAATATGGCATCACCTTCACCGACGTCAAGGAAGCTTACATGGAGTTTCTCGTCGGGCATGGTTAAAGCGGCTACCGAGACCAAGCCAGCAACCACTATTAGTGGCGGGATGACCCATTTGGCAGGTTTAGAAAGGGTGATTTTACCTGCCACGGATTTTATTGAGTCTAAAATTCTAGTACTAAAGGCGCTGGTTTGCTGGCGGTGACCCAAACTCCATAAGGTTAAGGTAAATCCCAGGTAATAAGCCCAGATTAAATGGGTACTTAAAGTACCCACCTCAACAAAGGATAGAGGAATGGCAGCAAAACCATTGGCTACCAGCAACATATAAGACAAGAGAAGCCAAGCAAGCCAACCAATAACCTGAGCCACCGGCAGGATGACCAGTCCAACCATAGCAGCTAGAGCCCCAGTGATAATGATACCTGGCAATGCCGGTAAAACCAGAAGTGTGGCCAGGGGTGAAACGAAGGAAACAATACCAAAGTAATAGGCAATAACTGGCCAGACGGCGATTATTGCTCCCAGGGTTACGCTGAAGCTATCAGCAATAATATTGGCTACGTGAACCAGCGCCCCATCTTCACCGAATGTAGCTTTGACCCCCCTTCTACCTACAGCTTGTAAGCGGGGAGAGATAAAGATTAAGCCGGTCATAGCCAGAAAGCTGAGCTGGAATGAGGCCTGCCACAGGATTTGTGGACTTAAGCCGACCATTACTGCCGCCGCTAAGGCAAGTGGGGTGATGGCACTGCGCTGTCTACCTAAAAGTTCGGCGGTAAGGAAGAGGCTGGCCATAATCGCCCCCCGGACAACTGGTGGGTTCATGCCAGTAATCAAGGCATAAAACCAGACCCCGCCCAGTGCCAGCCAGATGTAGAGGTAGCGCCTTCTACCGAAAAACCATAGACCAGCGCTGAGCAAGATGCCAGCTACAACAGCAAGGTGAAGACCGGAGATAGCTAGTATATGAGCGGTACCACTGCGAGTGAAATTATCTCTAACTTCTGAAGGGATGGTGCCCCTAATACCCAGGATAACGCCCTGAGCCAATGATGCCTGTGGTTCCGATAATACCTTGGTCAGGCTTTGAGCCAGATGGCTTCTTAACGAATAAATCCACTCCAGCGGCTTTAGACCCTTTCCTACCTCCAGAACTTCTATCTCTGGGTAGAACATGATGGAGTAAATTTCCTGGTGGGCTAGGTAATCCTTATAATCAAAGTCACCAATCTGGGGAGGTGTCTCGAGTTTACCGGTTACCAGAATCTTATCACCATAGCTATAAGCTGCATATCTGGACACAAATACTAGGGCAGTTCCGGATGTCTCCTGCCACTCCTGGTTAATTTGTATTTCAGCAGCTTTAAGGTAAAGACGGGTAGTCTTATCCCTAACTTCAGGGTCTTTATTTATTATCCCTTTAATTTTGACGGTCTCTTGGTCGTTATAGAACTGGAGATGATGCTCATCTAAAGCTGGTTGGCTTTGCCCAAAATAGAAGATGCCACAGAAGAGAGTAATAAGACATAGGCTGGTTAGAATAATTAATTTGCGGTGTTGACGAAAGAAGAAAAGCAAGACGAGGAGAATAAGCCCGATAAAGATAAGACCCAAAGGCAGACTAAATTTTGCCCCCAGGAAAATACCCAAAACCCAGCTAGAGCTTAGATATACAAGTGCCACCAGTCCCCATCCTGAGTATTATATTAATCTATGGTAATCAGGTGTTTAATTCTCTCGTAGGTGGTAATTCCAATGCCTTCTACCTTAATTAGCTCCCTAGTATTGCGGAAGGATCCATTTTGGCGGCAGTAGTCTATAATGGCTTTAGCTCTGGTTTCACCTATTCCCGGTAGTGCCTCAAGCAGCCAGACTTCAGCACGGTTAATGTCTATTTTTTGCGGTTTGGGTTCCTCACCAGTCGATGGCACGTAGATTTTAAGCCTGGTAAGGTCAGCACTATTAGTGGTTCCACCAGCTCTAGCAATAATGTCCCCTAGACTATCTCCAGATTTCAGCGGATAGGAGCCAGGGGTTTTAACGGCACCACTTACATAAATCTCACCCTGTAACTCCGGAGATGGTAATATAGAAATCTCTATCGCTTGGCTTACCTTATACCGCGAGAAAATTACTACCCCACCAGCAATAATAATGATTACTAGAAGAAGGCTAATAATTAGCATCCGATATTTACCCAGTTTACTTGCCGTCATGGTAAGCCTCCCGTATTAGAGTATAATCCTAGCTTAAGCATAGCAGTTCTTTTAAATAAATAATAGACTACTGTTGAAGTGTTGGTCATCAGGAATTTAATATTATGAGAGGGGGTGTGTTGCGTCAAATCTTAATAGAGGTCATTTATAAAAGAGGATAGAGCAGGACTAAGTGAACTGATGAGGGTTAAGTCTTGCCCTCGCTTTAGACACCAGTCAAAGCCGAGCGTAGCGCCTCTTCTGATTCAGGGGCGATGGCGGCTATTACCTGGTCGTCAGCCTGGAGGATGGTCTTGGCAGTAGGAACTTGAGGTTTTTGACCCTTACGAATGATTAAGGAGAGGACACTTCCTGTTGGCAGTGAAAGTTCTTTTATTGGCTTGCCCACAGCGGTGGCTCCAGCTGGGATTCTCACTTCTACAATCTCCAGCCTATCTCCATAAGTCAACAGGTGTATTAGGGGATGGGTCGGCACCTCTTCTTCTATATGCTCGATAATGATGTTAGTTGAACTTACGGTAACATCAACACCTAATTTCTTGAATAAGGTCTCATTTTTAGGATTTCTGATACGGGCAATGGTACGGGGCACCTTGAATCGGTGCTTGGCTACTTGGCAGGCAACTAAATTATCCTCGTCGTCTCCGGTTACAGCGATAAACATATCAGCCCGGGCGGTACCGACCTCCTCCAAAGTGGTTGTTTCGCAGCCGTCACCGCGGATACAAACACCACCCATCTGGTCAACAATGTTATTACAAATGGTAGCATTCTTTTCAACTATTAATACCTCATGCCCCTCATCCAGTAAGGCTTTGGTTAGATAGTATCCGGTTCTACCACCACCAACAATTATAATGTACATCTTGCCATCCTAGGTTTCTAGTTTTTCTTTTAACAGCCGGGCGAATACCGTGGTTGGGCTAATAGCGTCAATCCCCAGGGTTTCATATATGTCTCGGCGCAGGGGGTCATAGATACGACAGATCACCTTGGGTACATTAAAGATGTGCTTGGCAATTTGAGCCGCCATAACATTGCGATTGTCTCCCTGGGTTACAGCGATAAAGGCATCTGCTTCCTCGATACCTGCCCTCCTCAAGGCCTCTTCGTCAATACCATTGCCAAGCAGGGCACTACCACCAAAATCAGGGGGCAATCTGCGGAAGCTGTCAGCATTAACATCCAGTACGGTAACTGAATGCCCATCAGCATCCAGTAGCATTGCTAGCTGTGCCCCGACTCGCCCGCAACCCATGATAACTACTTTCATAAGGCAAACCCTTTTCTTATGGGGTGTACTGATGATATAGTATAACGCGACAGGGTGCATTTTTTAACACATAAGGCACCACGTTACCCAGGCTAAACTGTCCGAAGCGCTTCTTGTAGCTAATACCCATTAGGATGAGGTCAACCCCTCGTTCCACTGCTTCGTCAACAATAGCCGGACCGGCTTCACGTGCCTGAAGCACATCGGTATCTACTTCGTAGTCTTGCTCTTCAGCAACACTTTCAGCGTGGTCTAGTATGCTTTCAGCCTGCCGAATTTCAGGCTTAATTTCTGCATCCAGTGGTAAGGTACGCTTAACAATGATAACATAAACGGCACAGATTTGCCCTTTACTCTTTTTAGCCAAATTGCAGGCAAGCCTAACTGCCTCATCATCTGCTGGTGTATTGGCTACCGGCACTAGAATCTTTGAAAAGTCCATTGCGTTTTATCTAATACGTCATAATTAACGGGTATTATAGTCTCCTTCTCCGGAATCTGCAATACCTTTACCTAAAAATTTTTAATTTATTTTGATTATCGCTGCCGTCTAGAATTGCATTTGTCGGCATCTCTCAACTAAGTTGAAGACCCTCCCTTGAGCTCATTTATTTGAGTATTTACAATTCTCACCGTGGTGTCTCTAAGTACCTCTAACTCACCGATAGATAATTTTTCCAGTTCCCCCAGATTATATTGGATGGCGCTTATCATCTCCCGGGCAGGGCGCCGCCTAGGAAGCATGAAGTAGGCATAGAGGGTAGCAATTATCACCCCAAAAAAGGCGATAGTGCTGAAAAGTGACCAAATTAAACCAATTGTTAATCCCCAAGCAGTAACCGGTCCCGGGCTATTGACACCCTGGGTTTGCATGGCGGCAAAACTCCACCATAAAGCATCACCATAGGAAGCAAACTGTTCATTCACCCTATGTTCAGCGAGATAAACACCCCCAGCGAAGAGGAGCCAAAACACGGTCAGAGCCAGTATTATCGGTATGAGAGGGGTACGGGTAGCCACGTCCTGAAGAAAATTGAAAACTGCTGGGATATTTGGGGCGAGGCGGAGCCTTCTGTGGGGCTTCATCCTCCTGCGAAGCACCTTGTCTCCCGGTAGTTGCGAGGTTAATTCCTCAACTCTTTCCTCCTCTTTCATTTCTGATAACCTCCCTTTTTGTGTCAATTTCATAGGCTCACTTCAGTCGTTTTCGTTGGCTTGCCTCCCTTTCTTTATTTGTCCACAAGGCTTGTCCTGACCCTCTCGCCACTTAATACGATGTATCTCCATTAGCACAAAACTAGCCCCGTCCCTCTCTAAGTGTCCATAAGGCAGGAAGCCACACTTTTCAAAGCACCTTTTCGCCCTTCTATTTGACTTAAGTGTTTTCAGATAAATGCGGTTAAGGTTGGTATGACGGAAGATATAATCTACTAGGCTGGTTACGGCACTGGTACCATAACCCTTGTCCCAGTAACTACGCTCACCAATCATAATACCCAGTTCAGTCTCACCCCCGGTTTCATCAATACCATAAAATAAACTGTTGCCAATGTGCTTGCCATCAAGTGTCTCCACGGCAAAGGTACATCTGGTTAATGAAGGATGGCGCAGTTCTATAGCATAACTTTGCAGATGCTCGGAGAAAGTAGTCTTTAGCGGCGGGGTAGCATCAAGCTGGGCTAACTCAGGGTCTGTTCGCCAGGAGTAATCATTTAAGGCATCCCCTAATCTTTTCTCTCGCAATCTGACTTTGCTACCCATGGTCACCAATCACTCTTTTATGGTCCAGGTCCTGAATGATAACGGGTCTTCCGCTGACTCCAGCTCATAAAGAGACTCCTCTGCTGCCTGGCGGATTTCCTCTTCGGAACTACCGAGACACTTCTTTAAGCACCGCTTGGCTTGACTACCTCCAATTTTACCTAATGCCTGGATGGTAGCTAGTTGAACCTCAGCATCAGGGTCATCAATAAGCTTGACCAGAGAAGGAACCGCTGCCTCTTCCTCCAGCTCACCACAGGCCATAACTGCTTCATAACGCATCTCAGCATCAGCACTAGCTAGCTCGTTTACTATCATGGGTAGCCAGGAATCATCATAGCTTTTGCCCATAGCATAGACAGAACTGATTTTAAGCCGGGGATTATGACTCTGGTAAGCCTGTATGATAGCCTCCTTTACCTCCGGGAGATTTAAAGGAGAGGCAGCCTCCAAAGCCCGACGTTTGATCTCAACCGGCTTAGTTGTGTCATCAATTACTGAGAGGAGAGCTTGGCATATCCTGCTGGCGTGGCAGGAGCGCAGCTTTTCATGCTCAGCTAATATAGCAAACTTGCCCAGTGCCGTCGTTGCTGCTGCCTGGACCTGCTCAGAACTATCCTGGTGAAGTAGCCTAATTAGTGGCTCAAGTAGTGATGGCTCTTCATTTTCCCATAGGCCCTCAATGGCTAAACGGCGTACCTCAGCATCTTCATCCCCAAGGCGTCTTTTGAAAACGCTATCAAAGTTGAGTTCAGGGTTATCCTCAGCGAGCTCAACCAGCCGATGCATAATCTGCTGCCGTCGTTTGGGCTCAACCTTTAACCATGCCCCTTCCACAAGCCTCAATTTACCCGGATTCAGGTTTGACAGGTCGGCAAGTCTCGAGTTGAGTAATGGCTCGTCACTGTTAACTAGGTTTGAAATAGCCTGTTGGATTGACAATGCCATAATCGACTCCGAAGCTTTATTCCTCTTCTTCCTCCCTTTCCCAGATTGGTGTCGTGAAGTAGTCTATATATTCTCCCATAGCCTCAGTGGCAACCTGTTTCATTTTTTCTTTTGTTTCCTCAGCTAACTGGGCTAGCTCGCTCAGATCAAGACTAATACCCAGCATTTTAGTCAAAATTTCAAGTATTGCCAGGGCAGCCATCGGGTTCTGCATCCTGGTGGCATAAGTGGGCACCTCACCCAAGAGACAGATACCATCAATGCCCCTCTCTCCGGCTACGCCGAGCAATAGTCCATTGAGACCTGCAATTTGGAGGTCACCTTTCTGTATCAATTTATACCTGACTAGGTCTCGAGCTACCTCCTCACTAGTGGCTACTCCCCACACCCTAGGTTCCTCGGTATGATGGAGACGGGTCAGGGCAGCAGCACAGGTATATACCCTGGTAATTCTAAATTTTAGCCCTACGTCAAGGACACAATTAGCTAGTTCGTAGCCTTTAGAAGCCGGTTGGTCATCACCGATAAATACTATCAAATCATTTGCCCCACCCCGGTTCTTCCAGTAGTAAAACCGGCTCTGAGGGAAATTGGGGGCTTCAATGACACTATCTTTGACCATCACCCCAGTAGGGTCAAAGAAGTGAGCTGCCTCTATCCTCCCCAGCTTCCTAAAGTAGAGCTTCCTTAATAGATAGGTAGCGACGATGATAGCCACATTGCTGATACCAGGCCAGGCAGCAAGCATATTTGGTGAGTTAAGTCTCGGCCTAGAATAAAGCTCAACTAATTCATTCATCTCCATTCCCTGTTAAAATTATTTCTTACTGGCTACTGACAGGCCGGGGCAGTAAAGGGATGGCGTCTTAAGATGCCCACCCACCCATCTGGCATCACTGCCAACAGCTATAATCTCATTGAGAAGCTGGTAGATATCCCCTGAAACCATGGTATCTTTAACCCTGCCTACTATTTTACCACTTTCCACTTTATAACCAAGCAAGACATTGCCACTAAAGACACCGCTCAAAATGTTGCCTTGTTCGGCACCCATGAGCGCCTCAATAACCAGCCCTTCTTTTATGTCCTGAACCATCTCATCAAAGGTGGTATCACCCTGAGCGATGACAAAGGCACTGGGTGCCGGGGCGGGTAGGCCGCCACCGCTTCTGCTGCCGCTAGCCGTACTCTGGGTATTGGCTAAGGCGGCTGTTTGCAGGTCATAAAGAAAACCCGTCACTGCTCCCCCCTGGATTAAGGGGGTATGCTGACTGGGTACACCCTCATCATCAAAAGGGCGGCTTTGGGGGCGATAGGCTAGCTTAGGGTCATCCGCCAGATTTAGTTTTTTGCTGAAAACCTGCTGACCGAGCCTACTCCCTATAGGTGAAGCCCCCTCTTGAACTATTTTACCATTAAAGGCTGCCATCAGGGGTGAAATTAAGGTGCTGGCTACCCCTCTGGGGGTGAAGATTACCGGCAGTTTCCTGGTTGTTACCGAGGCTTGGTTCTTAGCCAGTTCAAGTTGCTGGATTACCCTCCCAGCTACTACCCCAGATTCAGGTAAAGGGTGACCGGAGATTTCAATATCACCAACAAAAAGCATATCGGTGTCATAAATCAGGTTGCCTCTAATACCCAGACCGAAAGTGCTTTGCCGGTAAGTTGCTTGGCCACCTTCAGAATTGAGGATGCGGACCGAGGTTACTGCCTTGGTTACCCCAGCTTCACATACAATGTCCGGGGTGTGCCTGGTAACAGATGCTATAAGCCCTTCACCAAGCCTAATCATCTCTGCTATAGCTATAGACTCTACACCGGGGTCAAAGACTTCAACCTGAGGATAGGTGGTACGATGAGGGAAGTGAAACCTGGCAAGCATGCCAAACTGGGCTGTTTCTGCTGCTATTTTGACCAGCTTATGTCTATCTTCAAGCCGGGTAGAAACCGCGTAACCAATCCGCCCCTGCCTAATCAGACGTAGCGCCACCGTGGTAGTCTCTTTACTTTGAATATGCTTTAGGCGGTTAGCCTCGAACTCAACTGATGTTTCCTCTATAGAAACCACAAAAACTTCAGCCTCAGCGGCAACCTTTTTCGCCTGAGCCAAGAGTCCTTCCATCTACTTACCCCCGACTAAACAGCGGCGAATCCTGATATGGGGGCTACCGTTGGAGACAGGTAGCGGCACCTGCTCTCCTTTGCCACAACCGCCACCCTGGTTCATGTCTAAGTCGTTTGCAATGGCATCGATATTCTTTAAGGTAGTGAACACATTACCGGTTAAAACCACTGGCCTGATTGCTTCGGCAATCCTGCCACGGCGAATCATATAGGCTTCAGCGGCGGAGAAGGTGAACATTTCCATACTGGTAGTGCCACCATACCAGTTTTTGGCATATATTCCCTCCCTGATATCACCAATTATGTCATCAAAGGAAGCCCTTCCTGGTTCAATATAAGTATTCGTCATCCGTACGATAGGCGGGTAGTGATAGTTAACCGCTCTGGCATTACCGGTGGGCTCCTCTTTCATTTTGGCTGCTGTCTCGCGGGAATGAAGCCTGCCGACTAATTTACCTTCCCAAATAAGGTAGGTCTTGGTTGCCAACACTCCTTCATCATCATACTTATAGCTGCCCCTAAGGCCACTTAGAGTAGGATCGTCAATGATATTAAGCTCCCTTAAGCCAAATTCCCTACCCAGGGTCATTATCTGATACAGGCGGTCGTTCTCATAGATAAAATCAGACTCAGAGAGATGTCCGAAGGCTTCGTGGACAAAAACACCAGCCAGTACCGGGTCTAATACCACCGTATACTCTCCCCCCTTTACCTGCGGTGCTTTAAGGAGGGCTACGGCGTGTTCTACTTTTTCTTGTATTTGTTGATGGAGCCCACTTATCGCCTCAAAATCCCCCCGACTGCCAATACTCAGTCCCGCCTGTTGTACATCGCTGCCTTCAGTGGCGATGGCATGCAGGCGCAGGGTAATATCTGCCCTCTCCTGCTCAATATAGCTACCCTCGGAGTTTAAAAAGATGGTTTTCTTATAGCCATCGCCATAGGTGATGATTGAGGTCTGGAGCTTTGGTGTGCGCCAGACAATTTCATTATACTCATCAAGCAGCTTCTTTTTCTCAGCGAGTGGAATACTCGCCGGGTTTTTATCTGCCCCGCCGGGGACAATATCAACCACTGGCTCCACCTCAGCCAGTCTGCTTTTCTCGTTACCGGCCAGTCTTGCCTCTCTTACTGCCAGTTCCACTTTACCTCTTAGCTCATCAAGGTGATTAAAGCTAACAAACCCCCACCCGCCCTTTACCAGGGCTCTAATATTGCCGCCAACGGAGCTACTTCTGCCGATAGACTCAAGCTCTTTGCCCCGGTAGGTAAGATGACTGGTCTCGGTCTCTTCAAGGTGAGCTTCTATGTAGTCGGCATCAAATCCCTTAAGGGTCTTGGCTAGTTCCTGGGCAATTTCTTTAGTGGGCATCATGGCATTCTTTTTATCAAGTGACAGTCAAAAAATAATCTAGCAAGCTAGTTTACAAAGCCTTAAGCCCGTTGTCAATTTAAAATAAAATAGCTTTTTATCCTCACTATATACGATGACAGCCGAGTGGTATAATTAGATTAAGAGGCCAGCCATGCGTGAAGCCTTGCTTTATGAAAAGCTCAAAGACTCAAGGGTGTGCTGTCATACCTGTCAATGGCGCTGTATTATCAATCCAGATAAATTTGGCGTCTGCCGGATGTACCATAACCAAAGCGGTACGCTTTATAACTTAAATTATGCCCGGCCGTCATCAGTTGCTGCTGACCCGATAGAAAAGAAGCCACTTTTTCACTTCTTCCCCGGCACTCAAGTCTTTTCTTTTGGTTCCTGGGGGTGCAACTTTCATTGCCAAGATTGCCAGAACTGGGAAATATCCTGCCCTGAGGATATTTCCCAACCGAGTAGCTCCCGTGAAATTCAACCTGATGAAGCCATCAAACTAACCAAGCGTTATCATTGTGATGGTATTGCCTGGACATACAATGAACCCAGCATCTGGTTTGAATATACCCTTGACTGCGCTAAGCTGGCTAAAAAGGAGAACCTCTACACGGTATATGTAACCAATGGCTACCTCAGCCCCGAGGCGCTGGATGCTATTGGCCCTTACCTTGATGCCTGGCGGGTTGATATTAAGGGTTTCTCTGACGCCTTCTACCTCAAGCTGGCAAAGATAAGCAACTGGCGGGGGATACTTGATGTCGCCAAGCAGGCTAAGATTAAGTGGAAGATGCATGTTGAGGCGGTGACCAATATCATACCCACCTTAAATGATGATGACCAACAACTTAGAGGCATCGCCAGCTGGATACGAGACGAATTAGGCGAGTTAACACCGTGGCATGTAACCAGGTTCTACCCCGCTCACTATATGATGGATTTACCGCCAACCCCCACCCAAACCCTGGAGCGTGCCTGCAATATCGGCAAGGAAGCTGGTCTTAAGTTTGTTTATACTGGCAATGTTCCCGGTCACCAGAATGAAAATACTGTTTGCTACTCCTGTGGCAGGCTTATAGTACAGAGGTTTGGCTACCAAACCAAGCTAGCCGGTCTTAAGGATTCACACTGCCAGTTCTGCGGGGCAGAGCTTAATTTTAAGAGACTTTAGCCTAAATAGGGGGTGATGATGATTAGGAAGCCAGTGGTTTCAGGACAATTTTACCCAGACTCACCTAGTGAGCTTAAGGCAATGATTAGGAGATTGGTTGATGAGAAAGCGGAAAGGGTTGAGGTGGTGGGACTTGTTTCCCCACACGCTGGATATAGCTACTCAGGGCCGGTAGCAGGCGCTACCATATCTAAAGTTAAATTTAAAGATACCTTTATTATTATGGGTCCCAGCCACACCGGGATGGGGAAACCCTTTTCTATCATGATTGAAGGCACCTGGGAAACACCTCTGGGCAGGGTAGAAATTGACTCCGAGCTGGGACACAGGATTTTAGCTTCATCGAGTTACCTAGAAGAGGACTATAAGGCACATCAGCATGAACACTCAGTTGAGGTTCAGATTCCCTTCTTACAGTACTTCAAGCCGGATATCAAGATAGTGCCCATAATACTGGCTTATTCCACCGCTGCTATCTACAAGGAAATCGGCAAAGGGATAGCTAAGGCGGTTAAGGAACTGGGGAGAGAGGTTGTAATCATCGCCAGTGGCGATATGACCCACTATGAGCCATATAAATTGGCACAAAAAAAGGATACTCAAGCCATAGAAGCGATAATAGCTCTGGACGAGGACGAACTCACCAGACGATTCGAGACCTTAGATATATCAATGTGTGCCTATGCACCAGCAGTCAGCCTTATCACGGCGGCTAAGGAGTTAGGGGCAAAAGAAGCCGAGCTGGTTAAATACCAGACCAGCGGTGATATTTTGGGTGATTATTCCAGCGTGGTGGGCTACGCCGGGATAATCATCAAGGCAAAAGTGGTACACCCAGTGGTTAAATTAGCCAAGGAGACTGTGGAAACCTTTGTTCGGGAAGGTAAGGTCATCCCGACACCGGGGCTTACCCCGGAGATAAAGAAGAGGGCTGGGGTCTTTGTTTCAATTCACAAGTTCGGGGAGTTGCGGGGCTGTATCGGCACCTTTGAGCCGACTCAAGGCAATGTAGCCGAGGAAATTATCACTAATGCCATTAGCTCAGCCACCAGAGACCCCCGTTTTTTGCCCATCGCCCCTCAGGAACTCAAAGACCTGACCTACAGTGTAGATGTCCTTACCAAGCCTGAGCCAGTAAAAAGTAAAAAGCAGTTAGACCCCAAGAAGTACGGGGTAATTGTCAAGGCCGGAATGAGGCGCGGTTTGCTCCTGCCCGACCTTGAGGGAGTAGATAGCGTTGACTATCAAATTGATATCTGCCGCCAGAAGGGTGGGATAGCACCCGATGAGCCGGTAAAGCTATACCGCTTTGAGGTGAAGAGGTATAAGTGACCATATCTTTATGGCCACAAGGTAAAATATTTTTACATTTAGGAGGGAGCAATGATTACATTGGACGGGGTGAAATTGAA
>JAUVZV010000048.1 GCA_030602375.1 Chloroflexota bacterium | reverse complement strand
TTTCGCTCTCGCAAGAGAACTTAATTATGAAAGTCCAAATGTAATCTCTTGGAAAGAGCGTTTCGATTCAATAGTAACAGATTTAGACAAAGCTGTAGACCCCATCATAAAGAAAACGCATTTACCATTCGATTATGAGGGTCGTATATTTAAGGAATAATAGCAATGGAGGTCTTTAATGCCCGAGGCGAAAATCGGGGTTATTGGCGGGACGGGGCTTTATGATATTGAGGGGATGACGAATATAGAAGAGGTCAATATAGATACGCCGTTCGGCAAGCCTAGTGACAGCATTATCTTTGGCAGGCTGGGCGGGGTGGGGATTGCCTTTCTGCCCCGGCACGGTAAGGGGCACCGCATTATGCCCACCGAAGTCCCCTCAAGAGCCAATATCTACGCCCTAAAGTTGTTGGGGGTGGAGCATATTATCGCCAGTAACTCCTGCGGCTCTTTTAAGGAGGAGCTTAAGCCCGGTGATTTGGTCATCCCCGACCAGATAATTGACCGCACCCGAAGCCGTTTAAGCACCTTCTTCGACGAGGGCATCGCTGCCCATATCCCGTTTGCCGAACCCTTCTGCCCCATCTTGAGTCAGATTTTATTTAAGGCAGCAAAGGAGGCAGGGGCTACTGTCCACTCCAAAGGCACCTTTATCACCATGGAGGGTCCTGCCTTCTCGACACGTGCTGAATCACGGCTCTACCGCTCCTGGGGGGCGGATATTATTGGCATGACGGTGCTGCCGGAAGCCAAACTGGCGAGGGAGGCGGAAATCTGCTACGCCTCTATCGCCCTGGTTACCGATTATGACAGCTGGTGGGAGAGAAGTGAGCCGGTTAGGGTTGATGTTATCCTTAAGACCATGCAGCAAAATGTTTCCACCACCAAGAAGATTATCAAACTGGCGGTAAGTAAAATACCCCAAGAACGGGACTGCGAGTGCTGTAGCGCACTCAAGACCGCTTTTGTTACCGCACCGGAGCTGATGCCGGCCGAGCAGAAGGAAAAACTGAGGCTTCTAATTGGCAAGTACCTAAACGAAGGGAGATAACCTGTGCCCAATACTGAGTTTGGCTTTTTGGCAACAATGATTGGCGGTATGCCCCACACTGATGCTGAGGCGGCATGCTCCGATGTCACTTGCCACCTAAAAGAGATACCTTGTTGGCCTCAGCTACCCAAACGCTCGCATCTAGAAAATATGTATACCCAGTTTAGTGAGGGCTTCCCCGGTGTTGCCTTCAGAAATGGTGACATCTACATCGACCGCTCTCAAGACCTGGATAAACCCCTTGAGGCACTTTATGCGGCATACCTTGAAAATAACATTGATAAATACCCGGTAAGCCCGGATTATGCCGCTGGCCTTGAACACTTTCGAAAGCTAGAAAATCTGGCACCTCAAGCTATTAAGGGGCAGATAACCGGGCCGATTAGCTGGGGGTTAACCGTTACTGACGAAAGCCGCCGGGCAATACTCTATGACGACACCCTTGCCGATGCCGCTGCCAAGCTACTTAAACTTAAGGCAAGCTGGCAGGAAAAGGCCTTAAGTAAAATCTCTAAAAATACCATTATCTTTATTGACGAGCCGTATATGGTTGCCTTCGGCTCAGCTTATGTCTCGCTATCCCGAGAGACGGTTACCACTCTTGTTGAAGAGGTTTTAGCTGGCATCAGCGGGCTTAAGGGTATTCACTGTTGCGGCAACACCGACTGGTCAGTGCTACTTGGCACCACCACCGATATAATTAGTTTTGACGCCTATAACTACGCCCAGTCATTAAGCCTGTATCCGGCTGAGGTAAAAAAATTCCTGGAGAAAAAGGGTGCCATTGCCTGGGGGATTGTCCCCAATGATGAGCCGTCACTGGCTAAGGAAACAATGTCAAGCCTCAAAGACAGACTGGAGGAGGCAATGGCACCCTTTACCAGAAATGGCATCCCCTTCAGGCAACTCTTAAAGCAGGGGCTAGTAACCCCCAGTTGTGGCCTATCCACTCTTTCCAGCCGTGAGGCATCAACTCAGGCACTTAAGCTACTTAATGAGCTTTCAGAGGCAATCAGAAAGCGCTATATCTAAAGAGAGAGGACGAACTATAATGGAGTGTCAGATTGAAGAAAACAAGGCAAAATGCACCTGCACCTACGAACCCTGCTCAAGAAAGGGCAAGTGCTGCGAATGCATTACCTATCACCTCCAGTTTCAGGAACTCCCCGGGTGTGTCTTCCCCAAAGAGGTAGAAAAGACCTATGACCGCTCTTTTGGTAGGTTTGCCGAAATATTTTATCCATAAAGCCAAAAGTCCACAAAGGCCTAGTCAAAAGTGCCCTAATTCGCTATATTAATTAATGCAAGATAAACAAGAGAAAAAGGGTAGCTTTGCTTAAATATCGGTGTAAGAGGGCTGATGAAAAAAGCCTATCTGCTTACTGGTAGGCCGGGAACAGGGAAAACCAGCCTGATAAAACAGGCCATATCCGGACTTAAAGGTAAAGCCGGCGGGTTTTACACCGAGGAAATACGCACCCAAGGTGTAAGATATGGCTTCAGGCTGATTACCCTGGATGGCCAAGACGGCATTCTGGCTCATGTTGACATCCAAAGTCCCTACCGGGTAAGTAAGTACGGGGTTGATATTAATGCACTTGAGCGGGTAGGGGTTTCAGCACTGAAGAGAGCCGCAAAGGAGTGTGACCTAATAATTATTGACGAGATCGGAAAGATGGAGCTACTTTCGTTTAGCTTCAGGGAGGTTGTCTTAAAGATACTAAGTAGCGGCAAGAGGGTTCTGGGTACCATCATGCTTAGCCCTGAGCCGTGGGCAGATAGCTTAAAGCAACGCCCTCAGGTAAAGGTGATAAATGTCACCAGAACCAACCACCCTGAGGTACTGGAAGAGCTAAAAAATTGGCTTGAGTCTAAAAATAAGGACAGGAACTGATGCTGGAGCTGCCGGAACTGGTTCAAGCACTACTTAACCCCAAGGCTTATCCTGAGAGCCCTAAAGGGGTTAGCCTTAAGCAAACCCAGATGTCATACCTCTTTCTGACCGATGATTATGTTTACAAGGTTAAAAAGCCGGTAAATTTAGGCTACCTTGACTATACCACTCTGGAGAGGCGCCACTATTACTCTCTGCGTGAGGTCGAGCTTAACCGGCGCCTCAGCCCTGATACCTATCTGGCTGTGGTACCAATAGTACGCTTGAAGGGCAACATTATATTGGGAGGTCAGGGCGAGGTTATGGAGTATGCAGTAAAGATGCGCCGCCTCCCCCAAGAGGGGATGATGGATTTTTTACTAGCTCAAAACCAGGTTACAACGGAAATGGTAGCCAAGGTAGCGCAAAAATTGGTCTTATTTCACCAAAAAGCAGAGACCAATGCCGAAATCAGCGCCTTTGGTGGCCTTGGTACCATAGTGCAAAACACCAGTGAAAATTTCACCCAGACCGAAAAGTATATTGATAACACCATCTCTAAAACAAAATATCAGCGTATCAAAGACTACACTGAGAGTTTTGTTAAGCACAAAGCCCCTTTATTCCATAAGCGCCTCACTAGTGGCAGAATCAGGGATTGCCACGGAGACCTTCATGCCGCCCACATCTGCTTTACTGATGGCATCTGTATCTATGATTGTATAGAATTTAATGATAGGTTTAGATATTGCGATGTTGCCAGTGAGGTCGCCTTCCTGGCCATGGATTTAGACCACCACGGGTGTGGTGAACTCTCAGAAAGCTTCGTTAACACCTATGTAAACGAAAGCGGGGATAATAAGCTTTTAGAACTGCTTAATTTCTATAAATGCTACCGCGCTTATGTGCGGGGCAAAGTAGAAAGCTTTAAATCCGACGACCCCTATATCTCTGAAGAGGAAAGGGCAAAAGTTCTAGCTGTCGCCAAGCGGTATTTCGAGCTTGCTGAATCGTATATATGACTGTTAGCAGAAAAGGGGGCAATAATATTGAGGGAACCATTTATGAAATTCGTAGAAAATAAATTGGGCTCTGGTTTTCTGCTTATTGCCTGTGGGCTTCCCGGCACCTGGAAGACGGAAACCACTGAGGAAGTATCCAAGATTAAGGGCTATCCTCTCCTTCGGACCGACCTGATTAGGCTTGAGGTGATGAAAGACGAGGACATTTTCGACGAAAAGGTAGCCTCAAATATGGATAAGCGAACCCTGGTTTATGATGAGATGTTCCGTCAGGCAGACGAGACTTTAGACAAAGGCGGTGGGGTGATACTCGATGCCACCTTCGTCACCCAATCACTGCGAAGGCGCGCTGCTGAAATAGCCGCCAAGCACCACCACCGCTTTATAATCCTGCAAACCGACTGCCCGCAAGAGGTAGCAATCAGACGGATACTGAAACGGACCAAGGAGGATTATGAATCAAACGCCCTCACCGAGCAGGCCTACCTTGACAACAAAAAGAGGTTTGAGGAAGTGGACTTAG
>JAUVZV010000016.1 GCA_030602375.1 Chloroflexota bacterium | reverse complement strand
CCCCTTTATTTGCCCGCTCCCAGTCAGCCACGTATCGCTCAAGTCTGCCGATAGCGATTGGAGCATTCTTTTTGGCTAAGGAGCAGGTAACCTCACACTGTGTCTCCTGAGGGCAAACCCGCCCACAGATACCGGGCAGGGCGTTTTTACTCTTGAGTATCTTAACCGCTTCAGGCATATTGCCCTCGCCCAGCGCCTTGATAAAATCAGGGATGTCAACCTCAACCGGGCACCCCGAAATACAAGAGCGCTTGGGGCACTGGATACAGCGCTCCGCTTCAGAACGTGCCTGCTCAGCACTATAGCCCAAGGCAACCTCATTGAAATTTCGCATCCGCACCTTGGGGTCTTGGCGAGGCATTTCCACTCGGTTAAGATTTAGCTTTGCCATAGCTACTTATTGCCCCAGATTCCCTTGCCACTTGGCAAAAGAATGCTCTTCTTCATCAATGTAGATACTCTGCCGGGCAAAAAGCAAGTCCCAGTCTACCTGATGCCCATCAAAATCGGGGCCATCCACACAGGCAAACCGGGTCACCCCTCCAACCGAGACCCGACAGCAGCCACACATACCGGTGCCATCAACCATTATTGGATTTAAGCTGACGATGGTCTTAACCCCAAAAGGTTCCGTGGTCTTGGCACAGAATTTCATCATGATTGAGGGTCCGATAGCAATCACCCGGTCAATCTTATTACCCTGGGCAAGTAACTCCTTAAGCGGCTCGGTTACCACCCCTTGGCGAGCATAAGAGCCATCATCGGTAGTAACTATCAGCTCATCGCTAACCCGACGTAATTCATCCTCCCAGAAGATTAAGTCTTTACTCCGCGCCCCTAAAATTGAAATAACCTTGTTGCCCTTTTCTCTCATCGCTCGGGCAATGGGCATTATCACCGCCACGGCAAAGCCGCCAGCAACACAGACCACAGTGCCAAATTTTTCAATCTGGGTCGGCACCCCCAGCGGCCCAACAAAATCAGCAATACTATCACCCCCCCCCAGAGTGGCTAAACGGTGAGTGGTTGTCCCCACCTCCATGAAGACAATGCTAACACTGCCCTCTTTCTCGTCCCAGTCAGCTACCGTTAGCGGAATACGCTCCCCTTTTTCATCAATCCTGATGACCACAAACTGTCCCGGCTTGGCTTTCCTGGCTACATCAGGTGCCTCAAACTTAAAGAGGTGAATTGAAGGCACCAAATCCTGTCTTTCCAGAATCTTATACAACTACTTTAGCCTCCTCAAATACTTCTCTCGTCTTGACTGGCGGCATTGGGGCAGGTGGGATTTGTAACCTGACACCACACTGGAAACACCGCCTGGCCTCTTTGACCGCCAATTCTTCATCAAAACCAAGCTCTACCTCAGTAAAGTTACCCCTACGCTTTTCTAGAGCAAGACAGGGCATCTGAACCCGGTTCTTGCTGGCAAAATCCTCCTCCATACCAACGCACATACCATAGCGCCGCTCCCGAGTTAACTCCTCCTCAATAACCCCCTTACCACCAAGATACCGGTCAATGGCGCTGGCTGCCTTCCTACCGGCAGCAATTGCCTCAATTACCGACGCCGGACCAGTAGCAACATCACCACCAGCCCAGACCCCCACTCTACTGGTAGCCATTGTTTTAGCATCAACCTGGATAGTATTACCTCTACCAGTTTTCAGGGTAAATTCGGCGGGAATATCTGGATTCTGCCCGATAGCAGCGATGATACTGTCAAAGTCCATGGTGAACTCGCTGCCTTTAATCGGCTCTGGGCGGCGCCGCCCGCTGGCATCAGGCTCACCAAGCCGCATCCGATTGCAGGTTAGCTTAAGTCGCTTATCATCCCGGCTAATCCTTAAAGGAGCCGCCAGATAAATTATCTCAATCCCCTCCTCAAGTGCCCCTTCAACCTCCTCTTCACTTGCCGGCATCTCAGCCCTGGTGCGACGATAGATGATTTTGACCTCTTTGGCACCAAGACGAAGGGCGGTGCGGGCACTATCTATGGCCACATTGCCACCGCCAATTAGCGCCACCTTATCCCCGGGCTTAACCTTCTCACCAAGGGCTACCTTTCTTAAGAAACTGGCACCATCAACCACGCCCGGGCTATCTTCACCCTCCACCCCCATCTGCATACCGCGATGGGCACCCAGAGCTAGGAAAGCAGCCTCATAGCCCTCTTGGAAAAGACTATCAATGGACTCAACCTTGGTGTTAAACTTTATGTCAACCCCAACCTTCTGTATCTCTTCAATTTCAGCATCCAGCACCTCTTTAGGTAAGCGGTAATCAGGAATACCGACGCGCATCATGCCACCAGCCTTAGGCAGTTCCTCAAAAACAGTAACCTGATGCCCCAGTTTAGCCAGATAATAGCCAGCGGTTAACCCGGCTGGTCCTGAGCCAACAATGGCTATTTTCTTACCTGTTGGTGGTATCTTCTTGGAAAATTTTTTCCATTCTCTTTGGTCACGGTCGGCAACAAAACGCTTAAGGAGCTTAATGGAAATGGGCTCATTTAAGCTGCCGCGGCGGCAGGCCTTCTCACAGGGGTGAATACAGACCCGCCCCAGCACCCCTGGGAAGGGAACCTTTTCCCTGATTATAGCTAAGGCTTCGGCAAATTTACCCTGACTGATAAGATAAACATAAAGGTGGACATCTATACCCGCCGGACAGGCGTAGTGGCAGGGAACAACCACAGCTTCACGCCCAAGCTCCGGCTCCCATTTAGCCGCTTTGTCCATCAGGGCTGCAGTGGGACAAACCTCAACACAGGCACCACAGTACCGGCAGCCTGACTCAATTAGGGATTTGCCATTAGCTGGCTCAGGGATACGCATGCCATCTTTTTCTGTCATCCTGATTGCCCCGATGCCACGCACCTCCTCACACATTCTGACGCAACGGCTGCAGCCGATGCAAAAGTTATAATCTTGATCAAAGAGGGGGTTTTCGATATCCACTGCTAAATTCCGGTAGCCCTCCGCTAGCTCCTGCTCTTCCAGACCAAAGAAGTCAACCACCGCCTCAAGCTCACAAGTGCCATGCCTAGGACAGGTGACACAGCGTGCCGTAACCGACACATTTCTAAGACAAATATCATAGGGTTGACAACGCTGCCGACGCCAGCAGGTAAGACAGCCATTGGGATGGTGGGACAATATTCCCAAAAGCACCTGCCGCTGCCTTGACCTTACTTCAGGGGTATCAGTATGAACCACCATTCCCTGAGTTACCGGGGGAATACAGGAGAGAGGAAGGTTATCTTTACCTTCAACCTCAACCAGACAAAGCCCGCAAGACTCTTCCGGCCGCAGGCTGGGGTGATAGCATAAAGTTGGAATATAAATGCTGGCTTCCCTAGCCGCTTCATAAATAGTCGTGCCCTTTTTCACAGCAACTTTGCTGCCATCAATAACTAGATTAACCATGCCACTCTCCTGGTCAAATCATCATATTTAATAAGCTGATTTACCCATTAAACCCAAAAATTAGGCTACCTTTTCGAGACTATCTCCCAAAAGGATAACCCAATCTATTCTTGGCAAGATAGGCCAAAACCTATCGCCGCCATCTTTAGGCATCAACTCCAAAATAACCCCAGCCTTATAATTTATCACCAAATAGTGTATAATTCAAGCGCCCAGGGTTTAAAAAAAATTAGCTCAAAACTATTGCTTAATTATCACTAGGGGTATAAGATAATAAGCACTGACTGATGGTGCTAGAGATGCCTAATTTAGTAATCAAGCTTCTTGTAAATATATTAAGGGGGGTGATATAAATTCTCAACTACTGGAGTGCAGCCAGATTTGCTAACTTAACCGGGACACTCATAGTCTGCTGGTTTACTAATCTAGTGCTCGACTGGTTTTAAGATAATAGAAGTAATCATCTGAGGTGTAGCATGTCCATAGAACTGGTTCATATCGGTTTCGGTAACATTGTCGCCATGAATAGAGTCATCGCTATCGCTTCACCAAATTCAGCACCCACCAAACGTGCCATTCAGGAAGGTAGGAACAAAGGGTTCCTGATTGATATGACCAATGGCAGAAGAACTAAAGCCGTCATCGCCACTGACAGTGGGCATATTATTCTGGCTGCCCTAGCTCCAGAAACTATCGCTGGTAGACTGCAAACCAGCCGAGGAGACTTGGTGCTGAAACCAGAGTTAAGCTATGAAAAAGATGAGCCATGAAAATCAGCCTGAACTCAACTTACCGGCAAGACCACTGCTTGCGGTTCTCTCTGGCCCCTCAGGCGTAGGTAAGGACTCTCTTATAGCCAGGATAAAAAAATCAGAACCCCCCATGGAACACATTGTCACTGTAACCACACGGACCAAAAGAGACGGTGAGAAGGATAATGTAGACTACCACTTTGTCACCACGGAAAAATTCCAGCAGATGATTAAGAATCAAGAGCTAGTGGAGTGGGCAAATGTCTATGGCAACTTTTATGGTGTGCCCTCAGAACCGGTCAAGAAAGCACTGGCTAACGGTAAAGATGTACTGATAAAGGTTGATGTTCAAGGCGCAGCAACTCTTAAAAAAATCTTTCCCCAAGCAATATTCATTTTTCTAGTGCCCCCATCGATGGAAGACCTTCTGTCAAGACTCCGGAAACGCCACACTGAATCATCATTTGATTTAGAATTACGCATCAAGACAGCTAGAGAAGAAATGAAAAAATTACCCCTATTTGACTATGTAGTAGTGGACAAGCAAGATAAAATTGACCTGGCACTATCCGCCATCAAGGCTATTGTAACCGCTGAAAAACACCGCACCAAGCCCCAAGAGGTCAATCTATAAACAAGCTAAAATATGGTATGCAGCAGCCAAGCAAAAAGGTAACCCATCCCACCACAAATCGGGAAAGTTAAAATCCAAGCCAAAACGATATTACCCGCCACCCCCCAACGCACCGCTGAAAGCCGCCTGGTAGAACCAACCCCCATAATTGCGGCACTGATACAGTGAGTGGTGCTTACCGGCAGACCTATATTTGAAGCAGCTTCAATCACGGCAGCCGCTGATGCCTGGGCGGTAAAACCGTGAACCGGTCGCATGGTGGTAACCTTTGTTCCCAGCGTCCTAATCACCCTCCAGCCACCAATAGCCGTACCAAAACTAATTGCCAAAGCTGATACAACTATTATCCACCACATGTCAGGAGACAGCAAGGAAAGGCGGTCCCACATACTAGTGTCCTTATAAAAAACCACTAGCGCCATGGTGATGACACTAATTGGCATCTGCCCGTCGTTCTTACCGTGGCTATAAGCCATAAAGGCTGTCGTCAAAAATTGCGACCTGCTGAAGATTCTTCGCATCTTATCCAGGGCACTTTTTCTAAACACCCAGTAAAAGATAACCATCAGCACAAAACCGCCGGCAAAGCCAAGAAGAGGAGCCAGAAACACCCACGATAAAATCCACAGCATCACATTCCATTGCACCGCCTCACTACCCACCACTGCCATTCCGGCCGCAGCTAACCCGGCAATAAACCCATGGTGCAAGCTTATTGGCAGGCCATAATAGGTAGCCAGTGTACCCCAGACAATAATGGCGGCTAAAGCCGCAATCACGGTGAGGTAAGTGATTGCCTCCTCAACTAAAATCTCTTTGCCAATAGTCCGGGCAACAGCCGTGCCGGTGGCGGCACCTGCCATATTGGCGACGACAGCTATTAGAAGAGCGTCTCGTGGGGAAACAGCACGGGTACCGATTGCCGGAGCAATGGCATTAGCCGCATCATTGAAACCGTTAACTATTGCGAAGCCAATAGCAAGTGCGATAATAAGGATAAGAAGGTAAAGCGAGGAATCAGGCATGCTTGAGGGCTACCCCTTCAAGGACATTAGCCACATCCTCACATCGGTCAGTAGCGCTCTCCATATGGTCGTAAATCTCACGCCACTTAATTACCCGAGCAAGGTCAGCAGTATCCTCAAAAAGCTCAGCTAGGGCAGCACGGTAGATACGGTCAGCCATGTTCTCCAAGCGATTAAGTTCAACACAGTGCTCAGGGATATTTTTTAAGCCAGAACGGTTACGCAGTAATCCAATCGCCTTCTCTACCTCAAATGCTCCCTGCATAATGACATCGGCCAATTCCTTAGCCCTCTGGCTGGGCTGGTCTATCTTGTAGATTAGCATGGCATCAGCTGCGGCATGGATAAAATCAGTAATATCATCCATAGTATGAGCCAGTAAGGCTATATCCTCTCGGTCAAACGGAGTGACAAAAGTACGATTTAGCTGGGCCATAATCTGGTGAGTAATTGAGTCTCCCTCATGCTCAAGCTCGGTTATCTCAGCAACCCTGGCTTCGACATTATTCCAGTTATCAATCAGGTCTTTAAGTCCCTTGGCTGTCTTGACCATATTGCGGGCACTATCCTCAAAGAGCGTAAAAAATATTTCCTCTCTGGGGATTAAGGAGAACTTGACCACACTAACCCTCCTTTGATAACAAGCAATCTTATTATCGGGGTGAGAGGACTTGAACCTCCGACCTCAGCGTCCCAAACGCTGCGCGCTACCCAACTGCGCTACACCCCGCTAGGAAAGTATAACAAAGCGATAACTAGTGGTCAATCTAAATCCAGCCGGCAACAGGGGGCTAAAGCCTAAGCCAACCTTAAAAGAGGCTTAAGCCCGTTACTATAGTAGCCACCTGGGCCGGGGTTCGTAACTGCAGCTTATCTTAAGCTTTATGAGAAAACATCCGCCGCCCACACTACTGCTTGGCTTTATCTTCAGCCATCACTAACTATAGGGACAATAGAAAGCTCGTCTCCATCTCTAACTGGTTTACCTAGCGTATCTGCATCTAGGTAGGCAACCTCATTATTAACACAGAATAAGCAGCCAGGACAAAGCACTTCGCCATGCCCGTCAAATAACTCCAGCTCAAGGCTAGGGAACTGCTTCACCAAATGCCTAAGGCACTCACCAACAGTGTTTCCACCAACTTGAGCTATAGAGAGACCATTAGTAAGGGGTTGCAAAAATGGAGGAATATTAAGTTTTATAGCCATTTCTTTACCTGTTCAGGTTCGTTTGAGCACTACCCTGCCATCTTCTCTTTAAGTTTAGCGTACTCCTCCTCCACCCTTTGCTGGATTTCTTTTATTACCTCATCAGACAGGTGTCTGAATCTCCCCTGAAGCTTCAGATATTCGGCAACCGGTTTTAGCTGGGGCAAATCCAGGTTTAGGCTGTATTTGCCATTTTCCACCTCATAGAGAGGAAACACCCCCGTTTGCACCGCCAGGCGGCCTATTTTAATGGTTAAATCAGTGGCGCACCTCCAACCGATAGGACAAACCGAGAGGATATGGAGATAAGCTGGGCCTCTTATTTTTAAACCCTTTTCAACCTTGCGCATCAAATCCTTGGGATAGCTGGGGCAGGCTGTAGCCACATAAGGTATCTTATGGGCAGCAGCAATAGCCGGCATATCCTTCTTCCAGCTAAACTGCCCGATACTCTTTCTACCTGCTGGTGAAGTCGTGGTATGTGCCCCAAAGGGGGTAGACGATGACCTTTGAATCCCGGTATTCATATAGGCCTCGTTGTCAAAGCAAAGGTAAAGGAAATCGTGTCCCCTTTCCATTGCCCCTGATAGGGCTTGCAGTCCAATGTCACTGGTACCGCCATCGCCAGCTATGGCGGCCACATTTACCTCTTGAGCCAGCCCTCTCCCTTTCCCTCTCATCACCTTCAAAGCAGCCTCAATACCAGAAGCTACCGCGGCCGTATTCTCAAACAGGGTATGAATCCAGGGGACACGCCAGGAGGTGTAAGGGAGTTGAGAGGAAACGATTTCCATGCAACCGGTAGCATTAACGATTATTATATTCTGCCCCAATGCCTTACAAGCCAGTCTCACCGCCAGTGCTTCACCACAACCAATACAAGCCCGGTGCCCAGGGGCAAAGTATTCTTCCTCAATATATTCAGCCATTACTCCCTCACCCCAAAGATTTCAAACTCTTCCTTGCTTCCTTTTTTGGCAATCTCAATACCTCTACTTATTATTGCCTCAAACCCATCTGGGGTAATATCCCTGCCACCCAAACCACCAACAAACCCGATTACCTTTGGTCTTTTGTCCAGGGGATACAAGGCTGACCTCACCTCAGAGCAGACTGGTCCCCCGGGTCCACCGAAGGAGATGGCTCTATCAAGCACAATTAAAACCTCGGCAGCTTGAGCAGCCTTACGAATCTCCTCAAAGGGGAAGGGACGCCACAAGCGCAGTCTCAGCAGCCCCACCGCTTTACCCTCGCCCCGCATCTTGTCAACAGCTACCATTGCCGTCTCACAAAAACTTCCCATAGCCAGTAGCAGCACCTTGGCATCTTCACTACGGTAGCATTCAACCGGGTGGTAAGAGTGCTTAAAGATGCGAGCAAACTCATTCCAGCACTCCAAAACTACCTCTTTAGCTGCCCTCAAATTAACCTCCTGGGCCTTTTTTGCCTCCGAATAGATTACGGGTGGGCCGAAATCACCCATTGTTACCGGTCTTGAGGGGTCCAGCGGGAGCGGGTATTTGTTTTCAGGCAGAAACTTAGCCACCTGGCTCGGCTCGGGGAGAAGTATCGGTTCAATCATATGGGAAAGGTGAAAACCATCAAGATGTACCATCACCGGCAGCAAGACCCTTGGGTCTTCACCGATACGGAAGGCACAGAGCACATTGTCGACGACCTCTTGCCCATTCTCAGTAAAGATTTGAATCCAGCCGGTATCACGCACCGCCATGGCATCAGAGTGGTCGCCCCAGACACTTAATGGTGCCGAGAGAGCCCGGTTGGTTACCGCCATCACTATTGGCAGTCGCATTGATGAGGCAACATAGAGTACCTCATGCATTAACTCAAGCCCCTGACCAGCACTAGCGGTAAATGTCCTCGCCCCCACCGCCGCTGCGCCAAGGCAAGCGCTCATTGCTGAGTGTTCCGATTCAACCGGAATAAAAGCAGCATCAAGTTCCCCTTCAGCCACCAGCTCAGCCAGATGCTCTACAATATGCGTCTGAGGGGTAATGGGATAGGCAGCAATAACATCGGCATTGACCCGCTTGACCACCTCGCCAATAGCAACTGAAGTTTCCATGCCTACTTTTTTGACCATTACTCTTCTCCCTCATCCACCATAGTTATCACCGTAGTCGGGCACTCGGTGGCACAAATACCACACCCCTTGCAGTAATAGAGGTCAGCTTCAAAGTACCCCTTATCAGTCTCATTAATGCACCCATCGGGGCAATATATCTGACACAGGCGACACTTAATACACCGGCTAAAATCATAGCTGGGGCGCTGGGAGCGCCAGTCCCCAGTTCGGTACCGACTGGCACTGCCCGGCTCGGTTACAATACCGCCAATCTCCAGCTCTTTCCAGGTTAACTCGCTCTCTGATTTGGCCTGCCTAGACACTATGCCGGCTCCTTTATCTGGGTTTCTTCATAAGCCCTCTTCATCGCCTCGATATTCCTCTCTGCCAGGCGACCAAAACGCTGTCTTACCGGCTCAAAAAGTGACTTTAGTTTGACCAATCCGGTTGCCCTCACCAAGACCCCAATCATGGTAGTATTGGTAATTGGCACCCCCAAGACCTCCTCGGCAATACTGGTGGCATCTACCGTGGCCACCATCCACTTGCCCAGCCCAGACTGGACATCTTGAGGTGATTTTCTGGTATTAATTATTAAAACCCCTCCCTCTTTTAGCCCTGAGGTGATATTGACAATTTTTATCAGCCTGGGGTCAAGCACCACCACCACATCAGGCTCACTTACTTCAGCCCGTATCCTGATTGGCTTATTTGAGTCTATCCTGACAAAAGCCAGTACCGGTGCCCCCCTCCTCTCGGGACCAAAACTGGGGAAGGCATGAGCATACTTACCCTCACTTATCGCCGCTTTCGCCAGAAGCTCAGCCGAGGTAACGGCACCTTGCCCACCACGACCATGCCACCTAATCTCAATAAGCCCTGAAAGCTCTATCACCCTCGCCTCCTAGTAAGCAAAAACGCCCCTGAAGCGACCCTGAACGCTCACACCCAGCTCCGGGGGCCTAGGCCTAATAATACCCTGTCGTCAAAAACTAAACAACGGCTATCTTGCTGCCCCAAGTAATGACACTATTAAAGCAGATTTTTCACCGGCTTGTAAAATCTTGTAGCTGATACTGCCATGAACCCACCTCTCAAAGCTGGAGTATCCATGGCTTGCCATGGCAATTAATCGGCAGTCTGTATTACGAGCATAATTGATTATTTCACGCCTAGCATCACCAAGCCTAAGTTCAGTCTTTAGCTTAGCCTTGGTACCAGCAAATTCGGCACCCGCCCTATCCAGATAGTTTTGAGCCTTTTCTTTCACCCGGCTTATATCTAGGTCAATGAATTGGACAAAGTCAAGCCCCCCAACAGTATGAACATGTTTACCTGAGGGCACCACCTGAAGCAGTGTAACCTCAGACTCCACCCTCTTGGTTATTTCTACCACATAGGCTAATACCCTCATGCTTGCCTCAGAGCCATCAAGCGGTATTAGTATTTTACTGAAAAGCCCAACCCTGTCTGACTCCAGCGGCTTCTCTTTAGCCCTAACGATGAGCAACGGAATATTCACCCGGTGCAGCACCTTGGTAACAGTGCTACCCAGCGACCAGGGCATTAGGCCAGAGCGACCATGAGAGACCATAACTATGAGGTCAACATCACTCCTGTCAGCATAGCCAAGGATTTCATCAGCAGATTTACCCACCAGAACTTCGGTTTTAATCGAAACTCTAGAACCCGCCCCCATATCCTGTCTTAACTTTTCCGCTTCGCCGCCGATGTAGAGTCGACACACCTGCCCGTACTCGCTTTCATCCGACTCACAAATGCCGATTAAAATCACCTTTGAGTCAGAAGCCCGGGTAAGCTCAACTACATGAGGGAAAACCTGTCTGGCTAGTTTTGAACCATCCAGCGGCACTAAAATCTTTTCAAACATTGTCCTTACCCCTCCCAACTAAAATCTTTAATTATTCTACAAGTAATTAAATTAAGAGCAAAAGGTGGTGACTGCTTAGCTTTAAATTCAAGCATATCTTAGAATTAAATACAAATGGCAAAGCCCGACCACCATAATCATCGCCGGGAGGGCATATTTTAGAAATCTTCCCCAGCTAATGGGATAGCCTTCCCTATCCGCAATAGCGGTGCCGACAACATTTGCCGATGCCCCAATAGGGGTAGCGTTACCACCAATATCTGTGCCCAATGCCAGAGTCCAGGCCAATGTTGGCAGCTTAAAGCCTGCTGTCCGGGAAAGATTAACAATTACCGGCACCATAACCGCGGCAAAGGGGATATTATCTACGATGCTGGAAGCAAAAGCCGAGACCCACAGGATGATGGGTATCACCAGAAAGATGTTCCCCCCTGAAACCTCGCCGATATATTCAGCCAGCATCCTGAGTACCCCCGTCTCCTCAAGGCCGCCAACACAAATAAACAGTCCAATAAAGAAGACCAGGGTACGCCAGTCCACCCTTTTAATAACACGGGCAGCGCCTTTGGTGGCAGCAATCAGGGTAAGCGCCGCAGCAATACAACCGATTAAAGCCACCGATATCCCAGTTTGAGCATGGGTAACCAGCAAAATCACCACCAGAATAAAGATGGCGGTATTTATCCAGAACAGGCGAAGGTTAATAATGGCTTCTCTAGGCTCTGGATACTTACTAGGAGAGGTATCCAAAGAGTCTTGAGAGGAGGTTAAAATCTTGCGGAACATAAAATAAAAGAAGCCCAGGGTAAAAATCATCCCTATCCAAGCAATGGGACCGGTGTTAACGGCAAAATCGGTGAAAGTATAGCCAAGGGCGGTGCCAATGATGATATTAGGTGGGTCACCACACATAGTGGCACTACCCCCGGTGTTAGCGGCAAAAATCTCGGCGATAATTACCGGAACCGGGTCAAATTTAAGCAGTCTAGCCAGCTCGATAGTCACCGAAGCCAAAAACAGCAGTACCGTAATACTATCAATGAACATTGCCAGGAAACCGGAGAGGAGCATAAAGACAATCAAGATAGGTACCACCCGGTAGTTGACCAGCTTGGCAAGATAAAGACATATCCAGCGGAAGAAACCTACCGCACCGAGACCCTCCACCATGACCATCATGCCGCCGATAAAAATGATGGTCTGCCAGTTTACCCCGTGGGACTCAATAGGTTCTTCTCCGGGCACCCAAAATCTAAACTGTATAAGTTGCTCAAGACTGAGGACATTTAGAATTGCTTGGGGGCTTTTCATCACCGCCACAAAGACGACGGTGATGACTAGAGCGGCACCAATAAGGGCAGGGATATAACGATGCACCTTGCCAATTATGATGGCAATGAACATCACGGCAAAGATTAAAACGGCAAGGATTTGGCTTATGGCTAGCATCTACCAAAACCGCTAGTTAGTCTCTTGCTTGGCTAAAAGCCACTACACCCCATCACCCTATCTGATGAGGTAGACAAAACACAAAACCGTGCTATTATAACAGAAGTCTTATGCTTAGACAAGGTAACCAAATTAGCTCAACTGATAATTTAGAAGTTGATGCTCTGCGCTGGCAGCAATAGAATGGCTTTGATGAAGGAGAATATATCTTGGTCTGGGTAAATTTTATTTTATGCATCCTGATTATTCTATTTGCCGGGAGAGCGGTAGCCAAGTACGGGGACATCATTGCCCGCAAAACTGGCTTCGGCGGGTTATGGATAGGGCTGGTTCTGCTCTCCATAGTTACCTCACTACCTGAGCTTTTCACCGGCATCAGCGCCGTTACCATAGTCAAGGCCCCAGATTTAACCATTGGCGACCTGCTTGGCGCCAACACCTTCAACCTCTTAAACTTGGCGCTGCTCGATATTGCCTGCCAACAGGGCTCTCTTTTCAGGATGATTAGCCCCCGTCTGAGGCTGATAGCACTATTCAGCATAGCTTTAGTTTTCATCACTGGTCTCTCAATTTTTATAAGCAGCCACTTCTCCCCGATGGGTATCGGCTGGATAGGCTTATACACCCCAGTCATCATTATCCTCTACCTCCTCTTTGCCCGAGTGATCTTCCGTTCTGAACAGAACGTCTCCAAAGAGGCAGAATCAGTTTACGGGGGGATGCCCCTAAAAAGGGTTTACCTCTATTTCGGCATCGCAGCAGCTTTTATCATCGGTGCCGGAATCTGGCTTGCCCTAATCGGTAACGAGATTGCCAACACCTACGAGTGGGCAAGCCAAAGCTTTGTGGGTAGCCTTTTCCTTGCCTTTACTACTTCTCTGCCTGAGATTACCGTTTCCTTCGCCGCAATGAGGCTCGGTGCCTTGGACATGGCTGCCGCCAATATGATAGGCTCAAACCTGTTTAATATGACTATCGTCTCTATAGACGACCTCTTTTACCTTCAAGGCCCGGTGCTGGCAGCGGTTTCGGAAAAACATGTAATTACGGCTCTGGTGGTAATCGGAATGACCGGGTTATTTATTTTGGGACTTAAGTTAAGGCCTAAGAAGTTCTTCCGGCTTAGCTGGATTAATGTTACCATGATAGCCCTATTTCTGGTTGGGGTTTGCCTCAGTTTCACCCCGGCCTAAAGTACATTCTAATTTGCCGGTCAGCCGACGTACTTCTTCGTCTTACCCCATCTACTTAGGGCGTGATGGGCACCTATAGCTACTACGAAGCCAATGGCCATATTCGTTGCCAGGGAAAGTCCTACCGTCAGGGCAATTATAGCTATTTCATTCAGTTTGATGTCCCTGGCAAACTTGACCAGTTCGATTCCCACCAGGAGCAGCATTGCCCCGATAATGCTCTTGGGAAATAGAACAAAGAGGGTGGCAATTGAACCGGCAAGGAAAAGCCCCAGGCTTATTTCGATAACACCTTCGATAATGTTGGTACCACCGGTTCTTGCCCCGAAGTAATACTGCCCCGCCAACCCGCCAGCACCGTGGCACATTGGCATTCCCCCAAAGAAGGGTGAAATAATGTTCATGACACCATGGTCTACCGCCAATTTCTTCTCAGATACCACCCTATTCGGGAAGTATTGGGTGATAAGAGCGCTAGTGGCAATAACAGCATTACTAGTCGTCAAGGCAATCTGGGCAAAGCCAGCCAGAACCATTCCCTGCCATATTTCAATTGGGCTAAACCGGGTAAGAGGGGGTAAAGTAAACTCGAGATGAATCGCCTGCGGAAGTTCACCCCTAAAACCGACTATGCCAATCCCCAGCACCACCAGCACAATAGCCGCCGGTGCATATTTGTTTTGGCGCAGGAATATCACAATAAGTATTGCAATAATTCCCAGAATCCAGCCAAACTTGATTGAAACGGCCCCCAGAATCCAGACAATGCTGCCGGTGTTGATCAAATTGAAGCCCTGAATGGCAAGCATGATGCCTAAAGCTACCTGAATGCCCCGCACTACACTCCTCGGGGTTAAGGCGGCTATCTTCTGAACCAGCCCGGTGAAGGCGAGTATCACCCAGATTAAACCGGTGCCAAAGCCCGCAGCGTAGATGAGAGAAGGTGTCCATCTCTGCGCAATGGCTGTCGCAGCCAGTACTTTCATCGGTTCCATCGGCATTGGTAGGTGGTAAATAATGCCGGTTACTATATTTGCCAGGCCCATCATCACCAGAAGACCGGCAGGATTGAGTCCATTGACGGCAAAGTAACCGATAGCCAAGGGGAAGAGGGTACCGAAGTCACCCATCGAGCCGGCAAGCTCACGGAGATTAAATTCAAAGTCCCGAATACGCATCCAGAGTTACCACCATCAACCTACTTGTTATGCCAGTTTAACCTACTCTAAATCCATTGACAAGCCTCAAGGTTTAGAGAAAGCGATTTATTTCTTCTGCAAATAGTTGCAATAAATCAAAGGTTGTGATATATTCTGCTTGAGGCAAGCAAGGAGGGTAAATGCGCCACCCTGAGACAGCTTCTGAAACTCTGTCCAAATTAGGCTACCGGCTAACACCCCAACGGCTGATGATACTGGATGCAGTAGAAGGTGCCGACAGCCACATCAGCGCTGAAGAGATATACACCAAGGTTCGCGCCCGGTATCCCCATATGAACATATCCACCATCTACCGCACCCTTGAACTGCTAAAAGAACTGGGTCTGGTGACGGAGACAAACCTTGGTGATGGCAGGGTGCGCTATCACAGTATCAAAAACGGGCACCACCACCACCTCATCTGCCACAAATGCGGGGAAGTCTTTAATATTGAAGAGGAAATCTTAAGCCCCCTATGGTCAGAAATTAAGCGAAAACATAACTTTAAAGTCGATATGAAACACCTGGCCTTCTTTGGTCTCTGTGCCAAATGCCGAAAATAAATTTTTTTATAATTTAATGCAATTAGTTGCAACTGCACTAATTTGCTCAAAATTGGGAAATGAAAAAACTTTACACCCTTCTCACTGGTATGCTGGTCTTGAGCCTGGTTAGTGTATTTGTCTTGAGCTGTGCCCCGACTAGAGCATCAAGCCTCAAGGTGGTTACTAGCACCTCACTTTTAGCTTCCGTAGTTGAGCGTGTCGGGGGTGATAAGGTTGAGGTGACAAATATTATCCTGCCGGCACAGTGCCCGGGGCACTTTGATGTCAAACCCGGCGATATAAAGAGGCTCGCTCAGGCTGAACTTTTTCTTATGCACGGCTGGCAAGGGGAGAAATTCTCCCAAGAGCTAATTGCCTCAGCCAATAACCCCGATTTAACTGTAGTTAAGATTGAGATTATCGGCAACTGGATGACACCTCAGGTACAGAGCCAGGCAATTGATAAAATCACCGCTGCTATATGCCAGGTAGATGCCGAAAACACCTCTTTCTATCAGACAAAAGCCACAGCATATAAAGATAAAATTTTGGCCAAAGAGGCTGAAATAAAAGCCAAGCTTAAGAAGGCTAACCCATCTCGGATAAATGTAATCTGTGCTGAAATACAGACTGGTTTTTTAGAGTGGGCTGGTTTAAATATCGTTGCCACCTATGGCAGACCTGACTCACTCACCCCCCGGGTGATAAAAGAGCTGGTAGATAAGGGTAAAGAGGCTGGGGTAAGCCTAATCATTGATAACCTGCAGAGCGGGCAGGATGCCGGGGCTGCTATCGCTGAGGAACTCCAATGCTCAAGAATAGTACTTTCTAATTTTCCCGGTGGCTTTGAGAATACCGAGACCTGGGAGAAGGCTATTGACCGAAACATAAAGCTTATTTTAGATGCCGTGGCAAATGTAGGAGGTAACTAGATGAGTGATACCATTATTGATATTGAGCGGGCGGTCGTTTCCTTCAGGGAAGACGTCGCCCTGCGGGGTGTATCCCTTAAAGTGAGCTCGGGCGAATTTGTCGGCATTGTCGGCCCCAATGGAGCCGGCAAGACTACTCTCCTCACCGTGGTCAACGGGCTGGGGAAGCTTTTAAGCGGGCAGGTGCGGGTGTTGGGACACACTCTCAAATCGGGCAATGGCCACGCCCTAAGGAAAAAAGTCGGCTATGTGCCTCAGCTAGAGAACATAGACCCACGCATGCCGATTAATGTTCACGAGGTGGTAATGATAGGGCGCTACGGTCTCCTAGGCCCTTTAAAGAGACCAGGTAAAACTGACTGGAAAATCGTGGACGAGATGTTGGAACTGGTGGGAATGACCCAGCTTAAAAATAGACCGATTGGACATCTTTCCGGGGGTGAGCAGCAACGGGTAGCCATCGCCCGCTGTCTTGCCCAAGAGCCGGAAATATTGCTGCTTGACGAGCCGACGGCTTCACTGGACTTTAGAGCCCAAAGGGAGATACTGGAACTGGTAAAGCTTATTCATAATCTGCGGCACTTAACTTCCCTATTTGTCACCCATGACCTTACTACTTTGCCTACCATCTGCAACCGGCTAGTGTTAATGAAGAAAGGTCTCATCTGGGGTGATGGCAGCCCTGAGAAAATACTCACCGATTTAAACCTCAGCCGGTTATATGATATCCCCGTCTCAGAAGTGAAAAGAAAACGAGAAGAGATAATTCCAGTCTAGCACCAAGGAGTGTTTTGGACCTATCTATCTTTGGCTATCAGTTTATGCAAAATGCCATCCTCTCTGCCTTTCTGGGTGGCATTGCCTGTGGCACTATCGGCGTCTTTGTGGTACTGATGCATATGCCCTTTATTGGCGTCTGCATGGCACACGCTGCCTTTGCCGGAGCACTGCTTGGGTTATGGCTTGGCTTTAACCCCCTAATCGGGGCCTTCACCTTTAGCCTACTAGCGGCAGCCGTTATCGGCCCGCTGGCTGACCGCGGGGAACTCAATCCCGAAACCTCGGTCGGGGTTATCTTTTCCCTGATGTTGGGGCTAGCCTTTCTTTTTATGGGACTGATGAGCGGTACCAAATCGGGAGCCTTGGAGTTACTCTGGGGCAGTATCCTGACCAATACCAGGGGTGATATCGTCCTGCTCGGTATAATAGCCGCGGTGGTAGTGGGTGTGGTCTTCGCCTTCTACAAGGAGTTTCAGGCTACTATTTTCCACCGCGATATGGCACTGTCGGTAGGGATACCATCAGCACTAATACTATACGGTATCCTCTTTCTGACCGGGGCTACCATAACCGCCTCACTGCGTTCCATTGGGGGACTGCTTATCTTCAGTCTGATTTTAAACCCGGCCGCCGCTGCCTATCAGCTAACCTACAGCATGAAGCGGATGTTCTTTCTCTCTGCCACCTTCGGTGTCCTCTCTGGCTGGATAGGCCTTCTTTTCTCCTATCTTTTTAATATCCCCAGCGGCGCTACCATCGTGATAATTTCATCGGTAATATTTATGCTAGCCACCATTTTCTCCCCCAAAAAGAAGGTAAAGGACTTAAAAGTGGGATCACTGCCGGAGGCAGAGTCATGATTCGGACATATTTTAACCAAAGGGCAGCCATCTGGGATAAGATCGTCGCCGAAAATGACCGGACTAAACTTGAAAGAATGGCTAGCCGCCTCAACATCAAGCCCGGCTCAAGTGTGCTTGATATTGGCAGCGGCACCGGCATCTTTATCCCCTATCTTCTAGACCATATAGGCCAAACGGGGAAACTCATTGCCCTAGATATAGCCGAAGAAATGCTGAAAGTAGCCAAAGCTAAAGGTTTTATGGGGGATATTGAGTACCTCTGTGCCGATGTAACCAGCCTTCCCCTTGGTGAGGAGACCTTTAGCGCTGTAGTCTGCTACTCCAGCTTCCCCCATTTTCAAGATAAACTAAAGGCTCTTAAAGAGATAAACCGGGTACTAGAAGATAGCGGTTGGCTCTTTATCTGCCATACCTCAAGCCGCACTGAAATTAGTGAGATTCACCGCAGTATCCTGTCAGTACGAGATGACACCATCCCTGATAAAGATGAGATGAAAGCCTTACTACAAGCCGCTGGCTTTACCAATACAAGAATTGAAGACCAAAGCGATAGTTACCTAGTAAGTGCCAGAAAACCTTAAGCCCCTAGTCTTGGTTTTTGCCTAAAATTATAGTAAAATCCGATTAAGGAGAGGTGTCCGAGTGGTTGATGGTGCCGCTCTCGAAAAGCGTCAGTGACCGTGCCACCTAGTCCCTCCAGATACGATTTTGTGCCGTCCCACCTAAGGCGAAACCGACTTT
>JAUVZV010000027.1 GCA_030602375.1 Chloroflexota bacterium | reverse complement strand
CGCGCTTGGCAAATACCCACAGCTATTCTCCAATACCTACTGCCAAGTGATGAAAGCAAGCGAGCAGGCGGGGAACCTTGAAGTCGGTCTGAGGCAAGTGGCTTCTTACATGGAGAAGCAGGCAGTAACGAAGGAAAGAATAAGGCGTGCCATGGCGTATCCTGTCTTAGTCCTACTTATGGCCTTTGGAGTCTGCGCCTTGCTGATTACTGTGGCTCTGCCGCCACTGATCGCGCTATTTACCTCTTTTGGCGCCGAGTTACCATGGATGACCAGATTAATGATTAATGCCAGTAATTTCCTTTTTAACTACAAGTTCTACCTCCTAGGAGGACTATTTACTTTGGTTATTTTAATTTTTGGCTACATGAGGCTACCGGCCGGAAAACTGGCTATGGACCAGCTAATGTTAAAGATTCCGGCGATTGGTTCTATCAATATACAGCGTAACATGTGCCACTTCTGCCAAATAACCTCAATGTTGCTAAAAGCCGGGCTGCTGTTGCCGCAAATAATGAATATTGTTATCCAGACCATCGGCAACAGGATTATCCGCCAGGCGCTAAAGGAAGTCAGGGAAAAGCTGGTCCAGGGGCAGGGTCTATCTCAGCCGATGACGAATATAGAGCTATTCCCCCGGCTACTGGTGGAGATGATAGTCGTCGGGGAGAAAACGGGCAACCTGGATTCTACCCTCGCCACCCTGGCTGATTTTTATGAAGAGAGGGTCAATCAGAGAATTGATACCCTCATTGCAATGATAGAGCCCACTTTGACAATAGCTACCGGGCTGGTAGTTGCCTTCATTGCCCTTTCTATGATAATGCCACTCTACTCCATACTGGGCTCTGTGGGATGACCGTCCGGGAGGATGACAAAAAGATGAGAACAAATCTAAGGAAGTGGCTTGGAAGCTTAAAATTCCGAGTCCAAGACGAAGGAGGATTGGGCTTAGTCGAGTCTTTAGCCGCGATTGCCATCTTAGGGGTTAGCGTAGTTGCTTTTGTAGTCGCTCTGTCATCAGGGTCAATTACGGTGCGTGAGGGGGGGCAAGAAAGTGTGGCACAGAGCCTAGTTCAGACTCAACTGGAATATATCAAGAGTTACCCCTATGACACTGGAGCAACCACTTATCCTACAGTGGAGGCGCCGGAAGGCTATATCATTTCCGTTGCCGTTACCCCTATTCCTAATACTGATACTGACATACAAAAAATAACGGTAACTATCTCCCGGGAGGGGGGAGATATACTCGAAATTGAGGATTATAAGGTGAATCGGTGATGAAAGGGGAACAAGGACTTACCATAGTTGAATTACTCATAACCACCGCTATCACCGTGCTCATCGTCGGTGTTCTGGGTACGGCTACCTATCAAATTGTCGCCACCACCTATTACAGCAATGACAAGCTGATAGCCATGCACGAGCTTCAAAATGTGGCTCACCAGCTCACTATCGATGGGCAGGGGGCAAGTGCCGCCAGTGGCGGTGATGAACTGGCGTTGAGCTTCCCCGACGACTCGCAAGTCACCTATACCATGGTGGGTACTGAGCTTCGTCGCACCGCTGGTGAATCACAAATAACCCTCGCCCGAAACATTAGCGACATTTCCTTCTCCGTTGCCAGTGGCATCATCACCATGACCATAACCTCATCTCCGGGGAATCCAAATATCAGTGAGCAGCGAACATATAAGATTTACCTCCGACCCGCAGGGGGTGAACAATGAGGAACAGGGAAAAGGGACAGGTACTGCCGTTTGCTTTAATTGCCATGGCGGTAGGCACGCTGGTCATAACCCCATTTCTCAACCATGCCAGTAGCAGCTTTATTTGTTCCAGAAGCTATGGGCAGATATTGAGTGAGCAATATTCCGCCGATGCTGGGGTTGAGCACGCTATCTGGCGTTTGAATTATGAGCCTAGTTTTGCCGACTCCTTAACTGCCGAGAACCCTACGCTAGACTATCCCATAACCATCAATAACATGAGTGGGAATGTAACTGTCACTCGGATTGAGGATACATTTCCGCCTGAGGAGCCGCCACCTCCGGAAGGGTCACAATCATGGCGGATCCAACTTGCCAAGAGTGTCGAACCTTCTTCAGCACCAGCTGGCGAAGCGACAATCTTCACCTACACTATCTACATTGAGAATACTGGCACCTCAGAAGTACATATAGTGGATATCAGCGACCTGCTTCCTCTAGGGTTCGTTTATACAGACACTATCAGTGGTCTAATTACCACCGCTGAGCTAACCGAAAATCTCGTGGATGGTCAGTGGGAACTCGTCTGGGTTTTCTCTTCACCCCACCCCAGTGTTGGAGCCGGGGAAACAGCGACTCAAGTCTTCCGGGCAACAGCGATTCTCGAGGAGCAAGTCATCTACTGGAACACAGCCTGGGTCACATTGACACCCGATAGCATAGGCACGGTTGGTACCGGCTCGTGCGCTTCCATCGGGCCATATGCCTACGACATCGTCTGCAATATCGAGGGAACAACCATTTCCGCCCGTGCCAGCGTCAGTGGCAGCGGGGTGTCCATTCTCTGGTGGCAGGTAGAATAGTAATGGCATCAGCTCTAGTACTCTAAATATAAGAGCATAAGCAAGAGGAGACTTTGGTGAAAGACAAGCTGGCAACTAAGTTTCCAATTAAGAAGGAGGTACTAGTAAGCCTCCTAATTGGTACTGTTTTTATCTTGCTGGTATCTTCTTACCTGCTTGGGACGGACTATCTAAAGCAGCTTAAGGGGCATGAGCCGCTGACTTCTCAAATCAGTGAGGTTAGCCAAACACTTGCCCAGCTTACCCAGCTACCCCAGCCTCCCCAGGACCTTGAGCAGCGGTTGGCAGAGGCTGAGGCAAGTCTAGCTGCCCTAGCTAGTGCCTTCCCCGGCAAGATGAGCAGCAATGAGGTTATTAATACTATTCTCAAACTAGCCGATGACTGTGAGGTTAAGGCTGTTCCCCTACTCACCCAACCGTGGTCAACGGAGAAGGTCGGTGAACATGACTATGATGTTTTTCGGTTAAATTTAACAGTTGCGGGAAGTTTCTCCCAACTGGTTAGTTTCACAAGTAAGCTGGAAAACGGGGAGTTTAAAACACTTATCATTGAGAAGCTGAGTGTCACTACGCTCAATGGACAATCTGAGGAAGAAAGTGCTGCCGAAGAGATTATACCTATCATGGCTAGCCTAGACTTGGCTATCTATGCTCAATCACTGAGTTCTGATTAGGGGGTTTATCTACAAGATGTATGTAACGCTAAACATCAGTGCCACCTGTATAAGACTCCTCTCCATCAAGGAAAGGCAGGTAAAGAAATGGGCAAGTATGCCTCTGGCGCCGGGGCTGGTCAGAGATGGGGTTATCCTACAGCCTAAAGACTTGGGGGCGATCATTAATGCCCTGTTTAGATCAATGAAAGTCTCCAAAGAACGGGTCATCACCAGCCTTACTGGTCTGTCTTTTACTCACCGCATCCTTAGCTTACCCCGGATGAAGCCGGCCCTTGTAGAGGAAGCAATCCAGCGGGCGGCAAGTAAGGAAATGCCGTTGCCCCTAAAGGAATTGTACCTTTCCTGGCAAGCCATCGACAGTAGCAATGACGAACTGGACTACTACGTTTTCGGTGTTCCTAAAAACCTTATCGATACTGTGGAACAGACCTTAGTAGAAGCCGGGGTAAAGCCTTACCTTATGGATTTAAAGCCGCTGGCGCTAGCTAGAGCAGCTAACCGAGAAGAAGCCCTAATAGTAGCTTTGGAGCCTGATTGCTATGATATCGTCTTGGTAACTAATGGTGTTCCGGCTATTATGCGCACCATAACCCCGAGAAGGGAAGGGGCAAGTATAGAGGACAACATTCGGCAGCTAACTGACGAGTTATCAAAAACAGTGGAGTTCTATAACAGCAGCCACCCGGAAAAACCACTTAGCCCAAGTATACCTTTGCTGCTGACCGGAGAGCTGTCAGCCGACTCTGCCACCAGCCAGCTCATTCAAGCCCAGATGGAATATCCAACCGAGTCCTTGGTTCCACCATTAGAATTCTCGCCCTACTTACCTGTGGCTTTATACACCACTAATATGGGGCTTGCTCTCAAGAAAGTACCACAGAAGACGGCTACCCGTTTCAGCGATATAAACCTCAACATATTATCGGGTAAACAAAGGGGTAAAGCTCAACTAATACCAAGGCGGTATGTACTTCTCCCGCTAGCTTTGATGCTCGCTATTGGTCTTCTCTTCCCCACCTACCAGCTTAAGAGCCAAGCCAGTGCTGAAACGACACATTTGCGAACTGAGTTGGGTAAGGTCAGCCAAGAACTCCATCAAGCGCGCCTCGCTATTTCAGATGTGGAAGAAAGAGCAAATGAAATTGAGCATAAAATAAATGAAACCCTCTCCGCGGCAAATAACCTTAAACAGGAGCATCAATGCATTCTAGGTAAAGGGGGTGACTTCGCCAGCAATCTGAAATTGGTTACTGGTTTCCTTCCCGCTGAAGCCTATTTCACCTCAATTGAGATGGACGCTGACCAGATAATCGTAGAGGGTGAGGCTGACAGCCCCTTTACCACCTTAAACTATGCAATGGCTCTGGAGTCACAAGGGGGTTTTTCAGAAGTTTACATTGCTGAGATTGATGAGAGTAAGAGCACTGGGGTATCTTTTATAACTGTGGCCACTAAGAAGGGGAGATGGCAAGATGCACATTGATGACCTGCTTCAGATGACAATGACCAGGGGTGCCTCAGATTTGCACCTTAAGACTGGAGGAGTCCCTGTTCTGCGTATTAATGGCGAGCTTATCCCCCAGGATGATATGCCGGCGATAACAGCAGAAGAGATAAGGCAGGTCTTTGAGGAAATGACCACTGATGAGCAAAGAGGCTCCTTTGCTGCCGAGCTGGAGTTAGATTTTGCTTACCAAGCCAACGACGTCGGGCGATTCCGAGTTAATGCCTACCTTCAGGGGGGTACCATTAGCCTTGCCTGTCGCCCAGTTCGAACACAGGTCCCTACTATAGAGGAGTTGGGGCTGCCGGAGGTGTGTAAAGACCTAATCCTCAAACGCAGTGGCTTAATTGTGGTCACCGGACCAACCGGGTGCGGTAAATCAACCACCATGGCTGCCATGATGAACTATCTTAACCAGAAAGAGAGACGCAAGGTGGTAACTATTGAAGACCCGATAGAGTTTGTGCATCAAGATAATAAATGCATATTTTCCCAAAGAGAACTCGGTAGAGATACCAGGTCTTTTGCCAATGCCCTAAAGCATGCGCTGCGAGAAGACCCTGACGTTATATTGGTAGGAGAGATGCGAGACCTGGAGACGATGGCCACCACCCTAACTGCTGCTGAAACGGGCCACTTGGTTCTCACCACCCTCCATAGCCCCGGTGCCCCCCAAGCCATTGACCGATTCATTGATGTCTTCCCACCCCATCAGCAGCAACAGGTGAGTACCCAGCTCTCTACCACAATTGAAGGAGTACTCTATCAAACTCTAGTGCCCAAGAGTGACGGCTCAGGACGCGTTGCCGCAGTAGAGGTGATGCTGGCTACCACAGCCATTAGAAACCTTATTCGGGAGGGGAAGACCTACCAGATGATGAACTCTATCCAGACAGGTTCAGAATATGGCATGCAGACCTTGAACCAGGCGCTTTTACCTCTTTGCCGTAGTGGGACTATTGGCCAAGAAGAGGCACTGACTCGAAGTGCACAGGCAGAGGAATTAAAGGTGATGCTTGATTCAGCCTTCGGCTAAGGAAAAGAGACACGCTGGATACCCCTTATCACTTCTGTCTCTTTGCCACCTACTTCAAGTTAGGACCCGCCATAGCCTGATAGATGACTGCTCCCTCCGCCTGCGCTGGTACTGGCCACCCGGTTAGATAGCAAATAGTGGGTACCAAGTCCTGAATCCAAACTGTCCGCTCCAGCACCATCCCCTTCTTGATATTGGGTCCCGTCAAGGCAAGAACCCCACGCAGGTCACCAATACCATGCTGAGCAGTTGGCAATTGAGGGCCATGCTGGTAACTAAAATCACCCCCTACAGCATAGACCACATCACCCACCCAGTTGCCATAAAGTCCAATGAAACGGGCATCTTCCTTCTTCAGTGCCAGAACAATAGGCTTTTTACCAGACTCCGGGTCATTATACTCATAAAGCCACTTGATAATCTCTTCCTGCACCCTGCGGTACTCCTCTCCGGGCTCAACGATACCGTGCGGATCACGCCCCTTCACACTGATAAAGATGTGCACTGAGCCATGACCGACGGCTTTGGTCTTAGACCAATCAACCTCCCGCCTCTCATTGCGCGAGAGAAACCCTCCCTCTACGAGGATGCGGTTGATGCCAAAGTGACCCGTGGTAGGCTTGGCACCGTGGTCTGAGATTATGGCGATGATAGTCTCATCATCAGCACCGGCACAGATACCGGCGCACATATCATCAATGCTCTTATATATAGCCAGCTCCGCTTCCTCATAGGGTTTTCGTTTTTCAGGGTCTGGGTTATCAAGTGCATCAGCGATGGCGTGATACATGTGGTCTGGTGAATGGGCATGCATCAAGAAAAGATTCCAAGGCTTGTTTTTAAGCAAATAGGCAGCTGCGTCAGCAAAAAAGGCATCCTCAAAATACTGCATTTCGACTGCGGTGTTGAGACCATGCCAGCCATAACGATGCCCTGCCCAGGAAAGTCCGGGGCCAGGTAATCCCTCTGCTGACTTGATTTCTGCGGCAAGGGATGGTGGATGCGTCCATCCCTCTGTTGCCGCTAAACTGGTAACTAAGAGCCGGAACCTCTCGGTATCAGGAGAAAGCTCCACAAGCTTCATCCTGAAGACCGCCTTCCTGAGCCCCTTACCGGTACGGAACTCTTTGGTGATAACAGGAGACCACTGCCCCTCGGCTAGGGTAGTTATGGCAGTAGCAACATCATTCTTTTCGCAGACAATAGCCTTACCCTCCTGCACCAGAATATGCCAAGTTACTGGCTCCATCTGGTAGAGGTTGCCCCTAAATTGTAACGGCATCTGTGCTGCCACAGCCTTACCTTGTCCGGAAAGATTCCCCCAGCCACCGGGCTGGTAAAACTTGATGACAGTGGCTCCGGGATACAACTGGGTGGAGTACAATGCTGGACCAGCATAGGTCACCAGTGACCCTGCCTGCCCCCAGGTTATCACCTCGTCCTCTAGCTGGTGAATTGTGGTTAGCTGTACGTTCTGCGCCCAGGTATTAAGCGCTATCGACGCACCACCGAGGACAATGCTGTCCTCAACCTTTGGCGGCCAAGTGGATGGATAGTTAAGCAGTATAGATTTCTTGCCTACCTTGGCAATGGCTTCGTAAATAGTCTCGGCGTGCACATCATCGCTAAAAAGACCTTGATGCGCTTTATTTAGCTCGTCTCCTGGTACATGAACATTGAAGTCTGTAATTTCAAGGGTGCTAGGCCAGGCGCCGGTAGCTATAGCCGCCCAGTTGGATGGGGTAATGGTAGGTAAGGGCACCAGGCAATGGCGAGCCCAGACCCCCTGCTCAAGGAAGAGCCTGTTTAAAGTAGGTAGATGTCCCTCTTTACACAAACGATACAGCCTGGGTGCGATGGGTGCATCCAAACCAATGATTATGACTTTATCCGGCTTCCTTTGCATATCTGCTCACTCTCCCTTCAAGGATACTTTCTCAAAAACTAGCCGCTTCTCCCCATTGGTAATTATATAGTGTAATTGATTTGGCAAGCTATCTCAATGTCGGGTTATACTTTTTATCACCCTCTAGACGCAATGATGAGAGTGTGGTTAAATTAGACACCAAAATAGTATTATAGGTCATCGAAAAGAGGGGGTAAACAATGAGTTTGATTAGTGATAAGATTGAAAAGTTTAGACAGATGCCGAATCCCTACTTTGCCCTGCATATTGCCTCCAGGTTTCTCTTTGGTGTAGGCCTAGGTGTGCTACTGGCAACATGGCTGCCAATATGGACTGGCTGGATATTTGTTACTTTAGCTATAGTAATATCTATTCCCGGTGCCAGAATTATTCTTGCTAAGCAACCGACACAGCTTAAACCTTGACAGCCAGCAATCGGGAGTTTTAACATAGCCTAAGTAACAACTACTGATTTTTAATTCTTTGAGGTGGGTAGTGAACATGACATACCATATCGGGCTTATCCCTGACGGAAATAGAAGATGGGCCAAGGAGAGAGGCCTTGAACCCTGGGAGGGGCATCTCAAGGGTGCCGAAAAGGGCGAATTATTTATAGAGTGGTGTGTTGACCATAAAGAGATCTCGGAGATAACTGTCTATGGACTAAGTGAGGAAAATTTTAAGCGACCAACGAAAGAATTAGGAAAACTCTACGAGATTTACGAAGAGGAATTAACCAAACTGATTAATAATGAAAAGGTTCACAATAACCGAGTAAAGATTAATATTATCTCCACCAAGGTGAGACCTCTTTCAAAAAACCTCATCCGTATCATCCACAGGATTAGAACCGTGACCAAAGACTACGAAAATAAAAGGCTGAACATGCTGATTGGCTATACGGGACAGTCAGAAATCCTGAGGGCTGTCTCCTCCCCGCTTAACCGGGTCAAGAATTTGCTTTTTAGCCTCAGTGAGAAGGATTTAGAAAAAAGCTTGCTGGTGAAGACGCCTTGTGACTTTATTATTAGAACTGGAACCGAAGAAAGGGAAAGGGAAGCTAGGTCTGGATTTTTGCTCTGGCAGTCTGCCTATTCTGAGTACTATCATATTAACAAGTTTTTCCCCGATATTACCGAAGAGGACTTCAATGAGGCGTGGAACTACTTCAAAACTACCAGAAGAAGAAAGGGGCTTTAGCCTATCCTGCTCCAGAAGCAGTTTCGGTTGACTCAAGTCTTAGTTTATTCCACTCTTGCCTTTATCCTTGCATCCGACTCGAACATCTGTTAGGATATAGTTAACAATAGAAATATAGATTACTCCCGGGCTAAAAACAAAGTTACTTATTTAGAGCTTGACAATCTTGCAAGCTTTAATGAAGATTTGCAAGATTTTTATTTTAAAAAGGAGGTGAATAGCTTGAAAGGAGAGATAAAGAGACTTATCAGGGATCGAGGTTTCGGCTTCATCACTGCTGAAGACGGTAAGGAGGTTTTCTTCCACCGCTCCGCCTTAGTTGAAGAGGATTTTGATGCTCTGGAAGAGGGCACCAGTGTAGAATTTGAACTGGAAAGGGGTCCTAAAGGACCTCGGGCAATGAATGTAAAAGCAGAAAAAAGCAAGTGAAATAAGAAGGTAGCATGTTAACGGTGACAGTACTGGCTGCAAAAAATGAGAGAGGTCATCCAAGCCCGGGTTAAAGACCACGAACTAGGCATTAGGCTTATTCTTTCCCCATCGAATCCAAACCAGTTAAAGATGACATTGGACAAAGAAAAGGAAGGCGATCAAGCAGTGGAGAGCGAAGGGCTCAAGATTCTACTCCTCAGCCCTGAAATAGCCACGGCAGTGGAGGGAATGGTCATTGATTGCCGGGAGATACCCGAAGGCAGGCGCTTCACCATTTCCAAGCTTGCTACTGACACGTAAACACTAAAAGATAACAAAAGGCTGTAGAGAACCATCTAGGTAAGCAATTTCACCCATAAGTCTACTTTAAAGGCCATCTTGGCTCAAGATAGCTGAGAAAATTCCTTAATACATTATGGCCTACTTCGGTCATTATTGACTCAGGATGGAATTGTACCCCTTCAACAACATAGTCCTTATGCCGAATACCCATAATCACGCCGTCGCTAGTACTGGCAGTCAGTTCCAACACCGAAGGGAAAACGTCCCATTTTACTACCAGAGAATGATAACGGCCCGCCTCAAAGGGGCTGGGAAGGCTCTTATATACCGTCCTGCCGTCATGATAAATAAGAGAGCTCTTGCCATGCATCGGCACAGCAGCCCGAACAATTTGGCCACCATAGATATAACCGATGCACTGGTGCCCAAGACAGACGCCGAGAATAGGAATTCTACCGGCAAAGTGGCGGATAACATCATTAGAGATACCCGCCTCAAGCGGGGTACAAGGCCCCGGAGAGATGATAATGTGGGACGGATTCAAGTTCTCAATTTCGGCTAGGGTTACCTGGTCATTGCGATAAACTCGCGGCTCCCAGCCCAGTTCACCCAGGTACTGGGCAAGGTTATAGACAAAGGAGTCATAATTATCAATGATTATGACCATAGCTACCTTACATCAGTGGCTGCCATATCAAGGGCAGCCACCAGTGCCCTAGCCTTATCGAGTGTCTCCTGATACTCAGCCTCAGGGTCAGAATCATAAACCACGGCACCACCCACTTGGAAATAGGCTTTCTCACCTTTGACCAGAAAGGTACGGATAGCGATGTTAAGGTCAAGATTACCGCTGTAGCTCAAATAGCCGATACCCCCGGTATATACACTCCGCCTTGTCGGCTCCAGTTCATCTATAATCTCCATGGCGCGCACCTTAGGCGCTCCAGTTATAGAACCGCCGGGAAAGGTAGCCTTGAGTAAATCAATGCCTTTCTTGTCCCCTCTAAGCCTTCCCTCCACTGTAGAGGTGAGGTGAAAGACGGTAGGAAACGCCTCCAGTATCGCCAGTTCACTCACCCTGACAGTGCCAAAACGACAGACTCGACCCAGGTCATTTCTCTCCAAGTCTACAATCATGATATTCTCCGCCCGGTCTTTTAAGCTACTTTTAAGCTCACTGGCCAGCACTTCATCTTCCTCCGTGGTTTTGCCCCGCGGGCGGGTGCCCTTGATGGGTCGTGTCTCTACCCGGTCCCCCCTAAGCTTCAGGAATCTCTCCGGCGAGGCGCTTACCACTTGAACCTCATCAAAGCCAAGATAGCAGGCAAAGGGTGCCGGGTTTATCTGCCGCAGCCGACGGTATAGTTCATAAGGGGTGACGCCAAGCTCAGTTTCAAAGCGCTGGGAGAGATTGACCTCAAAAACATCACCGGCGATGATATACTGCCTGGCTTTCTCAACGGCAGCAACGTATTCTTGACGGGTAAAACCCCCCTTAAGTGCCACCGGCTTCATCGAAGAAGATATAGGCGCCAACGATGCCCCTACCCCAGAACCCGAGGCATAAGCCAGCTCAGCCTTCATTTCACTGAGACGTTTTAAAGCCCTCTTTAGTCTTTTGCTCTCTTCTAGCTCAGGGAAACCGGTGGAGATGACATAGGCTTTATCTTGAAGGTTATCAAAGGCTAAAACCAGGTCATAGAAGCCAAAATAGCACTCAGGTAGCTTGAGGTCATCTACGGCAGTGCTGGGCAGGTGCTCAATAAAGTGACAAAGGTCATAACTCAGGTAACCTACCGCACCACCAATTAATGGTACCGGTGAGGAACCAGCGTCCAGGTGATAGACTTCTAAGAAATGCCCCAGTACCTCAAAGGGGTTGCCACTTAAGCGGCTCTTTTTAGCACCTTGGCTAATAAAGCACTCAACGCCCCGACTGCTGAGAACGAGGAAAGGGTCACTGCCAATAAAAGAATAGCGGCCTAATTTATGAGGGTCCATACCACTATCTAAGAAGAAACTGAATGGCTCCCCCTTGAGGAGCTCAAAGGCATCAGGTGGCGACAAATCGGTATCTATTTCTTCTATCAGCGCCAAGCGCGATGCTCTGACCATAGATCCAAAACTACCACTTATTAACCCTTGTTATCAGGGTCTGGGCATAGGCTTCCTGCCCTGATATAGCAGCAAATATATAATTACCCTCAACCCTGCCCGAGATATAAATGGGCTCACCATTATCAGCACTTACAGTGTGTTTATATAAGGTTATTTCACCGAGGGTTGTTTGAGTAAAATCAAACTCAGCCAGGAATTTCTTAACCACCGGTGCAACAATAAAACCCGGGAGCCCGGATTTAACTAAAACCAAAATGCCTATATTGGAGCCCAGGATGCTACCACTTTCCACCATTTGGGTTATCTGTGCCACCTCTATTTGGTGCGGGGAATACAGCCCAGCCACCACCACATCAAGCCTTACCAGCCCAAGTATTAGGTCAATCACTCCAAAACCTTTAGGGTCAGCACCTTTGGTTACATGAGACATCAGTGCTTTGCTTGGTTTAACCACGGCGACACCACCAAGTTTAGTTGTCCCATCATTTGGCAAAGCAGCCACTGCCTCTAAGGATTTCTTATCATCATAGTTTTTGAAATCGCTGCTTGAGATGGCTGTTTTTAAAGTTTCAGCAGCAATACCTGACCCCTCAACAAAATATATGGTACTGCCGGAGAGCGCCGTCCAGGAATCTTCTTCAGGGGTTATTTGAGCATATAGAAGAGAGGCATCACTAGAACTGGAAAGGGTAAGACCATAGCCAAAAGTAAACTCATCTTCCACGAGTACTCCCCATATAGCCAGCGACTCTACCTCTAAATCAAAAGACATATTAAAGATATCTGCCGGTAAGGTTGTGGGGTTGTCCTGCTTAATGTATAGATACACATCCAAGTCCCTATTAGGCACGCTGGTTCGGGAAAGTTCACCAGGAGATGGCAATCCACGAGGAGCTACAGGTGCAGACGGAGGCTTTTCCTCTTCCTGACAGCCAACAACAGAAATAGCTATTACCAGAACAAGGACCGGAATAAGCAGTTTTTTAATTAATTTGGTATGAATTTTAAACACCTAAAAGAAGTACCGCTCCCTCTTTCTAAGGAAATAGCCCGTTATTAGCCCGAAGACTAGCCCCCCGAGGTGAGCCTGCCAGGCTATATGTGGCAAAAATGAGATTACAAGAAAGCCTCCAATGACCGCTACCCAGAGGGGAAGCGGTGCTGGTATCGGGAAGATAATAACCTTCAACTTTGGCCTCATCACCGCCAGTGCCCCACCCAGGGCAAAGACC
>JAUVZV010000002.1 GCA_030602375.1 Chloroflexota bacterium | reverse complement strand
TAATAAGATTGATAAGCCCAACGCCAACCCGGAGCTGGTTAAAAAGCAACTGGCTGATAACGAGCTAGTTTGTGAGGACTGGGGTGGGGACACAATATGCTGCCAGATTTCAGCCAAGGAAAAGCAAGGCATCTCGGAACTGCTGGAAAACCTTCTCATTGTAGCCGAGATGGAAGAGCTTAAAGCTAACCCGTCTCGACCTGCGGTGGGGGTAGTTATTGAAGCCAAGATGGACAAGACCAAGGGGCCACTAGCTACAGCGCTGATTCATGAGGGGACCTTAAGGATTGGCGATACTGTTGTGGTAGGAGAAACCTGGGGCAGGGTAAAGGCTATGTTTAATGATATTGGTAAGCAGATGAGGAAGGCTGAGCCGGCGATGCCAGTTGAGATTCTCGGACTGGGCAGTGTACCTCAGGCGGGGGATACCTTAAATGCTGTCGCCGGTGAGCAGCAGGCAAAAACTCTAATTGAAAAGCACAAGCTTGAGGCGCAAAAACGTGCTTCGTCGGCAAGACCCTTAAGCCTTTCTAATCTGCATGACCGAATAAGTACCGGCGAGGTGAAGGAGCTCAATATTATTCTCAAAACTGATGTTGAAGGCAGTATTGAGCCGATAAGAAGTTCTCTGGAGCAACTGGGGGTAGATGAAGTCCAGGTCAGGGTTATCCATGTTGGTAGTGGTAATGTTACTGAGAGTGATGTCATGTTAGCTATTGCCTCCAAGGGGCTTATTATTGGTTTTGGTACCGGCAGTGAGGCCGGAGCGCGGCAGCTGGCTGATATTGAAGGTATTGGCATCCGTTTTTACAATGTGATTTATGAGCTTGTGGATGATGTAGGTAAGGCACTTAAAGGTATGCTTGAGCCCACTTATGTTGATGTTGCTGAAGGGCGTGCTGAGGTTAGGGCTATTTTCACTGCGGTCAGGAAAACCAAAATAGCTGGTGTCAATGTTAGCGAGGGCAAGGTAAGCCGCGGCGCCTTGGTTAGGGTATGGCGACAAGGGGAGGTAGTGAGTGATTCTACGGTCAGCAGTTTGAGGCGTTTTAAAGATGATGTCAAGGAAGTAGCCGCTGGATACGAGTGTGGTGTGGGTGTCGAGGGCTTCAATGACTTTGAAGTTGGCGATATTCTAGAGCTCTATCGGAAGCAAGTTAAGTAGGATGGTTTTTACGGAGGACGGTTGTGGCGCATCGTATTGAACGGGTGAATAATCTCCTGCGTCGCGAAATTAGCCAGTTACTACAGCGCCAAGTCAAAGACCCCCGACTTGGCGGTTTTATTACTGTAACCAAGGTCTCAACCTCTCCTGATTTACGCGGTGCCAAAATATTTGTCAGCTCTATCAGTAGCGAGGTGAGAAAGGAAGAGCTCTTGAGCGTACTTGCTGGTGCCTCAGGTTTCTTGCGAGGTGAGCTGACCAAACGCTTGAAGTTACGGCATATCCCCGAACTGACCTTTCACTGGGATGATTCTATTGAGCGGGGGGACCACCTCCTGCGGTTAATTGAAAGGGTTAGGGCTGATAGTACCCCTGACTGATATGAGGCTTGATGGACGGTATTCTGAATATTAACAAGCCTCCTGGCAAGACCTCCGCCGAAGTAGTGGCTTGGGTGAAGCGTCTTTCTGCCGAGCGCCGGGTGGGGCATGCTGGTACCCTAGACCCACAAGCTTCAGGCGTTTTGCCGGTTTGCTTGGGGCAGGGGACGCGGGTTATCGAGTTTTTAGCTAGTGCTGCGAAGACTTACCGAGCTCAAGTTGAGCTGGGAGTGGCTACCGATACCTATGACAGCGAGGGCAAGGTTACCTTTAAGGGAGATATTTCTGGAATTAATAGAGAAAAACTAGGGTCAGCACTTAATTCTTTCTCTGGCCTTATCCGGCAGACTCCTCCGATGTATAGTGCCATAAAGTATCGGGGTAAGCCCCTCTACCAGTTGGCACGAGCCGGCATTAGCGTTAAAAGGAAAAGCCGGCCAGCTAAAATCTACAAGATTGAGCTTATAGACTTCACTCTACCGGTGGCTACCATAGAAGTTGTCTGCGGTAAGGGTACCTATATCCGTTCGCTGGCGCATGACTTGGGACGGTCTCTCGGTTGCGGGGCTTACCTTAAGGGCCTAATCCGTTTAAGCTACGGTATTTTTGATATTAAGGAGGCTATTTCGCTGTCCCAGTTTGATGATGCCTTTCGTTCGGGGTACTGGCAACGTTTTGTTTACCCCATTGACACGGTGCTTTTGTCCTGGGCGGCGGTAGTTGTCAGTAACAAGACCGCACAGTCCATTAAGCAGGGACGCCCGGTAGTTCTCGAGAATACGGGTGATAGTAGCACCGGTGACGCTCAATTTCCTTCAAGCTTATCCTCTTTTGACGACTATTGCCGTGCTTATACCCCTGATGGTTGCTTTGTTGGTATGTTGCGCTTCAAGGCCGAAAGCGGGCAGTGGCAGCCGGAGAAGGTATTTCTACAGGGTGTCAAATAGCCCCAATTGAGCTTCTATATTAAGCAAGTGTATTTAAGTGGGCTTGACAGCTTGCATATAATAGGAATATAGTTTCAACCAGTGCTAAAACAGGGAGAAGAGTTGAATCTTGGGTAACATAAATGTAGCCATAATCGGAGTCGGCAACTGTGCCTCATCGCTGGTTCAAGGCGTTTGTTACTACACTAAGGCAAAGGAAGACGAATTCGTGCCTGGTCTGATGCATGTTAATCTGGGTGGGTATTATATAAGTGATGTAAATTTCGTTGCTGCCTTTGATATTGATAAGAATAAGGTTGGTAAAGACCTCTCTAAGGCAATCTTTACCTCCCCGAACAATACTTTTAAGTTTTGTGAGGTGCCGAATACCGGTGTTAAGGTGCAGCGGGGTATGACCCATGATGGTTTGGGAAAGTATTTGTCCCAGATAATTGAGAAGGCACCTGGCCCCACTGCTGACATCGTCAAAGTGCTTAAGGAAACCCAGACCGATATCGTGGTTAATTATCTGCCGGTTGGTTCTGAGGAGGCAACCAAGTGGTATATTGAGCAGGTGCTGGCTGCTGGTTGTGGCTTTATTAACTGTATTCCGGTTTTTATTGCTCGTGAGAAGTACTGGCAGCATCGTTTTATTGAGAAAGGACTGCCGATTATTGGTGATGATATCAAATCTCAGGTAGGGGCAACTATTATCCATCGTGTCTTAACCAGGCTATTTAGAGACCGTGGTGTGAAACTTGAGCGAACCTACCAGCTAAACTTTGGGGGTAACACCGACTTTTATAATATGCTGGAGCGGGAGCGTCTTGAATCCAAGAAAATATCCAAAACCAATGCCGTTACTTCTCAGCTAGATTATGAGCTTTCTCCCGATGATATCCATGTTGGCCCCAGTGACTATGTCCCCTGGCTTCTGGACCGCAAGTTTTGCCATATCAGGATGGAAGGGCAAAACTTTGGTGATGTTCCCTTAAATGTGGAAGTAAAACTTGAGGTTTGGGATTCTCCCAACTCAGCCGGGGTGGTCATTGATGCCATAAGGTGCTGCAAACTTGCCTTAGACCGGGGACTCAAAGGGGCGCTACTTGGTCCCTCTGCCTATTTTATGAAGTCACCACCCGTTCAATATACTGATGATGAAGCCCGTCGCCTGGTGGAAGAGTTCATTGCTAGTGGTCAATAAACCAAGCTAAAAGATTATTTTGGCAATGAAGGGGTTTTAGATAGCTAGCTGATGAAGATAGCATTGGTCTCACCTTATGATTTTGCTTACCCGGGTGGTGTTGTCCACCATATCTCATGTCTTGAGCGCCAGTTTACCAAGCTGGGTCATGAGGTCAAGGTGATTGCCCCGGCCTCAAAAGCTGTTTCCGTTTTCGGTGATAGATTTATACCGATTGGTAAACCCCGTCCGGTACCATCTAGTGGCTCAATCTGTCGCATTACCCTATCATTGAACTTGGGTTCCACCATAAAAAGGGTACTAGCTAGAGAAAACTTTGATATTATTCACCTTCACGAGCCTTTTATGCCCATGCTGTGTTCGGCGGTGCTGCGCTTTTCAAATATTGCTAATGTGGGCACCTTTCATGCCTGCGAGGGTAGACCGGGATATGACTTTGGTAAGCCGATTAGTAGCATAATGCTGAAAAGGCGTGCCCGCAAGCTCACTGGCAAGATTGCTGTCTCAAGGGCAGCCATGGAGTTTGCCAGTAAATATATACATGGCTATTACAATATAATCCCTAATGGCATTGACCTTGGGCTTTTCTCTCCTAAGGTGTCTCCCATTGATGGATTCGATGACGGGAAGCTTAATATCTTATTTGTCGGTCGCTTGGAAAAGCGAAAAGGCTTGAGTTACCTCCTTAAAGCTTACCAGCTGGTTAAACAGGAAATACCGAACTCTCGTCTCATCGTAGTTGGCCCGGGCACCAGGCTACGACGCAAGTATGAAAAACAGGTTAAGAGGAGTCGGCTTGAGGATGTTGTTTTTGTCGGCTATGTCCGAGGTAGCGAATTGCCCAGGTACTATAAGGCGGCTGATGTTTTTTGTGCCCCGGCGCTGGGTCATGAGAGCTTTGGCATAGTTCTGCTTGAGGCGATGGCGGTTGGTACCCCGGTTGTTGCTTCGAATATCAAGGGTTATGCCGGTGTCTTAAGTCACGGGGCTGAAGGGTTACTGGTGCCGCCGAAGGATGTTGACGCACTGGCTCAAGCCTTAATTTCTCTGCTTAAAGATGAGGCATTGCGGCAACAAATGGGTTCCCGAGGCATAATTAAGGCGAGGGATTATAACTGGGGAAACATCGCTAAAAGGGTACTTCGCTATTATACGAGGGTGTTAAGTGAGCCTCCGTGGAATAAGAAGTCCCCTCCCCTTAAAGCGACGCCGGTTTTGATTTAATTAGAAAATAATATAGCAATTGTTTCTAAGAAAAGTAGTGTTTAATGGTAAGGTTCTCTGAAGTTCGTAAGTCGCTAGCTTATTATTTTACCGAACCGGCGGTACGGCTTCTGGCTAAGACCCCGATAAGGCCTGATACCCTGAGCTGGTTTGGTTTCTTGGTGACGGTGGGGGCGGCAGCACTTATTTTAACCGGACACCTTCTGGCTGCTGGATTTATGGTGCTTTTTGCCGGCTTTTTTGATATGCTTGATGGGGCACTGGCTCGCTACACCGGTCGGATTACCCGTTTTGGTGGTATCCTTGACTCGGTGCTTGACCGATTATCCGAGGCAGTGCTGCTGCTGGGGATTTTAGGCTGGTATTTATATTCTGGGAGCCAGTCAGCTACTTTAATCTTACTTGTTTGCCTGGCTTTGATTTTTTCACCACTGGTGAGCTACCTCCGGGCTCGAGCGGAGGCACTTGGTCTGGAGTGTCAGTTGGGGCTATTTACTCGGGCGGAGAGGGTTATTGTGCTGGCACTGGGTCTTTTGCTAAATCAAATAGTTATTGCTCTTGCTATCATCGCCTTTTTGAGTTTTTTAACCTTTGGGCAGCGATTATTTTATATCTGGCAGCAAACAAGAGCTAGTTAACATTGAGGGTGCCGTGCTGGCAAAAAATCTAAATTATATTGGTTTAAGTTAGAGGGGGAATAATGCCGGTTATTGCAGTTATTGGAGCCCAGTGGGGGGATGAAGGGAAGGGCAAGATAGTTGATTTGCTGGCGGAGAAGGCTCACCTAGTAGTTCGCTTTTCCGGTGGGGATAATGCCGGGCATACTGTGGTCAATGATTATGGTGAGTTTAAGCTGCACCTGGTACCATCGGGCATTTTTTCTCGCCAGGCGGTTTGTTTATTGGGTAACGGGGTGGTGATTAACCCGGCGGTGCTGCTTGATGAGCTGGAACTACTTCAAAAAAATGGTGTTGATACCTCTAAGTTTTTCATCAGTGACCGGGCTCACCTGATTATGCCTTACCATACCCTCCTTGATGGCTTGGAGGAAGAGGCACGGGCAGGGAAGGCAATCGGCACTACGCGCAAAGGTATTGGTCCTGCCTTTGCTGACAAAGTGGCTAGGTTAGGTATAAGAGTAGGTGACCTTCTAGATAGCGTGGCATTTGGGGAACGGCTTCGGTTTATACTTGAATATAAAAATACGGTTTTGACCAAGGTCTATGGGACGAGCCCTTTATCCTTTGCCGAGATATACAATACCTATTGCCAGTTTGGGGAGCGCCTGGCTCCTTATATTCGGGAGACAACTGTAATTCTGGAAGAGGCACTAGCACAGGGGAAGAAGGTTTTACTGGAAGGAGCCCAGGGGACTTTACTTGACCCTGATTTTGGCACCTATCCTTATACTACCTCTTCTTCACCTATGGCTGGGGAAGGTTGTCTGGGTACTGGAATCAGTCCTTTAAGAATTAGCCAGATTCTGGGTGTGTTTAAGGGTTACTGTACCCGGGTGGGCGGGGGTCCCATGCCGACTGAGTTACAGGATGAAACCGCTGTTTTAATTCGTGAGCGGGCCCACGAGTATGGTACCACTACCGGCAGACCTCGCCGTTGCGGCTGGTTTGATGCTGTTGCCTCTCGCTTTAGCACCCGGATTAACGGTTTTACCGCGGCAGCCATTACCCGCCTTGATGTTCTTGACATCCTGCCCAAGCTCAAGATAGGTGTTGGCTATGAGCTGGATGGGCAAAGAATTGACTATTTCCCCAGTAATATCACTGCTTTAGCCAGGTGCAAGCCTATTTATGAGGAACTTCCGGGTTGGCAAGCCCCAACTAGCGATATTCGCCGCTATGATGAACTTCCGGCTGAGGCTCGTAAGTATATCAAAAGGCTGGAAGAGCTCATTTCTTGTCCGGTTCACCTCATCTCGGTAGGGGCACGACGAGAGCAAATAATTGAGGTTGAACCTGTTTTGTAGCTTTGTTTTGGCTAAAAGCCGCTGGGGGTCAGCTCAAAGGCAGGTCAATGTGGTAATTTTTGAGTACCTCTTTAATCTGAGCGGCTGATTTCTCATCGGGCTCAACCAGAGGCAGACGAGGCTTGCCGACACTGAAGCCAACCTGGTTCAGGGCGTATTTTAAGGGTATCGGGTTGGAGACAATAAATAGCACCTTAAATAGTGGCAGCAGGTAGCGGTGCATTTTGGCTGCCTCACCTACTTTGCCTGAGGTAAAACTGGTAATCATTGCCTTAATCTGGTTACCTGCCAGATGAGAAGCAACGCTGATGACCCCGTAGCCGCCGAGGGCTAGAATGGGGAAGGTATCACTATCATTGCCACTCCAGATGAAGAAGTCTTGCCCGGTGTTATCAATAATCTTGGCAATCTGTTCCATATCGGCACTAGCCTCTTTTATCCCGATAATGTTATCAATCTGGCTTAACCTCGTGGTTGTCTCGGCGGAGAGGTTGGTGATGGTGCGTGAGGGCACATTATACACGATGCAGGGTAAGCTTGTGCCCTGAACGATAGTCTTAAAATGCTGGTATAAGCCTTCCTGAGTCGGTTTATTATAGTAAGGGACGACCAAGAGGCAACCATCGACCCCAATTCGCTCCGCCTCTTTAGTTAGCTCCAGGCTCTCGGCGGTGTTGTAGTTGCCGGTGCCGGCAATTACTGCACCCCGCTCCCCTACTGCTTGTTTTACTTCAGCAAAAAGGCGTAGCTTCTCATCTTGGGTAAGGGTGGGGGATTCGCCGGTGGTGCCTGAAACTAATACGCCCTCACTCCCTGAGCTAAGTAGGGCTAGGGCCAGCTTTTTGGCTTGCTCGTAGTTAACCGCCCCGTCTTCATTCAGGGGGGTTACCATGGCTGTCAATAGTCGTCCGAAGCTTTTCATTTTCAGCCACCTCCTGTTGATGTAGCCATTCTCTTTTGACCATCTCCTCAGCAATCTGGACAGCATTTAGTGCCGCTCCCTTGCGGATGTTATCGGCAACAATCCACATCACCAGTCCCTTGGGGTGGGAGGTATCTTTTCGAATACGACCGACGAAGACTTCATCAGTGCTGGTTGTTGCCCAAGGATGAGGGTAGAGAGAGATGGTTGGGTCATCCAGTACCCTGACCCCAGGGGCTTCGGCCAGGATGCGTTGGGCTTCATCGGGAGACATGGGTTGGGAAAATTCTACAGTTACTGCCTCGCTATGCCCGACAAATACCGGGACCCGGGCGCAGGTAGCCGAGATAGCGATATTGCTGGTATGCATTATCTTCTTGGTTTCTTCCGCCATCTTCCACTCTTCTTTGGTGTAGCCATTGTCCAGGAAGACATCTATCTCGGGCAGTATATTAAAGGCTATCTGGTGCGGGTAAACATGGGGGATGGTGTTTTGCCCGTCTAGCACTTGCTTGGCCTGGGTAGTTAATTCTTCTACAGCGGCGGCACCGGTGCCCGATACCGACTGATAGGTAGCTACAATAATGCGCTCTATGGGGTTAACCTTGTGCAGTGGGTATAAGGCCACCACCATTTGAATCGTGGAGCAATTCGGGTTAGCGATAATCCCGCGGTGCCATTTAATGTCTTCGGCATTAACTTCAGGTACCACCAGGGGAACCTCGGGATGCATTCTGAAAGCAGAGCTATTATCAATTACTACGGCTCCTTGAGCGGCGGCTAGGGGTGAAAAGTGGAGGCTAACCTCAGAACCAGCCGAGAAAAGGGCGATATCTATTTCTTCAAAAGACTCGGGGGTGGTCTCCTCGACGGTAACCTCGCGGTGATTGACAAAAAGTTGCTTACCTGCGGAGCGGTCTGAGGCTAAAAGGTGGACGGAAGCCATGGGGAAGTTTCGTTGTTCCAGGACTTTAATGAACTCCTGTCCAACCAGTCCAGTAGCACCGACAATAGCAACCCTATACCCTTTCATCGTTTTCTCCATCATAAACCAAGCAGTTTATCCAGTCCGTAGATTAGTCCCTTCTTCTTGACTACTTCTTTGATGGCTAAGATGACGCCTGGCATATAGCATTCCCGACTTATGGTATCATGTCGGATGGCAAGTGTCTGTCCTGCCCCACCGAGGATTACTTCCTGATGGGCTAAAAGACCGGGCAGGCGGATGCTGTGAATGGTGATACCTTCAACCTGCTCACCCCGACTCGGTGTGGCCTTCTTTGGTTCGGCATAGGAAAATGGTCTCCCCCTTGACTGCGCCATAGCTCTGGCGGTGGAGAGGGCTGTTCCCGAGGGAGCGTCCACTTTCTGATGATGATGCAGCTCTATGATTTCAGCCCAGTCAAGGTATTTAGCCGCTATTTTGGCTAGATGAATCATTAAAACGGCGCCTAGGGCAAAGTTTGGGGCGACCACAGCACCAACGTTGTGCTCCAGTGCTAGGTGCTCAATTTCACTAAGTTCATCACTGGAGAGTCCGGTGGTTCCGATTACTAGGTTTACACCCCTTTTAGTGGCCATGCGCACTGCCGGCATGCTAGCTTGGGCAACAGTAAAGTCAACCAGTACCTCTGGTTTTGAGCTTTTGAGGATAGGCTCTAAATCAGGGGATAAAGGCACCGTGCCCAAGTTATCCGGTAGAGAAAGATAGTCTTGAGTGGCCTTGAGGTCTACGGCGCCGACCAGCTCCATATCGCTCTGACAGCATACTGCATTAACTACCTCTCGTCCCACCTTGCCCAATGCACCTTGAACTACTACCCTTATTGGCTTCATAATTTGACCCCTACTTGTGATAGTACCCCTTGTTTTGGGGATGAGAAGGGCGGGGTGAGGAGCGCATCTGAGGCTGTTTTCCGGGCGGTTGTTTTGCTGAAGATGAGTCCTTTTCCTTGTCACCGGGCACCTGAGATAGTGTTTGCAGTACAGCGCGTCGTGACAGGTTTATCCGGCCCAAATGGTCAACATCAATTACCTTGACCATAATCTCGTCACCCACTTTGACTACATCCTCAATCTTAGCTACCCGATAGTCAGCAAGCTCGCTGATGTGAACCAGGCCTTCCTTACCCGGGAGTATCTCGACAAAAGCGCCAAAGCTTAAGATGCGGGACACCTTTCCGGTATAGATACTGCCAACTTCTATCTCCTTGGTCAGACCTTCAATAATATTCATTGCTTTCTGAGCCGCTTCAGCGCTGGGGGCATCAATGAGCACCGTACCATCGTTGAGGACATCAATATTGGCTTTAGTCTCGTCAATTATTGACCTGATTGTTTTGCCGCCGGTGCCGATTATACTGCCAATCTTGTCCGGGGGGATCAGTAATTTATATATTTGTGGTGCGTAGGGGCTGAGTGTGGGGCGGCTGGAGCTTATGGTCTGCTGCATTATCTCTAGAATAGACTGGCGAGCCTCGCTTGCTTGATACAGCGTTTTTTCTAGAATTTCTAGGCTTATGCCCTTAAGCTTGATATCTAGCTGCAATGCGGTAATACCTTTACTGGTGCCAGCTATCTTAAAGTCCATATCCCCATAAGCATCCTCTAAGCCCTCGATATCAGTTAAGATAGCATATTCACCCTTCTCCCCGCTGACTAAGCCCATAGCTATCCCGGCAACGGCACCCCTTATTGGTGCGCCAGCATCCATTAAGGAGAGACTGCTGGCGCAGACACTGGCCATGGAGGTGCTGCCGTTGGAACTTAAGACCTCGGAGACGAGCCGGATAGTATAGGGGAACTCCTCATCATCGGGTATCACCGGGAGGAGGGCTCGCGCGGCTAGAGCCCCGTGTCCAATTTCACGTCGCCCTGGTGTACCGATGCGTTTTACTTCCCCGGTGGAGAAGGGAGGGAAATTGTAATGATGGATGAAGCGTTTGGTCTCTTCAATACCTAATCCATCAAGTTGTTGCTTCTTTTTAATTGAGCCTAAGGTAGTGATGGTTAATACCTGTGTTCCCCCCCGGGTGAATAGAGCTGAGCCATGGGTACGAGGCAGAAGTCCTATTTGACTTGTAATAGGTCGAATGTCTTTAAGGCCGCGACCACCAATACGCTGTGCTTGATTTAGGATATTGCTCCTCATTTCATCCCTGAGTTCGGCTTCAAAGGCAAGGATTACATCTGCTTCGGGGAATGACTCTTCCTGGCTCTTTACCAGCTCTTTCTTCAGGCTTTCCAGTGCCTCCTCACGCTCTTGCTTTTTGGGCTGGCTCAGGATTTCGGCAAATTTCCCGTCAATGATTGATGAGACCGCTTTTATTACTTCAGGGTCAAGTTCACTTTTGTGGACCTCTATCTTCGGCTTTGCAAAGGTTTTTTGAAGCTCCTCTTGAAGCCGGATAATATCCTGGTTTGCCTCATGCCCTAACTTGATTGCCTGGACAACAATATCTTCTGAAACCTCTCGTGCCCCGGCTTCTAGCATTACTACTGCCTGCTTGGTGCTGGCAACAACGAGGTCAAGCAGGCTATTTTCAAGCTGGGCTAGGGTTGGATTTAAGACGAACTCCTCATCAATATAACCGATACGAATCGCACCTACCGGGCCATCAAATGGTATTTCTGAAGTTGATAGTGCTGCCGAGCTACCAATCACGGCTAGGGTATCGGGGTCATTCTCTTGGTCGGCAGAAAGGACGGTGATTATAAGCTGGACATCATTGTGAAGCTCTTTGGGTAAGAGTGGACGCAGCGGGCGGTCGGTAAGGCGGCCGGCTAAAGTTGCTTCCTCACTGGGGCGTCCCTCTCTTCTGATAAATCCCCCGGGGATTTTACCGGCAGCATAAAGCCTTTCTTCATAGTCAACGGTTAGCGGCAGGAAATCCGCTCCCTCTCGCGGTTCAGGGCTGATGCAGGTGGTAACTAGGACAATAGTATCCCCATAGCGTACCGTTACCGCGGCGTTGGCTTGCCCAGCGAGCTTGCCGGTATCGATAATGAGGCTTCTACCCCCTAGTTCAAGCTGGAATGACTGAGACTCTATCAATAATCCCCCCTTTTTAAGGCTTTACTTACGCAGACCGAGCTTCTTAATCAGGCTGTGATACCGTCCAACCCCCTGCTTGCTTAAGTAAGTAAGCAGCCGCTTTCTTTGGCCGACGAGCTTAAGCAGGCCGCGTTGCGAATGGTAGTCGTGTTTATTGGCTACCATGTGAGCGGTTAGCTCATTGATTCTCTCCGTAAGCAGGGCTATCTGAACCTCGGTTGAACCAGTGTCCCCTTTACTGGTCTCAAACTTGCTTATGATTTCCGTCTTTTTCGTTTTATCCAATCCACACCCCGGTGTTTCTACGTATTTTAGTTATTTTAACAAAAATCAAGTATAGCATAAACTGGGATGACTGTAAATTAAACTTTATTTGACTTGGCAATACTACAGAAGGTATAGTAGTCACTATAACAAACGTTCTATTTGCCCCTTAAGCGATGAATGTTGGTGTCTGTAAGGTTAGGCTTCGCCTGCCCGAGAATCTCTCCCTCAAGGGTAAACGGCGAGTATTAAAATCGATTACCAGCCGGGTTGAGAACCGGTTTAATGTTGCTATTGCTGAGGTTGAGGAGCATGACCTCTGGCAACTGGCTACCCTCGGCATCTCCTGCGTGAGCAATAGCAGACAGCATGCCAATGGAATTCTCTCTAAAGTGGTGGACTTTATTTCAAGTAGCAAGTTTGAAGTCGAACTCCTCGATTATGAGATTGAGATTTTACCTGTTCTTTAGCAGCTAGAGTTTGATTAAGTCAAAATGGACTCTTCGGCTTTCTTAAAGTATCTTTTCGCTCAGCCTTACTACAGCGGTCAAAGTGTTCATATTGAGCATATCCCACCCCGCAAAGCAAGCTTTGCCAAGTTAAGCGAGCCACTTATAAGTTGTCTTGAGGAGACCCTTAAAGACCACGGGCTTTTGCCCCTTTATACTCACCAGGCGCAGGCAGTAGATTACGCCCGAGGAGGCAAGAATGTAGTGGTAGCCACTTTCAGTGCCAGTGGTAAAACCCTGTGCTATAACATTGCGGTAATGGATAAGGTTTTAAGTGAGCCAAAAGGCTGCGCCTTATATCTATTCCCGACTAAAGCCCTGGCTCAAGACCAGCTTCGTACTTTAGATAAGCTATTTTCTCCTCTACTTGGTGATGCCGAATTTGCTACCTTTGATGGTGACACCCCACAGGAGGAGCGGACTGAGATTAGAAAAAAGGCCAGAATAATACTTACCAATCCAGATATGCTGCATTTGGGCATACTGCCGAATCATCAGTACTGGTCAAGGCTGCTGCGTCAGTTAAAGTATGTAGTTATCGATGAAGCTCATGTCTATCGCGGTGTTTTTGGCTCCCATGTTGCTTTTATTATGCGTCGCTTGCGACGGCTTTGCCAGCTCTATGGCTCAAGGCCGCAGTTTATTTGTTGTTCGGCGACCCTAGATAACCCTGGTGAGCATGCGCAAAGACTGGTGGGTCTGCCTTTTGAGGTGGTAACCCAAGACGGCTCTCCTCAGGGTGGGAAGGAATTTGTTTTCTGGAATCCCCCGATTATAGACAGGGCAAAGAGTGCCCGGCGCAGTGCTAATAGCGAAGCCATGTACTTACTCAGTGAGTTGGTAAGCCAGGGTATCCGTAGCCTAACCTTTGCTCGTAGCCGCCGACTAACTGAACTTATTTATATCTACTCGAAGCGGAGGTTAGCTGAAATAAACCCCAGCCTCAAGCAACGGATTAAGCCTTATCGGGCAGGATACTTGCCTGAAGAGCGGCGTCAGATAGAGCAGGAGCTCTTTAAGGGTGAGCTTTTGGGGGTGGTGGCAACGACTGCTTTAGAGCTGGGCATAGATATTGGCGACCTAGAGGCTACGGTGCTTACCGGCTATCCGGGGAGTATCTCAAGTACCTGGCAGCAGGCAGGAAGGAGTGGTCGCGGTAAAGAAGCGTCTCTGAGTTTTCTTATCGCTTTAGATAGTCCTTTGGACCAGTATTTTATGCATCACCCGGAGGCCTTTTTTAAGAAGAGTTTTGAGAATGCCCTAGTTAACCCCTCAAATCCCTATATTCTGCGGGCTCATCTTCTGTGTGCTGCCTGGGAGCTACCGCTAAGTGGTGATGAGGAGGAAATTTTCGGTTCTAGCTTGAATCAAGAAATAGAGGTGCTCGAAAGCCGCAGCATGTTGCGGGAGCGCAACCGGAGATGGTATCTTTCACCACGCATTGCCTATCCGGCTCAAGATATAAATATTCGTTCTACTACCAGTGAGAACTTTGCCCTTGTGGATACCTCAACTGGCCAGTTACTGGAAACAATAGAGGCTTCTGTCGCCTTTTTCCAGATACACCCCGGGGCTATCTATCTTCATCAGGGGGAATCGTACTTGGTTGAGGAGCTTGACCTTGAAGCTCATACTGCCTATGCGGTGCCAACTGCAGCTCCCTATTATACGCAGACCAAGGAGATTACTGATTTGCATATCCTGAAGGTAAGTCGCAGCCAGAGCCAGGGAAGGGTAAAGGTATATCTGGGTGAAGTAGAGGTTACTACTACCGTAGTTGGCTTTAAGAAGAAGCAGCAGTTTACCGAGGAAGTAATTGGAGAGGAGATGCTTGACCTGCCACCGCAACACTTTCCCACTGTTGCCTTATGGTTTGACCTGCCAGCAGAGGTTATATCTAAACTTAATGAGTTGAACCTTGATTTTGCCGGTGGACTTCATGCTACTGAGCATGCGGCGATTGGCATCCTTCCCCTTTATGCCTTATGTGACCGCAACGACATCGGCGGTGTGTCTACCCCGCTTCACCCGGATACCGGCCGCCCCCAGATATTCATTTATGATGCCTACCCCGGCGGCATTGGCATTACCGAGCAGGGTTTTGACTTAATTTTAGAGTTATGGCAGACTACACTTAAAGTAATTTCAGATTGCCTGTGTGATTCTGGATGTCCCAGTTGCATCCAGTCACCCAAGTGTGGCAATAATAATAAGCCTCTGGACAAAAGAGCCGCCCAGGTAATACTTGAGGCGCTCTTATCCCGGTAAGAAATTCAACATTAGGAGGAGTAATGATTAATATCGGCGTAAATCCTGTAGCCATTGCCATCGGCTCACTGGCTATCAGATGGTATGGCATTCTAGTTGCCCTTGCCATTGGGGTGCTAATACTGTGGGTGGTATGGCAGGTTAAAAAGGGCCTCAAGGTTTCCTATGACAATGTCTTAACCGCAGCACTGGTGGGGATCCCGTCGGGGATAATAATATCAAAGCTGCTTCATCTTTGGGATAGAATGGATTATTACCGCTATCACCCGGAGCAGATGTTTACCACTGAAGGTCTAACTATCTACGGTGCCATCTTAGGTGCGGCTCTGGGTGTCTGGGTTTACAGCAAGGTGGGCAAGTTTGAGTTTGGCTACTTCGCCGATGCAGTGGTACCAGGTCTTGTCTTGGCTCAGGTAGTCGGCAGGATTGGCTGCACCATTAATGGTTGCTGCTATGGCGTAGAAACCTCCTTACCCTGGGGGATTGTCTATACCCACCCGGAGAGCTTTGCCGCTTTGGGGGTTCGCCATCCCACGACAGTTTATGAGATTATATTCTTACTTATAGTTTTTGTCGCCTTACTTAAACTAAGGGGACGCTTTGAACCTGACGGCTCCCTATTTTTAGGCTACCTCGGGATATATTCCCTGTGGCGGGTTGGCATTGATTTCCTGAGAGAGGGAACACCGTTTTTCGTTGGTTTACATCAGGCTCAGATTATCGCTCTACTTACCTTGGCTGTGGTTGTTCCCTTAATGGCTTATAAGACGCGGTGGGTTAAGGAGGTAAGAGCAGAGGTAGAACCGGAGACAGAGGCGGAAGACAAGGCAGAGGAGACAGGGGAGGCGTAGCAATCTAACATTTATAGACTTGGGAGGAGTAAGTCGTGGAGTGGTCAAGTCTTATCGGAATTATCACGGCGCTTATTTTTGTTGTTCTCTTACCACTGGCGCTTAAGGCAAGGAAAAAGGCTGGCCCCCAGAAGAGGGAAGAACTCTTGGAGCACCTTAAAGCGATGGGGGTCAAAGCATCCCTGATGGAAAAGGGAGCGGAGGAAGAGAAGGTGGGGGCAGGTCGTTTCGGGGGTCAGAGGTCTGAGGGTCTTATCAGGCTAGAGGGTAGGAAAATAGACTATATCAATGTTGCCAGTGTCTCCAGCCAGTACGGGGTCAATTACTTTCTTGACTTTCTGGTGAAAAAGCCTGACTGGTCTAGTGAAAAGAATAGAAAGAAAACCACGATGGTTAAAAAGAGGAGTTCTGGTATCTGGGGTAAGGTAGTTGATATTGAATTTAAAGGGGATGGCCATTTGTCCCGTGAGCTTAACTTTGACTATCAGCTGAAAGACAGGTTAATGCAGGCGCAACACGATAAGCAGAAGGGCAGTATCTTAATTTATCCTGAGCCAAAGTATGAATACGCCAGGGTCAGGACTTCCTACCTTTTGCCCTCGTCTGATTTATTTGAGGCGATAGATATAATTGCCGGGCATATCAGGTCGGGGTGGTAACAGCAGGGGCAAAATCAAGGATATTAAGCCTTAGCCGCTCCTCATTTTTCCAGCGGTCTATTTCCAGGTTATAGACAATATCAAGTTCTTGGGACACCTCTGATAAATGGCTTCCCCAGCCAAAGGCTACCCCGTCCCATACCGTACCACCCTGCTTTAGTTTAAGTTTCAGGTGCTCACTACTGCTCCCCATAGTGTGGCAATCAACAACCTGCACCCTACGGCTGAGGAAGGTAGGTTGGGGATTACCCCGACCAAAGGGGGCAAGCCTTTGCGTTATCTTAAAGGTATCTCCCCCCAGTTCGGGCAGGGTGATGCGGGCGTCAATCTCAAGTTGCGGGCGCAGGTCAAGCCCTTCCAGTTCGGTGGAGGCAAGATGGGCAAGCGTTTCTGCAAAGCGAGCCAGGTTTCTCGTTGGCAGGGAAAAGCCAGCAGCCTGAGAGTGTCCGCCGAAGTAAGTGAGCAGTTTTTGGCATTGGGTTAAAGCATGAATGATATTAAACTCGGGGATACTGCGGCAACTGCCGCTTGACATCCGCTCGCCAGTCCTGACCACGATACTGGGGCGGTAGAATTCCCCAGCCAGTCTTGAGGCTACCAGCCCGGTAATGCCAATGGGATAATCCTTGTCACTAGCTAACAAGAGCGGTGAAATTCCCTGAGCTAAAACCTCTCCTCTAGCTTGGGCCAGTGTTTTGATGGTCAGGTTTTGCCGTTCCAGGTTTTTCTGCTCCAGCCAGTTAGCTAGCTCTTGTGCCTCAGTTGGGGAGTCAGTGAGCAGGAGTTTATAACTTGAGAGGGCGTGAGCCAACCTGCCAGCGGCATTAAGTCGCGGGGCTAGGACCCAGGAGATACACTCAGCATCAATATCGCCCACATTTAGTCTGGCTTGGGTTATCATCTCCCTGATGCCAAGGCGTGGCGTAGTGTTAATCAATTTGAGCCCCTTCTTAACCAGGTATCGGTTATCTTTTACTAGCGGCGCCATATCGGCAACCGTTCCCAGAGCTACTAGGTCGGCAAGTTCATCCAGTTGGTGCTCTCTGCCCATGCCTTGGAAGAGGGCCTCAAGGAGTTTGAAGGCAACCCCGGCAGCAGTCAGTTCGGTAAAGGGATAACTTGAGTCGGGTAGCTTGGGATTAACAATCGCCAAGGCTTGAGGGATTTCATCAAGTGGGGTATGGTGGTCAGTAATAATTATCTGCAGTCCCATTCTTTTGGCTTTTTTAACTTCGGTAAGGGCAGTAATTCCACAATCAACAGTGATGACTAGGCTGATGCCTTGAGCAGAGAGTTTCTCCAGTGCCGTGGTTCTAAGGCCGTAGCCTTCGGTCATGCGATGGGGGATATATGGGGTAGCCTTACCCCCCAACATTGATAGCCCCTTTACCAGAATGGCAGTAGCCGTAATGCCATCGGCGTCATAGTCCCCATAAATAGCAATACTCTCTCCTGAAAGCAGGGCTTGGTAAATTCTGGCTACCGCCTTGGACATGTCAGGCAAAAGGTAGGGGTTGGAGGAGAGACTCCTGTCGGCAGTAAGGAAAGGCTTTATCTCTGATGGTTCGGTGAGTCCACGATTATAGAGAAGCTGGGCTATCAGTGGGGAAAAGCCTGAAGTCATAAGCGGGTGATTTTCCGGGGCGGGTGGCAGAAGTTTCCAGCGACTATGGTTCAAGCTTACCCCTCGGTATATTTTCGGAAAGCAAGAACGGAATTATGACCACCAAAGCCAAAGGCATTGGAGAGAGCGGTGGTAACCTTGGCCGGACGGGCTACATTGGGTACATAATCCAAGTCACATTCAGGGTCAGGGTGGGTAAGGTTAATCGTTGGCGGTATGATATCGTTCTGGATGGCCATGACCGTTATTGCCGCCTCAACCGCACCGGCGCTACCGATAAGATGTCCCATCATTGATTTGGTCGAGCTTATCGGAATTTTATAGGCATAGTCACCAAATACCGCCTTTATCGCTCGGGTTTCCACTTTATCGTTTAGGGGTGTGGCTGTGCCATGAGCATTGATATAATCGACTTCAGTAGGCTTGAGGCCTGCCTTATTGAGCACTTTCTTCATCGCTTGGGCTGCTCCCTCGCCATTGAGGGCTGGCTGGGTAATATGGAAGGCATCACCGCTGGCTCCGTAACCAAGCACTTCAGCTAATATCGGCACCCCTCGCTTTTGAGCAAAGCTGAGGTCTTCCAGAAGTAGCGAGGCCGCCCCTTCACCAATAACAAAGCCATCACGCTCAGCATCAAAGGGGCGGGAGGCTAGTTTTGGCTGGTCATTTCGTGTGGAGAGGGCTTTAAGGGCATTAAAACCGGCAAAACCTATTGGGGTAATTATGGTTTCACTACCGCCGGCTATCATTGCCTGAGCATCACCACGCTTGATTATTTCACCGGCAACCCCGATAGCATCGGCACCGCTGGAACAGGCTGAGGTAGTACAGAAATTTGGTCCCTTGGCACCCAATAAAATTGATACCTGCGCTGCTGCCATGTCCGGTGTCATCATCGGCACTAGGAAGGGGCTTATCCGGCTTGGCCCCTGCTCGAGGAGTATCTTGATTTGTTCGGAGAGGGTAATTAAGCCCCCGATACCGCTACCAAAGATTACGCCAATACCGTTTTGGTTTGAGGGGGTAATCTTAAGTTTAGCCTGCTCTACTGCCTGAAGGCTTGAAGCTACCGCCAGTTGGGCAAAGCGGTCCATGCGGCGGGCATCCTTTTGGTTGATATAAGTGGTCGGCTCAAACCCCTTCACCTCACCGGCAATCTTGGTATCAAAAAGTTCGGGGTCAAAGAGGGTGATGTAATCAATGCCAGACTCACCGACAATAAGGGCTTTCCAGGTAGTGGCAGCATCTAAGCCGAGTGGGCACAGGATGCCTATCCCGGTGACCACAACTCTGTTCTCAGCGTTTGACTTAATCACTTACTTTTCGTGGTGAGACCTCTTGGATTCTGAAGCGGTGTGATTTGACTGATGAGGGTATCAATAATATACTGCACCTGTATTTGGTTGTCAAGGTAGACGTGGAGACTTTGGTGGATAGGATGCCTAATGAGATAAGGGTTGCCCTGGCTACTTTAGGTTGTAAGCTAAATCAGGCAGAGACGGAGCTTCTGGCAGGCCAATTTACTCGGGCAGGCTTGAGGCTGGTATCCCCGGATAGTGCCGCTGATATCTACATACTGAATACCTGCAGCGTAACCCATATCGCCGACCGTAAATCTCGGCACCTGCTGAGGCTGGCTCATCGCCTGAACCCTGAGGCACTGGTGGTGGCTACAGGATGCTATGCTCAGCGTGCCCCAAAGGAGCTGGCTCATATTGATGGGGTTAGTCTGGTTATTGGTGGTGATGAAAAGCCCCGACTGCCTCAGGTGCTGGAAGAGAAGGGTCACTTGCACCGGATGCCCGCCACTAGACAGCGTTTATTTGCCCGGAATGGCTTCAAGACCCGTGCTTTAATTAAGGTTCAGGATGGTTGCAGCAACTTTTGCTCCTACTGCATTGTGCCTCTGGTGCGGGGAAGAGAAAAAAGCCTGCCTGCTGATGAGATTATCGCTCACATCAGGACGAAGATTGAAGCGGGCTATAAAGAGGTGGTAATAACTGGGGTCAAAGTTGGCTCCTATAAGCATGATGGCATAGACTTGAAGGGGCTACTTGAGCGCATCCTGGCTGAAACTGATATTAAAAGATTAAGACTGTCTTCTCTGCAACCTCAAGAAATCCATCCGGGGCTGCTAAAGCTGTGGCGGGATAGCCGCTTATGCCCGCATTTTCACCTCTCGCTGCAGAGTGGCAGTGACAGGGTGCTAAAGCTAATGAATCGGCGTTATAGGGCTGGTGAGTACCAGCAGGTGGTAGCCTTAATCCGTAATATGGTGCCTGATGTTGCCATCACCACTGATATTATCGTCGGCTTCCCCGGTGAGAGTGAGGCTGAGTTTTTGGAAAGCTATGAGCTTTCTCAGCAGATGGGCTTTGCCCGAATCCATGTTTTCCCCTATTCCCCCCGTGATGGTACTGAGGCTGCTCAGTTCCCCGATACGCTATCACCTCAAATAAAAAGAGAGCGAACCAAGCGAATGCTTTCTCTAGCCTGCCAAAGCACCCGAAACTTTAATCAGAAATTCTCGGGTAAGATAATGCCAGTACTTTGGGAGAAGCGCTCACCTTCTGGCGTCTGGTCCGGACTCACCCCCAACTACATCAAGGTCTATACTGAAAGTAATAAAGATTTAACCAATAAGCTGCTGCCGCTGAAGCTGGTGGAGATTAGAGATGATGGGGTGTGGGGGGAGATACCTTCCTCGTCGGGTTTCTGTATTCACACGGGACCTTAGTCTGGCAGAGCCCGCAGCCTAATTTCCCAACCTGATACTCTTTCAGTAGCTCGGGTTCTTGCATATGTTCAAAGCATTTTATCTTGTCGTGGCCACTTTCACTAATAGCCCCGGCGGGGCAGCGGGTGATGCAGGCTTTACAGCTACCGTCTACATAGAAAGGGCAGTTTGAATACGGGTCTTTGGCTACTCTTGGGCTTACTGGCAATATAAGGTCGGTGACCACGCTGCCGCAGCGGTGGGCGATGCCGCGCTCGGTGATAAAACCATCAGAAAGCGAGAAGGTGCCCAGTCCGGCAGCGTAGGCGATGTGCCGCTCCGACCAGTTTGAGTATTTTCCTTTCTCATTGGTAAACTCCTTGAAGTAGGGCTGCATCATTGGTGCTACTGCCAGATAACCCAATTGAGTAAGGACTTGAACCATATGTTGCCGCAAGGCTTCATTAAACTTCTCCCCGTACCAGCGGGTGTATGACCAGAGGCGGGACGGGGATTTTGTTTGCCGCCGGTTGGAGAGGCGGGTCTTTTCGGTAATGGGCAGAATCCAGCTGATTATGGAGAGGCGTGCCGGTAAGCCTTCGGCGCTTTTGCCTGAGGCTTTAGCCAGCGCCTCACGAGGGGTGAGGTGGCTGGGGGCAATGATGGTCTTGTACTCGGTAAAGATGGGGTCATCAACATCGGCAAACTGCACCAGTGGTTTATCAAAGATAACCTGGTTTTCCATACCAGGCATACGGTTAAGGGGGCTGGTTCGGGTAAATGCCTTGATTTCCTCCTCAATTGCCTGTGCCGGTTTTTTTTGGAATCGCTCCCTAGCCTTCGGTGAGAAGATCATTTGCTCTCCTTAATTTTTTAAAATATTTATCCCCAGAACCACTGAGGTCTCAATCTGCCGCTGGGGGATATCCCAGTAGGTCTTAAGTAGCTCATCCTTATTGGGCAGGAGCTTAAAGCCGTGTTTCTCATAGAAACGAACTGCCCACCTGGCATCAGCCCAGGTACCTACCAGAAGGCGGGGGGTGATAACCATACCCTTTAAATTAGTTAAGAGCTTGCTGCTAATTCCCTGTCTCTGGTACTGGGGCAGTACATAGGCATGACGGATAAGGGTAACATCTCCAACCCGTTCAAACCCCATGACGCCTAAAATCTCACCCTCTACTTCCCAGCCGAAGAAGGTGATGCGTTTCATTTCTCGTTTTAGCTCATCTATGGACATATAGGGCTCATGGTAGCAGTCAGTGGGTATAAAGCCTTGGTAGGCTTTGGCTGCCTCATTGATGATAAAGTAAACCCGGTCAATATCCTCTGGACTAAGCTCGTAAATCATAAAAAACGCCCTCTATTTGATTACGGTGGAGTTTAAATCTTATAATGAGAGTTAGCAGGACTTTATCCATTGTAACACACACTTGGAGGTGAGGCATGCTGGATATTTTTGCCCAAGGATTTAAGCCGAAAAGAATAATTAATAACCCCTCCGAGGAAAAACTCAGGGAGTGGTCGCTGGAGCAGGGGGGGGTGATAACGGAATTCGGCAATCTTTCGGTGACGACCATAGTACGCAACCGGATTGCCAAGTTTACTGAGGTGGTGACGGGTGGGCTTGACCAGGAAAATATCGAGCTGGTGGGTAAGGTTTTGCAGTATTTGCAGGGTAAAGAGATGATAAAGCTGGACAGGGTGATGTGTCACACCCCCGGATTTAAGAGAAATTGCCGCCTTTACGTTACTTCAGAGTATTCACGACTGCCCCTGATGTGGGGTAATACCATGTTCCCGTCTGAGGGGGGTGAGCCTGACTTCACCGTTATTACTGTCCCCGAGTGGCCAGAAAAGAGGGTCTTGGTCTTTGCTGAGCATGGGCTAACGCTGATTTTAGGCAGTGACTATAAAGGCGAGAACAAAAAGGCAATGCTTCGTCAGGTGATGTATTGGGCAAAACGAGAAGGCAATCTTGGGCTTCACGCCGCCAGCAAAATCTTGCGGGTGTTCCGAGATGGCGAGCTTAAGGATATAGGCTTTTTACTCTTTGGTCTTAGTGGCACCGGTAAGACCTCACTTTCCTGCCATTCCCATTGGCTGCGTCCCCCGGAAAGGGCGGTGATTCGCCAGGATGATGTGGTAATACTGAAGTCCGATGGTAGTGCTGTAGGTACTGAGGAGTCTTTCTATATGAAGACAGAGGGGCTGGAACCAGGCATGCAGCCACTACTGTATGCGGCGGCGATAAGTCCTCGGACAATACTGGAAAACGTCTGGGTGGAGCCAGAAACGGGTAAGGTTGATTTCTTTAATACCACGCTTACTTCCAACGGTCGGGCCATGGTAAAAAGACGGGACATTGCTTTTACTGATGACGAGATTGACCTGGGAAAGGTTAACTGCATCATGTTTATTACCCGCCGCTATGACATTTTGCCGCCGGTGGTGTGTCTTAACCGGCAGTGGGCAGCGGCTGCCTTTATGTTGGGTGAGTCGGTGGAAACCTCGGCTGGTGACCCAACTGAGGTGGGTAAACCGCGTCGGGTGGTTGGTACCAATCCTTTTATTATTGGTTCGGAAGAGGACGAGGGTAACAGCTTCCTTGATATTTTGCAGAAAAATCCTGATATCCAGTGTTTTCTTTTGAACACCGGGATGGTCGGCGGCAGGGAGAGAGGGCAGAAGATAACCGTGGTGGACTCGGTGAAGATTCTGGAAATGATAGCCCGCGATAAGATTTCTTGGGCAAAAGACGAGTTCTGGGGCTATGAGGTGCCGGTTGAAATCCCTGGGGTTGACCTGCGCCGCTTTGACCTTAGCACTTACTACCCTCCGGAACAGATTGAGGAGATATCAGGCGATTTGAAACAGGAGAGGCTGGAGTGGCTTTCCCGGTTTAAGGGGTTGGACAGGGATATTATCAATGCTGTTGGGGGTAGCTGAAGCTACTGGTGCACCAAACAGGACTTTGGTAAAACCAAGCCTAGAAGCCTTCTTTGAACCTTCTCCAGCACCCGCTTCCTCTTTGCGGGTAGGGCTATCCTTAAATGAACATACCTTTAGAATTGTTTGTAATGGGCATAGCCTTGGGAGCAAGCCAATGTGTGATTTCTTGCGCCCCAATGTTGGGGCTTTATGTTGCTGGCACGAGGGAGGGTTGGAGAGACAGCCTAAGAGCCACGCTAATATTCTCGCTATCGCGCCTTTTTGCTTATGTTTTATTAGGGCTGCTGGCCGGCCTCTTCGGTGATTTAATCGTTAGTACTCTTAAGCATCACAATTTGGCTCTTTATCTTTGGGTTGCAGCAGGGGCATTCATCTCGCTAGTGGGGATAATAATTATCTGGGGGAAAGAGCCTCGCTTTCACTTCTGTCAGGTCTTAACTAGGCACACGGTTAATGATAGCATTAAAAGCATGGCTCTGCTTGGCTTAATAATTGGTATTAGCCCTTGTGCTCCTCTCCTTGCCGTACTCTCATACATTGCGACTACTGCTAAAAGTGCTCTAGTCGGGGCATTTTATGCCTTTTGCTTTGGGCTCGGTCCAGCAATTATCACGCCGATAATAATCTTGGGGATCGTTGCCGGCGTGATTCCTAAGGCACTATTTAAGACTCCTAGAACTTTAGACATCTTTAGGCGAGCTTGTGGCTTCCTGTTGCTTCTTCTGGGTGCCCGGTTACTAATTTCTGTGTTAGTTGGTTTATAGTTATCACTAAATTATTTAAGGCATAGCCTCTGCTTTTAGGGGTTTAGATGAGACTTGAAAAGCTGCGGGTCCTCTTTCAAATAATCTTTTTGACAATCCTCGGCCCGATAGCAATCTTTGGCTGGTGGTTTGGCTCCGGGGTAAGCGGGGGATTTTTGGGCTGCCCTTATCCTTTACCCTTCATCATGTGCCATGCCTGCCCCGTGTTCTGTAATTTTGGTCAGATTCGTCTCTGGCTATTTTACGGGATACTGGGGACTAGTCTTCTTGCCGGGCGAACTTTCTGCGGACTATTTTGCCCCTTCGGTGTGGCTCAAGATTTGCTTTTTAAAATCCCGTTGAAGAAGATTCCCATAAAACCAACTGTGAATAAATCACTGAGGTATTTGAAGTTCGCTATTGCTATTCTGCTTATCGCTTTATTGATAGAAGCCTTGGGCCTCTGGGGTGGCGAGGGGCTGTGGTCTTTTATGGTTGGGCATACTGAAGGGATGCGCCTGGTGCGTTTAACGGTGGCTATAGTTTTCCTTTTGCTCGCCCTCTTTTTATCGCGAGCTTGGTGCAATTATCTATGTCCGTTTGGTGCCTGGCTCTCGGTATTTAACCGAAATAGTTTGCTTAAGATAAAGCGTGACCCTCAAAAGTGTCTTGACTGTCGGGACTGCCTTAAGTACTGCCCGGCAGGCTTAAACCCAAGGGGTGGGCACGAGGTTTGGGATTCTTTAGATTGCAATAGGTGCCTACAGTGTTATACTAGATGCCAGGGGAAAGCCATTGATTTGAAGAGCCGGCTGGGAAAGCAAGAGAGAACTTATGGTGACTGACAATTGGAAATCTAGAACACGAAGGGTTATTGAGATAGTTGCCATAAGTTTATTTGTGGTGATTGGGGTGACAATCATTTTGCAAACTACTGCTCCTTCCCCACCCCAAGGGGTACCTCCTAAGGAGAAGCTTACTGAAGCCAGATATTACCAGAAACTTGGTGATGGCATGGTGCAATGTCAGCTTTGCTTCAGAAAGTGTACCATTCAGGAAGGTGCTAGGGGCGTCTGTGAGAATAGGATAAATATAGGTGGCACCCTCTATAGTCTAGTCTATGCCAATCCCTGTGCTATACAAATTGACCCGGTAGAAAAGGAACCGCTTTTCCACCTTTTGCCTGGGGATACAACGCTTTGCTTTGGTACCGCAAGTTGTAACCAGAAGTGTCTTTTCTGCCATAACTGGCACATGTCGCAAAGAACCGTGGAGGAGACAGATAACATCGCTCTATCCCCTGAGGAAGCAGTAACGATGGCTGGTGAGGTAGGTTGCAATTCTATTTCCTTTACCTATAATGAGCCGACAGTTTTTTATGAATATATGTATGATATAGCCAAGCTGGCAAAGGAGATGGGACTGGTAACATATTTCCATTCCAATGGAACCATTAACCCAGAGCCACTGCGGGCTCTTCTTCCCTATATGGATGCTGCTTGCATTGACTTAAAAGCCTTTACTGAAGAGTTTTACCTAAATGTTTCTTCCTCGGAACTGGAGCCGGTGCTACGCACTTTGAAAATAATAAAGGAAGAAGGGGTATGGCTTGAGGTGGTGAACTTACTTATCCCCACCTTGAATGATGATATGGACAAGCTAAGAGAAATGTGTATTTGGATTAGGGATAATCTCGGTGAAGACACTCCGCTTCACTTCTCCCGATTTTTCCCGGCTTACAAGCTTCTGAAGCTGCCGCCAACGCCACTTGAGACCTTGGACAAAGCAAGAGAGATTGCTCAAGAAGTGGGACTGAAGTATGTTTATATCGGCAATGCTCCGGGACATATCGCCAACAGCACCTTCTGCCCACAATGCGGGGAGCTTATTATCAAGCGTGTCGGCTTTATCGTACAGCAGTATCTTCTAAAAGAAGGGAGATGTGCCTATTGTGGCTACCCAATCCCCGGAATCTGGGACTAATGAACCTAGAATACTAACTCGCCGTCTTATTATTATCCTTATTGTGGGAATAGTGATTGTTGGGGCGTTGGGAGCAGGTGTAACGATTGAAACCGAATGCCAACACTGTGATGGCGACGGCAAGATTGAATGCCCGGTCTGTAAGGGCATTGGGGCGATAGCGATTCCATTTTCTGTTGAATGTGCCTGTAGAGGCGAAAGCCCTGATTGCCCTGTCTGCGGTAGCATCGGCCGTTATAACACCTTGACTACCACACCTTGTGATATCTGCTTAGGCAAAGGCTATGAAATCTGTCCTAAATGTGGTGGGGACGGGAGGATAAAACTTATTGAGCGATTCCTGAAACGCTAGATTTGTTGGCCAAAAGAGCATGTCGCTGACATGAGGTTATTCTTTTTGGCAGCAAACAAGAGTTTGATGGTACGAAGAACTATTGAAATACTGGCACTTATAGCTTTTGTTATGATCACATCACTATTAATCTTAAATTATGCCACCCCAGCCTCCCCGGCTGAGCCCTTCCCTGACAAAGAAGCACTTACTGAGGCCAGGCATTACCTTAAGCTGGATGACGAAACAGTGCAATGCCAAATTTGCCCTAGGAAATGTGTAATCGAAGAGGGGCAAAGGGGTACCTGCCGCAACAGAAAGAATATCGAAGGCAAACTATATTCGCTAGTTTATGCTAGGCCGTGTGCCTTAAACATAGATCCTGTTGAAAAGTTACCTCTATTTCATGTCTGCCCCGGGGGCATGCGTCTTAATTTGGCTACTGCCAGCTGTAACCTCAAATGCCGAAATTGCCAAAACTGGTACCTCTCACAAAGGGCTCCAGAAGAGGTGGAGAGCCAGAGCCTATCCCCTGAACAAGTGGTGGGGCTTGCTTTAGGGAGTGATTTGAAACTTATCTCATTTACTTATACCGAGCCCACGGTTGGTTACGAGTATATGTACGATATTGCTAAGCTTGCCGAAGAGAGAGGAATTATGATGCTTCTTAATACCAATGGCTTTATCAATCCTAAGCCTTTAAGGGAGCTTCTTCAATATGTTGATGCCGTTAATATTGATATCAAAGGATTTAGTGAAGAATTTTATGCCACCAATTGCTCGGGGGAGCTTGAGCCGGTATTGCGGTCAGCCATGATAGTAAAAGAAGAGTTGAAGCATCTAGAAATAGTAAACCTTATCATTCCTACCTTAAACGATGATATAAGCCAAATAAGAGAGATGTGCCTATGGATTAAAGAAAACCTGGGGGAGGATGTGCCACTGCATTTCACTAGGTTTTTCCCTGCCTATAAGCTAACCAAACTACCTCCCACCTCAATAGATACCTTGGAGAAGGCAAGAGAGACGGCAATCGGGGTAGGGCTTAAATATGTCTATATCGGTAACGTTCCGGGGCATAAGGCAGATAATACTTATTGCCCCGGCTGTGGGGAGAAGTTAATTGGGCGCCTCGGGCTTACCCTTACGGAAAATAATGTCAAGGGTGGGAAATGCATCTTTTGCGGACTTAAAATCCCCGGCATTTGGAATCAAAAATGACAGCGTTTCCCAAGTAGGCCTACAACTTTGAAGTAACCACCAGGATTAGGCTTGCCACCTTGAGACAGGCAATAAGGACGCAGGTTTCAACAATACCTAATACAGGAACCAGTAAAATGCTGACTACAAGCGCGCCAACCCAAGAGCCAAAGAGGTCTGAGGCATAAAGCGTTCCAGCTACCTCACCGACTCGCTCTTTGCCTTTAAGGTAAATCTTGTTGGCTAGGGGGAACTCAAGACCAACCAATACCCCGGAAGTAAAACTCAAGAGATAAATTACGCTTTGCACCGGAGCAAATGCAAGCGGCTGGGTTAGGTAAGAGTGCAAAAATAACAGTATTACCGGAACCAGGAGAGAGAAGGAAAGGACCAGTGCTTCCAGTTTTACCAGAGAGGACAGGTCTTTTTTAATTTTGTTCATCAAATGACTCATCCCGATGCTGCCTAGGGCTAGTCCTACCATAAAGGCGGCGGTCAGTAGCCCGATGGTGTGATAAACATATCCATAAAAGGATTGAAAGGCGAAGATAAGTATCATATTAAAAGCCATCCCAGCAAATCCAGTAGTGATGATGGCAATCGGAATGGCAGCTTTTTTCAGCCTAGGCGTTCTTTTTCTGACTAACCAAAAACCTATAGCGAGTATACCAATTGGTACTAGGAGGATTGGTATGTTTGCCTTCCCCATCAGGCTGAAGATCCCCTTGAGATTGGGGGAGAATTCAGCATTCAAGAGGGAAAGTTCATAGAATAATCCAGAGGGGGAAAGGTCGCTATTTAGCCTTATATCTTGGACTTTAGTTACTGACTCCGTAAACCAATGGAATCGGTCTTGGCGTAACTTGTATTCAAGGTAAAAGTCGGTAAAAAGTTTGGTCTTAAGCTCACGCTCATGGAATCGCTTAATAAGAGTAGAGAGGTCAATATCAAGGATTTGAGCTGAAGGAGAGGCCAGAAAAAGATTAACCTCACCCGGGATAGGTCGAACATAAGCGAAGGTGTCGTTTAATGTTTGAAGAATACAGGCGTTTAGACTAATAAGTTCCTCACTGAGATAGGTCAAGGAGCCCGGAGAACAAATAGTTAAAATACCATCCTCATTTAAGATCTTATAGGCCTGACTAAAGAAATCTTTGGTGTAGAACCTATTTAATTGAAGAGTAGAGGGTGGCGGTAAGTTAACGATGACTACGTCATATCTCTGGGTGGAAGTATTTACATACTTTCTCCCATCAATGTATTCAATTCTCACCTTCGGATTTCCAAGCTCTGATTCGGTAAGCGGCGTAGGAAATCTTTGCACTGCCTCAATTAGCAACGGGTCAAGCTCGACATAATCAACCCTCTCAATGGGGTGCTTAAGTATCTCGTTTAGTACCCCCCCGGCACCGCCACTGATTAGAAGAATCTTTTGCGGCGATGGATGAAAAAGCATCGGCAGGTGTACCAGTTCTTCAACGAAGGCTATATCGGGAACCGGGGTAGTCATGATGGGGATTCCGTCAGCGAAGAAGGTAAACTGCTTCTCCCTTTCGATGACAGCGACATTTCCATAAATTGAGTTCTGGGAAAATCTAAGCTCGTAGCCGCTCCATTGCCTCTTAAGTGAATGGGCTTCTAACTCATCTGCTCTCGGAGTGAAAAGCACATAAAGGCTTGAAGTTAAGAGGATAACCACCACGGCTAGAAAGCAAATACTTCCTTTAAGAAAATTCTTATCTTTTGGGGGTATTGTCTTCAGTCGGGTCAATATCGCCGGTATCCTACCGAAGAGAATTAAAAGAAGAAAGGCTGAAAGAAGGTTTAAGGCGGCCAGAATAAAAGCTACCTGCAGGGAATTAAAATAAGGGATGAAAAGGAAGGTGACCATTACCCCGCCGGTCACGGCACCGATGGCTTCAAGGCCATAAACCTTACCCGCAGCTGGAGCCCCCTTCTCTACTTCAGAACTATATATTTTGCAGCCGAAGGTAAATAGAGCACCATCAAAAAGGGCTAAGGGGGCAAGCAGAAGAAAAGAGGTATAAAATATGGGTCCTAAATCTACCGCCTGCCCAAAGGTAAGGCCGATAAAGCTTTTGGCAAGCCGAGTCCCATAGATAACTAAAGGTATTAATATAGAGATTGCAAGCTGTAACCCGGCAAAGGCTTGCCAAGCCCGGCTTACCTTTTCCGAAAGCTTCCCCAGAAAGCCACTGCCGATAGCCTCAAGAATAAGCCAATTGGCTAGAATAATCCCTATTGATAACTCATTTCCATGGAAGGTTACCAGCAGCTCTCTGATTAATAGTACCTGGGCTACCACGGAGGTAAAGCCCATGAGCATCAAAGCAAAAAGCAGGCTCTTCTTCACTTAAAGCCTCCTTTTCAGTTTCGAGGTCAAGGTATTTTACCACATCAATTTTGTGTCGGAATCCTCAGCGATGCGATGTAGAACAGTGTTCTAGAACAATATCACTTCACAAGATATAGTTAATCACCTATGCTGGAATTAACCAAATTATACTTAGATAAACCAGAATATGGAGAAACCAAGCCAGGCTGTGAGGCATTAAGTATGGAAAGTAGCAACTTACTTACCTCGGAACAAGTAGCCGGAATCCTTCAGGTTCATGTGCTAACCGTGTACAGTTATATTCGACGGGGTAAGCTTGACGCTATACGTTTAGGGCGAAGCTACCGTATTATTCCCCAAGATCTTGCCCTCTTTATTGAATCAAACCGCATCAAAAAAACAAATTATAGGAGTGAATGGCGACGTGTTTAACAATCAGCGGCGGGTGGTGGTTACTGGCCTCGGGGTAATAAGCCCCGTTGGTCTTAGTGCCTCCGATATGTGGCAGGCGCTTGTCTCTGGATGCTCAGGGGTTGACTATATTTCCAGCTTTGACCCTACTCCTTTTGAGACTAGGTTTGCCGCTGAGGTTAAAGGCTTTGACGCCAGTATGTATGTTGGCCGAAAGCAGGCTCGGCACATGGATAGGTTCACTCAATTTGCTGTCGCCGCTAGCCTTCAGGCGGTGGAAGCGGCGGGATTAACCATAAACGGAGATAATGCTGAAGAGATTGGGGTTATTGTTGGTAACAGTGTCTGTGGGTTGCTCTCGGTTTGTGAGCAGTTTAAGGTACTGAGCGAGATGGGCCCCAGAAGGGTAAGCCCGGCTCTGGCCCCAGCAATGACTGGGGATGCCGCTTCAGTTCAGGTCTCTTTGACCTTGGGTGCCAAGGGAGTAAATTACGCCCCCTCATCGGCTTGCTCTAGCGGTAGCGATGCCATTGGCCAGGCATATGAGGCAATTCTTCAGGGTAATGCCAAGGTCATGGTGGCTGGTGGTACCGAAGCACCTATTATTCCTCTGGTAGTGGCTGCCTTTGGTGCTATTCGAGCCTTGTCAACAAGAAATGATAATCCGCAGGCGGCGTGTCGTCCTTTTGACGCTGAGCGGGATGGGTTCGTCTTAGGTGAAGGTGCTGCCATGATAGTTCTCGAAGATGCCACCCATGCCTTGGAGCGCGGAGCCCCTATCTTGGCTGAAATTGTGGGCTATAGCGCCGCCAGTGATGCTTTTCACCTCACCCAACCCTCACCTGATGGTGAGGGTGGTGCTAGAGCGGTAAGGCTTGCCTTAAAGAGGGCTGGCCTTAGCCCTAACGACATTGATTATATCAATGCCCACGGCACAGCTACTCTACTTAACGACCGGACGGAAACCGTTGTAATTAAGAGTGTGTTCCAAGATAAGGCCAGGTATATTCCTATCTCAGCCAGTAAATCTATGACCGGGCATCTTTTAGGGGCAGCGGGGGGTATTGAGGCGGTGATAACTATCTTAGCAATGAACCGCGGGGTGTTACCACCGACGATAAACCTCACTCATCCTGACCCTGAGTGTGACTTAGACTATGTGCCGAACCAGGCACGCCAGGTCAGGATACAGACTGCCATGTCCAATTCATTAGGCTTTGGTGGGCATAACTCGGTGCTCATCTTCCGCCAGTACCAATAAAAAGACCCTCGCTATTGCCTAATATAACTAAAACCAGACGGGCTGGTCAAAGCTTGACCGCTGTTTTTGGATAAGATAGTATTTGGCTATAGAGTCCACTTTTTTAACATTCCTTAAGAGAAAAGGACAGAAGCTTCCTATAAAGACAACTGATAGTAGCGGTACTCCTAATACTGATATTATTCGCAGCCTGTAGCCCGGCAGAAAAAGGGACTGAAGCTACCTTCACTGAAGCCAGAAAGGCAATGGTGGAAAAGCTAATTAAGATATGGGAAGTTAGTGACCCGGGGGTCATTGCTGCCATGGAGGAAGTACCCCCGTATCGCTTAACATGGCGTCAACCCTAACCAAACCCCCTTGCTATATTATAAAGTATGCACATCACCGATGTGTGTTTGCAGAATATAGTGCTGCTTTTTTGACGATACAGCACAGTAATATTACAATCAAGGCAAAGATTGATATATGAATAGCCTGAGCACAGTGTCCAGAACTAATTGCTAGCCAAAACGGCTCAAATAGTAAAAGGAGGTGATGCTGAATATGAAACGAGAGATAGCGCCAAAGCCAGATTGGCTCAAACCATTATATCCATGGCAGCAGCAGGCTATTGTAGTCAATGGACGAACTATGGCCTATTTAGATGAGGGTGACGGCAAAGCGCGGCCAGTACTGTTACTGCACGGAAACCCCACCTGGAGCTTTCTTTACCGGGACTTTATCGAGCCACTTACGCAAGCCCGCTATCGGGTGATAGCACCCGACTGGATTGGCTCTGGCTATTCGGATCACCCGAGAATTGATGCTGCACTTACCATGGCACATCATATCGCGGATCTAGTCTCTCTCATCGACCAACTTCAACTGCGCGGCTTTGTAATCGTCGGACAGGATTGGGGCGGACCGCAAGGTGTTGGTGCTGCCCTGCAGCGTCGAGAGCGGCTGGCAGCGCTTGTCCTAATGAATACCTGGCTTTTTACAGGCTATGTTGGCCGTTTCCATTCTTCGCCTCGACCTTGGACAACCTGGCATGCCCCATTGATTGGTCAGTATTTTATGAAACGTCTGAAAGTGCTTTCCCAACACGGCCCGTCAGTGACCACAAAACGGGGTATGACGGAGGATGAAGCCCGGGGTTACCATCATGTTTATGGTGAGCCGGACTCCGATCATGTTGTGCTTACATGGCCACGTACTATCCCGATGCGCGAGGGTGACCGCGGGTGGGATGATATGCTTGCCATTGAACGTCGCCTACCCGAACTAGCCCAGGTTCCTACTATCCTTCTCTGGGCACCCGAGGATAATGTCTTCACCATCGAGTATGCCAATCGACTAAAAGAGTTGCTACCTCATGCTGAAGGCCCTATTACTTTCGACAGGGCAGCTCACTTCCTTCAAGATGACAGAGGTCCCGACCTTGCTCATGCTATCGTCAAATTTCTCAATCGGACTGTGGGGAGGCTATTATGAAATTCATTACGCCAACTACTGAAGAATTATCTTGCCTGCGTGCTGACCCGCTACTATGGGAACAGGAACTAGACGTACGTCCAGACGTTGCGGAAGCTATTGAGCGGGTTACTGGTATACGTGCTGGCCGTGTCTACTGGAGGTCTCAGCACGATCATCTATACGCCTTAGAACTCGCTGACCTTGGCCGTGGGTATCCTTCAATGGCGATCGTTTATGGTTTCTGGGATCGCTATGAGCCACGTCCACCTGAGGATGAAATCGATGCCGACCTGTTCAGGCTAATGCTATGGGTGGCTGAAATCACCGAAGGTTTGGACCCTAAAGATATTGAAAAAGTGGAGTGGTTTGCCCGTCAACAGACGGGGTAGGGTTATGCTGATTAACCCCATTGTTTGATGCTGTGCAGGCTTAGGCCACACATTCTAGCGTTTTGGGCCCGCTATTACTATCGCGGCTCGTACAGAAAGACGTTTGATTCGCTATCAGTGAGGTGGTATAGTGAACCAAATGTTACACTGGAAGGGTCTAGGCTACTTTAGTAGCCTGGCTTGACATGCTCGGGGCAGCTAAGACAATGAAAATCACAGATATTAAAGCAATACCGCTATTTATTCCTCTAAAGGAGACTCCTCCCTTCTCTAGCAATGGTAAGGCAAGCGCTTATCACGTTCTAGTTAAGGTGTTTACCAATGAAGGCATAACAGGATATGGCGAAGCCTTTCGTTTCACCCCTGGTGCTGTTAGCACATTTATCGAAGAGGGGCTGAAGCCCCACCTCATCGGTGAAAACCCAATGCATATCGAAAGATTATGGGACCTGATGTATAACATAACCTTTCGCTACGGAAGGAAGGGGATAACTCTGCACGCTATCAGCGGGGTGGAGATTGCCCTATGGGACATAATCGGGAAGTGGCGAAATCTCCCCGTCTACGAAATGATCGGGGGACCATGCAGGGATAAAATAAAAGCCTATGCTAGCCTTCTCCGCTATGAGAAGCCCAGCGATGTGGCTACCATTGCTGTTCGTTGTGTGGAACAGGGATACACCGCCATCAAACTCCATCAGAGGGATATCGAATCGGTCAAAGCAGTACGCCAGGCAGTTGGGTCTGATATTGTCCTCATGGTGGATGTCAATGGTGCCTGGACTCCGCGGCAGGCAGTTGAAAAAGCCAAAGTACTGGAAGAATACGGGGTATTGTGGTTGGAGGAGCCAGTCTCACCTATGGATGACTACGATGGGCTAGCCTATGTGAAGGACAAGTCTGGTATCCTGATTGCCGCCGGTGAAAATGAATATACCCACTACGGATTTAAGGATATGATAGCTAAGCGTGCGGTGGATATTATTCAGCCGGACGTAATAAAGTCAGGGGGTATCTTGGAGTGTGGCAAGATATTTGCTCTTGCTGAGGCGTGGAACCTCCAGATAGCAACCCATTGCTTTTGCTTTGGTCCTGGCGTGGCCGCCACGCTGCATCTTAGCCTCAGCAACATGACCAACGAGTATGTCGAGGCCAATGCCATACCTTTGGCAGCATCTTTCATTCAGCCCTGCCTTCGGCCAGAAAGAGGGTATCTTACAGTGCCTGACAAGCCCGGCCTTGGCATTGAAATAGACGAGGATGTAGTCAAGGGACATCCCTACACCGGTCAGTAATGTGCCCCGTTTGCTTAGTCCTAATTGTGCCGCACAATATGTTCATAAACTACGGCGATAATTTCCCATTTATATATGATATAATCGTATAAATTTTATGATAGTTAAAGGTAGGGGCGGACAATAATGAACACTCGGGAACGTTTCTTGGCAACAATGACTTTTCAGAAACCAGACAGAGTCCCGCTTTGGGAAGCTGGTTACTGGGCGGATACGCTAAGACGCTGGTATAAGGAGGGGTTACCGAAATTCAGGGGCATTCCAGATAATGTTACCGGAGCGTTTGGTGTTTTCGGGGAGGCCATTGGTCTTCTCCCCGGGCGATACGCTGACCATGATGTTCATGATTATTTTAAGATGGACAGTGCAGTGACACGAATACCCCTGAATATTGGGGCCTACCCTCCCTTTGAGGAAAAGATTGTTCAAGACCACGGTGATTGGTTTATTCGGCAGGACCCAGATGGCTGCTTACAGAAGGAGATTAAAAACAGGGGCACTTTACCCTCGATCGTCGGTACTCCAGTGAAGACCAGAGAGGACTGGGAACACTATAAGACAGAGAGACTGCGCCCTACTTTAGAGGGCCGGTTACCGACCAATTGGCCGGAGTTAGTCCGGGAGTATAGGAACAGGGATTATCCCCTGTGGCTCGGTCAGCGTCACGGATTCTTCGGCACACCTCGATTTTTGCTCGGTGAGGTTGGCGTGCTTACAATGTATTATGACGACCCAGAGTTGATGAAAGACATGAACAACCATCTAGCTGATTTCTGGATAAGTCTTTTTGATGGTGTACTTAAAGAGGTAGAGGTAGACGGGATGTTCATTTGGGAGGATATGTGCTACAAAGGGGGGCCGTTAGTATCACCAGCTATCTTCAGGGAATTCATTCTGCCCGGTTACAAGAAACTGACCAGTTTCCTGAAAGCAAAAGGGGTGAAGGTCATTGTCGTTGATTCTGACGGCGATGTCTGGAAGCTAATCCCTCTATGGATTGATGGAGGGGTAACAACTATTTTCCCCTGTGAAGTTGCCGCTCATATGGATATCGTAGAGATACGAAAGGCCTTCCCGAAGCTGGGCATTATGGGTGGTATTGATAAGAGGGTTACCTTCGATGGACAAAGTAAAGAGAGTATTGATCGGGAGCTTGAAGCTAAGGTTCCCTTTATGCTGAAGCATGGAGGGTATATACCTCACATTGACCACTTGGTATCCCCCGAAACTAGTTTTGAAAACTTTAAGTATTATCGGCGGAAACTGGAAGAGATTGTAAAGAGACATAGCAAAGCCTGGGATAGAGATTAGAAGCAGGTTATTCAGTTTGGGCATAGGCTTTAATATTTCGTTTTACAGGTAATAAAATCAGGGTGTCGGTTGACCTAGTTTCTTGACACCTTCTTTGCAAAACTCTTCGGCGGGGGCTGACGTGCTACCAAGTGAGACTATAACCCAACTAAAGAGAATCATAGGTAAAGAGGGTGTCTTAACCACTAAAGAGGACCTCAATGCATATTCCTATGACGCCACGTCAGTCTGGACTCATATGCCCGAGGCAGTGGTACTGCCCACCACTACCGAGCAGGTCGCAGGGGTTCTGAAGCTGGCAAATGAAAAAATGATTCCGGTTACACCTAGAGGAGGTGGCACCAGTCTTAGTGGTGGTCCCATCCCTATAAAGGGCGGTATCGTGCTCTGCACCACCAGGATGAACAAAATCTTAGAGATAAACAAAGATAACCTAAGTGCTACTGTGGAAACAGGCCTAGTTCTTCAAGACTTTAACAACGCCCTCTCAAAAGAGGGTTTATTCTACCCCCCTGACCCTCAGAGCTTCTTGAGTTGCACCTTGGGTGGTATGGTAGCTGAGAATGCTGGTGGTCCTCATTGTGTCAAATACGGCGTGACCAAGCAATATGTTCTAGGGTTGAAAGTGGTTTTAGCCAGTGGTTACGTGATGAAGGTTGGCAGCAAGACGGTGAAGAACCGGACGGGCTATGAGTTGGTATCACTGTTTACCGGTTCTGAAGGGACATTGGGAGTTATTACCGAGATAACACTCAGGTTGTTACCGCTGCCACCAGCGAGAAAAACTATTGTGGTTATTTTTGATGATATGGTAGTGGCTGCTGCGGCAGTAACTAATATCCTCTCCAGCGGGGTGATACCAGCCAAGCTTGAGATTGCCGATAACTTTCTAATTCGAAGGATTGAGGAGATAATGCCGGTGGGCTTACCTGTAGAAGCCAAGGCTTTACTGCTGATACAGACTGATGGCTCCCCGGCAACTGTAGAGGCGGATTCTAAGCAGATTTCAAGCATCCTGAAAAGGAGTGGCGCCAAGGAAGTCAGGGTGGCTAAGGATGAAGCTGAAGCGGACGGGTACTGGAACTCGAGGAAAGCCGCCCAAGCCGCCATCTATAGTACTGCCCCCTCGGTTATGGTTGAAGATGTAACTGTGCCTCGGGATAAGCTGGTTGAGTTTATTCAGAAGATAGAGGAGATATCTCAGAAATATGGACTCGTTATCCCAATCTTGGGTCATATCGGAGACGGCAATCTCCATCCAAATATATTAACGGATATTAAAGATAAGGAGAATTTTGCCAAAGCTAAAGAGGCGATGGCTGAGATATTTGATACCGCGCTAACCTTGGGCGGTGTCATTTCTGGAGAACACGGCATTGGTTTGGACAAGAAACCCTTCCTTAAGAAGGCTGCGGACCCACTGGCAATTGAAATAATGAAGGGGATAAAGAGAATACTAGACCCCAACAATATTCTTAATCCCGGCAAGATATGGGAGGAAGATGGTACAACATAGTGTGCTGGCGAAGGCTGAAGTAGAATTTGAAGAAATAAGGAAGTTTGAGGCTGACCTGGAGTTGTGCACCAGGTGTGGCTTCTGCACCTTCTGGTGTCCGGTATATAGGGAGGAGCGAGTGGAGTCGGCAGTGGCTCGAGGTAAGAATATGATGATAAGGAGCCTGCTTGCTGGCAACCTTGGATATAGCCAAGAGTTTGCCGACCGACTGAGTAAGTGCACCCTGTGTATGGCCTGTGCCGCAAACTGTCCGGTTAGCGTCCATATCCCGGATGTGATTGTGGCTGCCCGAGCCGATACGGTTAAGGCCAGGGGCATCGGCTTTCCCTATAGTATTATCTACCACTGGCTGTTGCCGCATCGCAGACTCTTTGGCAATGTGGTGCGACTGGTTTCCTTCCTTCAGGGCATTTTCCTGCCTAAGAGTGAGGGGACAATCAGGCATTTACCCCTTTTTCTATCAGCTTTAGGTAGGGGTAGGAATATCCCGCAAATTGCCCCCAAGTTTCTGCGGCAGATACTTCCAGTGGTAAACAGACCCCCCACTGGCGTTGCTACCAAGCTAAGAGTTGGCTATTTTACTGGCTGCATGACTGACTTTGTCTTTAGCGAGCTGGGAAAGCACGTGGTCAATTTTCTTACCAGGAACGGAGTAGAGGTGGTGGTGCCAAAAGAACAGGGGTGCTGTGGGGCAGCAGTATTTCTTGGGGCCGGGGACTTTGAGACCGGGAGAAGGCTAGCTGACAGCAACCTAAAAGCCTTTGAGGGTATAGATTATGTAATCACGGACTGCGCTACCTGCACCTCGTCTTTAAAGGACTACGTAAGGTTCCTCGCCGATACCCCGGAGCGGAAAGAGGCTTATGCAAAGTTTGGGAATAAGGTGAAGGACATCTCTGAGTTTTTGGTTGACATCCTGAAACTACCAGCCTCAATCTACCAAGTGGCGCCTGAGGTAAGAGGTAAGAAGATTACCTGGCATGACCCATGTCATCTTAGTCGTCATCTAGAAATAAAAGACCAGCCACGACAGATTATCAAGTCAATACCGGGTGTCGAATACATTGAAATGCCTGATGCTGATAGTTGTTGTGGTATGGCAGGAACTTTTAGTATCTACTATTACGAGCTATCAAAGAAGATTGCTGATAAGAAGATTAAGGCAATTTTCTCAACCGGTGCCGATATTGTGGTCAGTAGTTGTCATGGCTGTGAGTTGCAATTAATTGATGGTATGCTAAGGAATAAAATGCCAGTTAAGGTGATGCATCTTATGGAGCTACTACGATGAAAAAAGCACTGAAGATAAATCCTAAAGATAACACTGCTATTGCTCTTGAGGATATTGAGGCCGGAGACAGCGTGAAGTTAGCCTCAAAATCAGGGCCAGTCGGTGAGATTAAAGCTCAGCAGGCTATACCTTTTGGGCACAAATTGGCTTTAGCTAATATTGGCCAGGGAGAAAAGGTTCTAAAATATGGGGAGGTTATCGGCTTGGCTACGCAGCCAATTAATAAGGGGGACTATGTGCATGTCCATAATGTGGAGAGTGTTCTTTTGCCTCCCCCAAAAGAGGTAAAGCAATGGAATTTCTAGGCTACGAAAGACCCGATGGTTCAGTTGGAGTGCGTAACCATGTGGCGGTGATTTCAAGTGGCAGATGCGCCAACGAGATGGCAGCGACCATTGCCGACTCAGTCAATGGCGCCATGCCAGTACTACATACCCATCCCTGTGTCCACCTTAAAGAAGATAACGAACGGGCACTACGAACTTTGGCTGGTTTAGGCAGCAATCCCAATGTCGCCGCCGCCATAGTGGTGGGTGTTGGTTGCGAGAATCCAACTCCCTATCAGATTGGTGAGGAGATAGCCAAGAGCAAAAAACCAGTTGAGGTCTTGACCATTATGGAGAGCAAAGGCTTTCAGAACCTAATGGATAGGGGGCTGGAATTAGTCCACGAGATGATATCCCAGGCATGCCAGATGCAGAGAAAACCCTTCCCCTTAAGCTATCTGACACTGGGGGTTAAATGCGGTGGTTCCTCTGCTGTTTCTGGCGTCGCCAGCAATTCTGCTGGAGGTCAGGTTTTTGACCGCCTGATCGCCGAAGGAGGTACTGCCATTTTCTCGGAGACAGCAGAGGTTATCGGGGCTACCCACCTGCTGGCCAAAAGAGCCGTAAGCAAGGAGGTAGCTATGAGGCTGGAGGAAGCAGTAGAAAGAATGGAGGCAAGGATTAAAGCCACCGGTGTAGATATCAGGGGTTCGCAACCTACACGCGGCAATATCGAAGGGGGACTCACTACCATTGAGGAGAAATCACTGGGCGCCTTAGCTAAAACGGGGACCGCCCCCTTGCAGGGCGTGCTGGAGTATGCCGAAAAGCCTCAAAGTAAAGGGCTGTTCTTTATGGATGGCTCAGCAATGACCAGCGAACTGATTGCCGGAGAAGCTGCCGCTGGGATTCAGATTCATATTTATAGTACCGGTGGTGGGCTTACTTCCAGCTTCCGCTGCCCTGCCGGCTGGGGTGGTGAAATTCCGATACTCCCTCAGATAGCTGTGGTCAGCAGTCCCAGCAAACCACGAGACAGCCAAGAAAAGGAGTTCTTTGATATCTATGCTGACACCATCGTTGAGGGCAAGGAAACCGTTGACCAGGTGGCTGAGCGACTCTTTGAGGAGGTCATTGCAGTTGCCTGCGGTAAGCTGACCAAGCGAGAGATGCGTTCCGGTTATCGGGAGCCAATAGTAATGTACAGCACTGGCCCTATCCTGTAGTTAGAATAGAAGAAGTCGACTTATCTGCTAATCAAGACTATGGAACTATTCAAGTATTTTGTTCTTGGCTTTGTATGTAGGCACCCTCCATGCCTGAGGTTGCTAGCTGACAGTAGATACCCAGGGCACCGGTGGTATATTTTGGCACTCGTGGCTGCCATCTTGCCTTTCGCTTTTCCACGATAGTCGCAATTTCCTCAGGGGGCTTCAATTGACCATTTATACCCACCAGATTTAAAGCCCTTCTTTTGAGACTAACCTCTACCAGGTCTCCATTCTCTACCAGAGCGATAGGACCTCCGGAGAAAGCCTCTGGAGATACATGACCGATTACCGGGCCAGCTGAGGCACCAGAGAAGCGCCCATCGGTGACTAAGGCGATAGACTTACGGTATTTCTCAAGGCCGACGATGGCGGCGGCTGTATAGTAAAGCTCAGGCATACCACTTCCCCGCGGCCCCTCATATCTGACGAATACTACTGAACCCTCTTCTACTTCCTGGTGCACTATCGCCTGATAGGCATCCTCTTCACGGTCGTAAACAACCGCCTTACCCATATGTTCGTACATAGCGGGGTCACAGGCACTGTATTTAAACACCGACCCCCTCGGTGCCAAGTTGCCTTTGAGAATGGCTATGGAACCGTAATTGTTTCTGGGGTCATCTGGGTTTCTGACCACGTCCTCCCGGGTGAGTCTCCTTGAGCCATCAATGGTGGTGTAATTGCTCAAATAGCCCTCACCCAGCTTAAAGAATTCTGAACTGAGGACTTCTTCCAGATTTCTGCCCACCGTCTTTCCACTCGCTGTCAGTGCCTCTAGGTCTAAGTGAGTCGAGTCTTTAAGTAGGGATAAAATCCGCGGCACACCACCAGCATACCAGAACTGCCTTGATGAGTATTCCCCGGCAGTATGGATATTGGCAAGATAAGGGACTTTCTGCCCCAAGCTGTCAAAGAGGCTTACATCGAAATTGATGCCGGCGGCTTGGGCAATGGCGGGTAGATGTAGCAAAGCATTGGTGGAGCCGCCGGTAGCTTGATGGACGGCCACCGCGTTTCTGAAAGCTCCTTGGCTAAGGATATCCCGGGATTTGAGTCCCTCGTTTAATAGCTTCATCACCAGGTTACCGGCCTTTCTGGCACTTTGTAGAATGTAGTGACTATTGGCTGGTGTCAATGCTGAGGTTGGCGATGCTAGTCCTAGGGATTCGGCCATTACCTGCATCGTTGAAGCTGTTCCCATAAACTGGCAGGCGCCCACACAGGGGATAGCATGCCTCTGGATAAATGCTAACTCCTCTCGGGGTAAGATACCGCTAGCAACCTGGGCTGAGGCCGGACCAATGGAACCACTCATTAAATAGCACGTGCCGATATCGCTGGAGCCACCCGGAAGAATAAGTACCGGTATCTCATCCTTGAGGCGGGCGGCAGCAATCATAGCGGCAGGCAAGGACTTATCACAACTAGAGATAAGGACGGCACCATCGAAGCGATGGGATTGTATATAAATTTCAATCATGCTGGCTATATACTCTCTCGAGGCCAATACGTAGTTCATGCCATCATGGCCTTGAGAGATTCCATCACAGACGTCAGTAATTGTATACTTGAAGGGGGTGCCTCCAGCCTCACGGACCCCAATCAACGCCTGTTCTACCAGCCAGTCTAGATGAAAACTACCGGGATGGGACTGGCCGGCGTTGGATATTACTACAATCAGAGGTTTCTCAAGGTCATCCTTTGAAAAGCCGTCTACCCCGAGCAGGGCTGGGTGATGGTAACACACCTGGCGCATCTCTTCACTTCTCAGCTTCATTTAGCTTACCTCCTGAAGGTAAATTTGAGTGGTAATAATACAGTTTGCCTGGCTATTTGGAGCCAGCGGTGATTAGGGATTTGTTGAGTCTTAATGTCAAGAACCATAATTTGAGGCCAACTGGTAGTGCATTTGACTTCCGCAGATTATACAACGTTACGATAACCTCTGTAAACACATCAAGTATAAAAGAAAAGGGGTTATCAGTTAGTTAGACAAGCTTATTGACAATCTCTTTGAAGGTAGCCATAATTGATATGAGAATCAGAGAGAATATAGTATATAATACTATTTAGAATTAAGAAAGGAGGACGGTCAAAAAGTGTGGCGAATTAGATGGACAGTTCTTGCAGTTCTTCTGGTAACTAGTGTAGCTATTGTTGGGGCATGTGGCCCCGGTGGTGAAGCTCCACTACCTCCACCCGTACCCACTTATGAGACTCCACCGCTTGAGGAAGCGCTAGCTGTAGGAGAGTCATTTGAGAGCGATGAAATAAAGTTCACCTTTACGGAATATATTCTCATGCCAGAGATAAGGGGCTACCCACCCTTAGAATCTGGTAATCAGTATTTACTGATGCATTATAGGTCAGAAAACATGACCAATGAGCCCTTGGCTCCACCATATCTCGAAACGACTATGGTGCTTCTTTACCAAAATCAGGCAAAAGCAATACCGTCACTGATATTTAAACCTGATGTGCCACTCCCTGACGGCAGCAGTGCCATTCGTTACCGTTATCGTACCCAGTTTAGTGGTAAGCTGGGAGGTGGTGAAACCAAAGATGGCTGGGAGTGTTATCTTATTCCCCTTGAGTTCAGTCCAGCTGAGACATATTTACGGGTCGCGTTTGAGCCAACTGGGTACGTATTCTGGAATTTGAGTAAATAGACACTTATTTCTTGATATATTTTGGTTATGGTTTCTGCCGGTATGAAGGGGAATATTGTCATAACCAGCCCTTAAGGACTGACGATTTGAAGTAGAAATGCCGCCATTGGAGCCCCGTTTTAGGTGGGCATTAAAAATTGAAACTGGTACTTATTTTGAGGCGACCTAGTTAATAGGTTTTTTGACTAGGCCGCCTCTATGCTTGTTTAAACCATGACTGGGGTCACTTGAAGGCTCGCCACAAACCTGTTGTAACCCCAGTCTTTTGTATTACAATGTATTGGTTCTTCACTTACAGATATCCAAATGCCATTGGAAAACTATTGAGCAAGATGGCAGAAAAGGCAAAAGTAGAAGCGGGAAATAACATCGCCTAGAGGGATATTCTTGAGAGCTGGGTGCGGTTAGAAGATAAGCAACCGAGAGTAAACTATAAGATAGGAGCCTGTGATGACAGAAGTAACGCAGAAGATTCAAAGGTACACCCTGGCTACAGATGCACCTGGGCATGTAGAACTACTGCTCGGTAACGAAGCCATAGCCCGCGGTGCAATAGAGGCAGGTGTTCAGGTGGCGGCAGCCTATCCGGGAACCCCCTCTTCGGAGATATTAGAAAGTATCGGTAAAGTAGCCAAAGAGACTGGTATATATGCTCAGTGGTCCACCAATGAGAAGGTGGCTGCTGAGGTAGCCATGTCGGCCTCACTTAGCGGCCTTAGAGCTATGACCAGTATGAAAGCGGAAGGACTCAATGTAGCCCTAGATTTTGTTACGCTGATTAATACCAACGAAATCGGCGGTGGAGGACTTATAATAGTAGTCTGTGATGACCCACAGGCCTGGTCCAGCAACAGTGAGCACGACTCTCGATGGTCAGCCCGGAGTAGAGGGTTTCCACTTCTGGAGCCATCCACCCCCAGTGAAGCCAAGGAAATGGTGAAGTGGGCTTTTTCCCTTTCAGAAAAACTGCGTATTGCCGTACTCTTTAGAAGCGTTACTAGAATATCACACGCTAGCGCGCCGGTTACTTTCGGTGAGTCTGGGCGCCCCATCCGACAGGCTCATTTTGATACCGAAGAGTATATCTCACCATTTCCGGTAACGGAAAAACACTTTAGATGCAAGCAAAAACTGGAACAGGTTAAAGGTATGTTTGAGTCCTCTCCGTTCAACTGGTATCACGGCCCCAAGTCAGCAAAACTAACCGTCATATGTAGCGGCACGGGCTGGCTATACTCCTTAGATGCCATTGAAAAGCTTGGTTTAGAGGAATCTGTTGCCATAGTCAAATTGGGCACTACCTGGCCGCTACCGACAAAGTTTATTCAAAACTATCTTAAGCCCAGCACGGATATTCTGGTGGTTGAGGAAGTTGATTCATTTATAGAAGCACAGCTTAAAGAATACCTGGGTAGCCAATGGACCACCGGAGGTCTACCTAAGGTTTATGGGAAAGACACTGGTCATATAAACTCAGTGGGGGAGCTGAACCAGGATATTGTTATTGGTGCCATTACCAAATTGTTGGGACTTGATTACCACCCGCGAGAGACAGGATACGATAAGAAGGCATTAAGATACGTTCAGGAGATGGTTCAGAATCGCCCCTGGGCATGGTGCCCCGGTTGCCCTCACCGAGCCAGTCTGTGGACTTTGAAAAATGTACTGAGGCTTGATGATGCTGAAAACTTTATAAACGGTGATGTTGGCTGTTATGCCATCGATGGACTACAAGCTGGCACAATGATGACACGAACTTACTACGTTATGGGTACCGGTAGTGGCTTAGCCTCGGGATTTGGCAAACTTAATCGTTTTGGATTCAAGCAGCAAGCGGTGGCTCTTATCGGTGATTCCACCTTCTTCCATGCCGCAATCCCGGCTATTATAAATGCAGTTCATCACCAAGCCAACACCGCTTTTATCATATTAGATAATGGTGCCACGGCAATGACCGGGTTTCAACCCCACCCGGGTACAGCTAAGAGTGTCATGCAAGAGCCGGTTACGAAGGTAGACATTAAGAAAGTTTGCCGTGGCCTAGGTTGCCCGGTAGAGATTGCCGACCCCTTTGATATTGAGGATACTGAAGAGAAACTATGCAAACTCATTGAGCAAGAAGGCTCCAAGGTTATGATTTTACGCCGCAAGTGTGGGCTTTTGGCCTTTAGGGAAGATGGTCCCGAGTATAAAGTATGGGTTGACTCGGAGAAGTGCCTTGGTGAAGACTGTGGTTGTGACCGATACTGCAACCGCATCTTAAAGTGCCCGGCTCTTTTTTGGAATGAAGCAACTGGCAAAGCCCAGATCGATGAGGCAATATGCACCGGATGTGGCTTCTGTGCCAACATCTGCCCACGTCAGGCCATTTTAAGGCTACCTCTGACCACTAAACATGCTTAAAACGAGTGAGCAGCAAGACTATATATGCTAGACATAGGGAGGCAGCAAGTTATCATCTTTTGAGTCTAGCCCCTCGGTGTGCCGGGGAAGCGTTTTCAGCGTAAAGCTTGAGATACCCTCGACTTTCTTTCAGCTTAGGGCCCGGCCATTTTTGGTATCGCTCTCCTAATTCTTCGTCCGAGATTTTCAATTCTAGGCGGCGCTGGGGGATATTGATGGAAATGAGGTCACCATCGGCAACAAGTGCTATGGGGCCACCAGCTGCCGCTTCGGGTGAAACATGCCCCACGCATGGCCCGCGGCTGGCTCCGGAAAATCTGCCATCAGTCACCAAGGCAACAGAGCTACCTAACCCTAAACCCACCAAAGTTGCTGTCGGCATGAGCATCTCACGCATCCCAGGCCCGCCTTTAGGACCTTCATAACGAATAACTACTACATCACCCGGCAAAACTTGACTGGCTAACATAGCCTTCATAGCTTCCTCTTCTGATTCATAAACCTTGGCCTGTCCTTCAAAAATCTTCATTTCCTCTGGCATGGCGGATTGTTTAACTACCGCACCTTCAGGGGCTAGATTTCCATATAGAATGGCAATGCCACCTTCTCTGTGAAGCGGCTTATCTCTGGAAAGGATTACCTCCCGATTATAAACCCAAGCACCCTTGATGTTCTCGCCAAGGGTTTGCCCGGTGATGGTGACAGCATCCGTATGCAGCAATGGCTCTATTTCTTTAAGAACCGCGGGGATACCACCGGCTCGTTCCAAATCGACGACAAAGTATTTTCCTGAAGGCCAAACATTGATAATATGCGGTGTTTTCTGGCTAATGAGGTCAAAATCCTGGAGCGAAAGTTTAAGACCAAGCTCTTCAGCAATCGCCAAAAGGTGCAAAACACAATTCGTGGAAGCACCAAGTGCCATTACCGCCGTTATGGCATTCTCCAAGGCCTCTTCAGTCATAATCTTTGAAGGTATAAGCCCAGACTTCAAGACCTTAATTATCTGTTTCCCACTCTGTAGTGCTAAAGACCTTTTTTTGGCCTCTACCGCAGGAGCCGTGCCACACCCAGGCAGCGACATACCAAGCACTTCTGCCAGGCAGCTCATGCTGTTAGCTGTTGCCATGCCAGCGCAGGAACCGAAGGTGGGAGCAGCGGCGCATTCTACCTCTAAAAACCCCTCTTTACTTATTTCCCCGCGGCGTAATTTACCCAAGTATTCCCGGGCGTGTGTCGAAAGAATCTCTCTTTTTTCAGAGCGGACATACCCGGGTAACATAGCGCCACCAGTAAACATGATGGCGGGAATATCGACTCTGGCAGCCCCCATTAGCATCCCGGGAACTATTTTATCGCAGGCGGCTATAAGTACCAGAGCATCGAACCTATTGGCGTTAGCTAGTATTTCAACCGAGTCAGCTATCAGTTCACGGCTTGGTAGAACCCACTTCATGCCGCTATGCCCCATACACAGACCATCACATAAGGCTATGGTATTGCATTCAAAAGGGATTCCTCCGGCGGCTAAGACACCCTTTTTGACCTCCTCAGCAAACGGGCGCAAGATAATATGGCCGGGGTGGAATTCAGCCCACGAATTGATAATGCCGATAAATGGTTTAGCTATTTCTTCATCAGAAAGACCGAGATCCCGCAGATAAGCCCGATGGCAAGCCCTTTCATCTCCTTCAACCACATCCTTGCTTCGATGCTTTAACTCCATATGGCCCTCCTTGACCTTAGTTTCTGTCAAAGAATTGGACTACTCATAATTGCTGCTTTGACGCATTTTTAGTTAGGATGGTCTAGCGATGTAGTGAAAGAAAAGGTTTTCGGTTTCTCAAGCGTCGTTTATTGATTAGGGAAGGTTAATTCTGCCCTTATCTTGCTAGTGTGCTAAATCTCAAACTCCTCCCTATTCTCTTGAGGCTGAAAGCCCCTTTTTAATTTGTCGGCCAGTTTCAAGGCTTCATCAAAGGCTAAGCTATTTACTGCTACCTTGGATGGAGGAAGCCTTTTTGCCATGACTTTGGTTAGAGAAGTACTAGAGAGGTAAGGGCAGAAAGACGCTATGGCACCGAGGGCTGCCATGTTGATAGCCCTTTCCTCGCCCACATTCTGAGCTATTTGGCGGAAAGGCAAGCTTACCACCGCTTCCCAGAAAACCTTATGAACTAGGTCTGAGTCCACTATGACCCGACCCCCCTTTTTCACATCCGACAAATTCCGGTCACAGGCCTCCTGTGTCAAGGAAACAAGTAGATCCAGTTCTACAGCCCGAGGGTAATCAACCTCGGTATCACTTAGAATTACTTCGGAAACTGAGTTACCCCCCCTTGTTTCCGCGCCGTAGCTCTGGCTCTGGGCAACATGCCTACCATCAAGGATTGCTGCCTCAGCCAGGATTATCCCAGCTAGAATTATACCCTGCCCACCAGAGCCAGCGACCCTTATTTCAAACCTTGAGTTTTTCTGAGACTTGCTGGTATCTTTCATGGTAGGTCTGCACCTCTCTATCTGCCAGAACACCGATCACTATCTTTCCTGTAAGCTCATCCTTACTAATTCGCCTTGCCTTTTCCATGGTTATGGAGTTCTCCTTCTGCCACTTCATCATTTCGACCGGGGAATCTAAGTCTAGCCAACGACCAGAGTAAGTAGGACATTGAGAGACTACTTCAACCAAGGCAAATCCCTTTTTCTTGAGGGCTTTACTTATTAGCCGGTCTAGAAGGCGAGTATGGTAGACGGTTGACCTGGCAACGAAGGCGGCGCCAGCAGCTTCTACTACGCGACAGATATCGAAATCATGTTCGGGGTTTCCGTATGGTGAAGAGGTGGTTTTAACCCCGTGGGGAGTGGTGGGAGAGTACTGTCCCCCGGTCATTCCATACACATAATTGTTAATTACAAAACTTGCAATCTCCACATTACGCCGGGCAGCATGAATGAGATGATTTCCTCCGATAGCTATGGCATCTCCGTCACCCATTACAGTGATTACCTTGAGGTGGGGTTTAGCCAGCTTTATCCCGGTAGCAAAGGTGAGAGCCCTGCCATGGGTAGTATGCAAAGTGTTAAAGTCAACATAAACAGGAAGTCGGCCAGAACACCCAATCCCTGAGACGAGAACCACATCGTCCTTGCTGTAGCCGATGCGGTCAATGACCCTCAGCAGAGCGTTCATGAAAATTCCAATCCCACATCCGGCACACCAGATGTGCGGGAATTTCTTGCTAGAACGAAGGTATATATGGACAAGCTCGGCTGTTTCTTTCACGGCTGCATTTCCTCAAGCATCTTGAGTATCTCTGGTGGGGTTATCGGTGTGCCATCAACTTTGTTTAGGGTGGCTACTTCACACTCACCTTTATTGACACGCTTCACTTCACGGGAAATCTGTCCAATATTCATCTCTGGCACCAGGACTTTTTGAGAGTTGGCTAGGATTTTGGTTATGGTACGGCGCATAAATGGCCATAGAATCTTAAGTTTGACGAATCCTACCTTAAGACCCTGTTCCCGAGCTTCCTTTACTGCCTGAAATGCGGCACGGGCAACACAGCCGTAGGATATTACCGTTATTGTGGCGTCATCAGTGTGAAAAGAATCAAACCACTGTAAACGTTCGAAATCCTTTGATATCTTGGAGAAAAGTCGCCGAATTAAGGGCTCGACTTCATCTATTCGGGTGGTAGGGTAACCTCGCACATCATGGTACAAACCTGTTACGTGGTAACGATATCCTTCCCCGAATGGCGGCATGGGTGGGACACCGCTACCAGGGTCGCCATAGGGAAGATACCACTCAGGTGGAACTTTTGGTTGGGGCCTCTCCTCAATCTCTATATCCCCTAAAGCTGGTAAGATAATCCCTTCCCTCAAGTGGGCTATTACCTCATCAACAAGTATAATCACTGGTGTGCGGTATCTCTCCGAGAGGTTAAAGGCCTGGATAGTTAGCTCCAAGAACTCATAAACTGAGGCAGGGGCAAGGGCAATAATAGGGTGATCGCCGTGAGTCCCCCAACGAGCTTGCATGACATCAGCTTGAGATGGTTGGGTGGGAAGGCCAGTGCTCGGACCAGCCCGCATCACATCAACAATAACGCAGGGGACCTCAGCCATGCAGGCAAAACCAATGTGCTCCTGCATCAGGGAGAACCCGGGCCCACTGGTGGCTGTCATGCTCTTAGCACCGGCGAGAGAGGCACCGATAACCGCACCTAAGCTGGCGATCTCATCTTCCATTTGAATGAAGACCCCCCCAGCCTTGGGAAGCTCCTGGGCCATAATTTCCATGACCTCTGTCGCTGGAGTGATGGGATATCCAGCAAAGAAGCGGCAACCAGCCATGAGAGCACCCTTTACACAGGCCTCATTGCCTTGCAGAAGCACCTGCTCTTGCGTGAGTTTTCTCATCTCTGTACACCACTATCGCAAAATCGGGGCATCTCATCTCGCACAATCTACACCCGGTGCACTTTTCAAGATCCATTATGACGGGATACGAGGTTTGGTCTGCCTCCAGAACTTTGTGGGGACAGAAGGCAACACAAATGCCGCATTTCTTACACCACCCTCGATAAATTTCAATCCTGTTCATACGGCAATCAGAATTATACACACTCCCCTAGTAACATGCAAACTAAGGTTTTCATCAGCACAATTCACCTTTTAATCCGCTGACACATATAAATTAGCTGCTTCATGCCAAATAAGGTAGGATTAGAAAGTAGCCTCACCACCTTGGTGGGCTATAAGTTATATTGAAATTGGATAGCGGCCATACTTCAGTGTTGTCTTGCGCATGGCGTTGTAATTCTTTAGAGGAATGTACTCGGGTACCGAGTTTGAAGCACCAACAATATAGCCGCCACTGGGTGCTATCTCCCTCAGGTTTCTTTTGACCAATTCTTCAACTTCCTGTGGGTTCCCCCGGGTCATCACATCCATGTCAATATTCCCCACCAGACATAGCTTATCCCCTACTTTTTTCTTGAGATAGCCGATGTCCATAGCATTTGGCTGGATGGGGTGTAATGCATTGACGCCAGCATTAATAATGTCCTCCAGAACCTCCACCACATTGCCATCAGTGTGATACATAAAAGGCAGACCTCGTTTTTTGCAGATATCACCTATTTGCTTGAGCCAAGGGAAAAAGTATTCTCGCAGGTGATTCGGGGAAACTAGTAGTCCCTGATTGGAGGCGATATCATCGTTGAACCGCAAAACACCAACGCAGTCAAAACTGGTCACTTTCTTGATACACTCAAGCTGTATCGCTCCAATCCTCTCAAACATTCCCTTTACCAGCTCAGGATTGTCCACCAGCGAGAGATAGAAGGTTTCAGCTCCCATTAGTAGCCAAGCGGGGGTAAATACCCCATCCAACCCAACAAGAACCTTCATCCCCTGAGGCAGGTAGCTCTTGATGTCCTCAAAAATGGAATAATCAAAGTCCTCAGCATTTGGCCAAGGGAAGCTTTCAAATTCATCCAGGTTAGTAATCACCCCCTCACCTTCCTCCGCCCAGTCTCTCTCCGTGTCGGCGTCGGTAAACACGCTGTATCGAGCCATACTTGCCTTGAGTAGAGGTTTCTTACTTGATACAGTTTTTTGCTCCCCAGCACAAAGAGCTGGCGTTATGCCCAGAAAATAGCGGAATCCTATTTGAAGCGGTACGAAGTCATAGCCAGCAGCAACAACAAACTCTACTTCCTGTTTAAGGTCAGTTACCGGTTTACCGAGAAAGGCACTCTTCACCTCCTTGGCTACGATGTCATAAAGGGGGACACAGTCCGGCTCACCCTCGAGCAGAAGGGTTTTTCTCATTCTGGAAAAGTCAGGCTTCCTCATCCTTGAACTACCTCTATACTTAACGATAGTAAATGATAAAAGAAAAAACCCAATATATCAAATGGCACACAAATAGAGAAGGTGAACATTAACAAAGGCTTAGAAGCGTGTTATATAATAAGTTATCAAGGAATGAAACCCGGTACTTTTCATCAGAGCTATCCGCAAAGTACAAAAGATGGGGAAATAAGGAGGAAGTGATGAGAATCACAGAAATAGAAGCAATCGAGGTTCGGTTACCAGAAGTCAAAGACAAGGCTTCTTCAGCCCAAGATGCATGCATTATAAAGATCCATACTGATGAAGGGATTGTAGGTATCGGTGAGGTAGACTCCTCTGCCCATGTTGCTAAGGCAGTTGTTGAGGCGCCTTTAAGCAGCAGCATTGCCTCCGGGTTGGGACACTTACTCATGGGAATGAACCCACTGGACATTGAGGTTATCAATGAAAAACTGTATCAAAGGAGCTTTTACTACGGCCGACGGGCGGTGGTTGTCCATACCATAGGTGGTATTGACATGGCACTGTGGGATATCGCCGGAAAGTACTACCGACAGCCTATTTATCAGTTGTTGGGGGGAGCGTTTCATAAAAAATTTCGGGCCTATGCCAGCGACCTTTTTGGTCATGATGGCAAGGTAACTTGTGAAAAAGCTAAGAGATGGGTAGATCAGGGCTTTACGGCAGTGAAGTTTGGCTGGAAACCCATGGGCGAGAGTGAGGAAATAGACTTGGACCTAGTCGAGGGTGCCAGGCTAGGTGTTGGAGATGAGAATGATATTTTAATTGATGCCGGCTGCTGTTGGGATACCAAGACGGCTAAGATACGTGCCAAGCAGTTTGAGCAATACCGCATATTATGGCTGGAGGAACCGCTCGAGCAGGATAACCTGGATGGTTACAAGGAACTAAGCCAGGTGTCAAATATCCCGATTGCTGCCGGAGAAGGGGAAGCTGGCATACATGCCTGGCGGGACTTGATTGAACGCGGTGGCATTGATATTGCACAAATCGATCTGGCAAGGAATGGTTTTACTACAGCCAGAAAGGTTGCTGATATGGCTGAATCTCGTGGTCTGAGGGTGGTCAACCACTTCTATTCAACACCTATAAACCTGGCTGCCGGTCTGCATTGGTTGGCAACTCGAAAGAGTGCCTTTGTTTTTGAGTACTGTGTTGAAGAGACCCCAATAAGAACGCAACTTACTAGGCAGGAAATAAAAGCCATCGATGGCTTTGTTACGGTACCCGAGGAGCCTGGGCTAGGAGTCGAACTAAACGAGGAAATCGTAAGTCGGTACCGGGTAGGGTGACCATTTTGCCGGCCTGCTTACTTTCAAAAAAGACAGAAATTTTGACAATATGGAAACGGTAAAGGATTTTAGATCGGGGTATTGACAAATCCATGTTAAGTACGTAGAATGACCGAAAGATTGTGCTTCTTTGATACGGATGTTTAAACCAGTAGCGAAGGGGGGTGATATATAGAGAAACAATATAGTTAATAGTTCTCTTTAGGTAAAGGAACATTAAGGAGGAGAGTGGTAAAAAGTGCGACACAGAAAGCTGTTAAAAATTAGTAGCGGTATTCTGATAGCTATAGTCTTGGCTTCTCTGCCCTTGATAAGCGCTTGTGCTGCCCCGGCACCAACTCCAACACCAACGCCAACGCCAACCCCAACCCCAACCCCGACCCCAACACCGACTCCAGAGAAAGTCTTCGAAATCAAAGACGGCCCCTGCTATCCTCTGATGCATCCGTCCTTCTATGATGGCAAGGCTGTGCTGGGTGAAAAGGTTACGGAGCTAACCGATGGCAGGGTAGAATATGTCTTCTACAATGGACAGGCTCTGGTTGAGTATAGGGAAGCCTTCGATGCTATCCAGGCAGGGATGACTCAGCAGGGGGAGGTCTGGGCTCACGTGATGGCGGGTCGTTTTCCCTTTACTGAAATGCTCTGGCTGCCCTTCCTTGCCGGTGCCTCAGCAGCAATATACGGCCTCGCTGCCTACGATTTCATTACTACTGACCCACTGGGAGAGCCAATCCGGAAGGAATATGAAGCTGTCCATCACTTGACCACCCATTCAAGCGCCGTGCAAAACCTTCATATGCAGACAGTGCTTATCAAAACAATGGAGGAAATGAAAGGTAGGATTATCGCCGGCGAAAACCTGATTCACCTGACCAGCCTGGAAAACTGGGGTGCTACCCCGATGCTCATCCAAATGGCAGAATCGGTACTGGCGCTGGAGAAGGGTGTCATTGAAGGCGGCATCTGGCCCTGGGCACCTTTGAGGTCATTTGGCACTGCTGAGTACCTGCATCACCATACCATCTGCGACCTGAATTTCTCAGTTTGCAACCCGTCGATGAACAAAGAGTTCTGGGAGAGCTTGCCTGCAGACATTCAGGACGTCATCAACCAGAATTTTGCGGGTCACACCTATTCGTTAATTATCGGTGCCACCCTGGACCACGGTTCAGAGGTAGATCTGGCGTGGTTTAAGGAGAAGGGTGACGACTTCTACACCCTGCCTCCAGACGAGAAGGCAAGGTGGCTCGAAGGGGCTATTCCAAATTATGAAATATGGTACCAACAGGCTGTGGACAACGGATTAGCTTGGGAACAGGCTGAGGCAATGGTTGCCGCGTACCGTACGCACGTAGATCGCTATACAGCTAGCCCGATGGAAGAGCCGGACTGGTTTGGCTATGCCGGCCGGTATGGTAGCCCTCGCCGACCCGGGGGATGGGACTAAGCAGAAACTGGTGAAAGGGATTATGGCTATGCGGGCTAGCTAGCCCGCATAGCTGTGGCCCCTAATAATCTTTATATCCACCGTGTATCCTAAAAACGTTAACTTATAATTAAGTTTAAGTCAACGGAGTATAAGCGTGACTTTTTTGTCCAAATGGGCTGATGCTATTGAGGTACCAATGAGGCCGATTGCCCGAGTTGGTATCTATATAGGCATGGCATCATTGTTCTTCATGGTCATCTTTATGGTGGCTGATATTATAGCCCGCAACGCCTTTGATATTGGTTTATACGGCACCAAGGACCTGGAGCAGTTCCTGCTCTGTTTTATCACCTTTCTTGGTTTACCCTGGGTCACCCTGACCATGCATCATGTCAAGGTTGACCTAATAATGGGCAAGTTCCCCAAATGGGTACAGCATGTTACTGATGCCAGCACCGGTGTCATAGGCTTGATGGTCTGGACACTGATTGCCTGGCAGAGCACAGTTTGGGCAATCAGAATTTCAAAGACTAACCTGGGTGCTGAAGTATTAGACATACCCATCTACCCGTTTGTCTTTGTCGCCGCTTTTGGCGTGGCGCTCACCTGTATTATAATAGTAGCCCAGATTTTCCGCCACACTGACGCCGCTATAGCCGAGGGGGGTAAGAAGGCACTCTGGATACTCCTCGGTCTGGCTCTCGCCGGCGTTCTGGTTTGGGGTTCGCTTAATGTCGAGATCCCAATTAATCCGCTGATTATGGGAGTGCTGGGTATTCTCCTGCTGATGGTAATTTTATTCGCCAGGATGCCGATTGCTTTCGCCATGGCTTTTATCGGCATCATTGGTTCCTGGTACTTTATGGGTCTTGATGCCGGTCTTGGCCTTCTGATGCAGAGGCCCTATTACCAGGGAACTTTCTACTTCGTCGTGGTGATTCCCTTCTTCTTTCTCATGGGCTCATTCTGCTTTCATGCCGCCATCAGCCGCGACCTCTATGACACCTGCGCCACCTGGCTGGGTCGGCTGCCCGGCGGGCTCGCCTCAGCCACGGTCGGTGGCTGCGCCGGTTTTGCCGCCATCTGTGGTGATAGCCTGGCAACAGCGGCTGCCATGGGCACGGTATCGCTGCCGGAATTGCGGAGATTCAAATATGATAATAGTCTGGCTACCGGCTGCATTGCCGCTGGAGGCACCTTGGGTATACTAATCCCCCCCAGTATGGGCTTCATCTTCTACTCCCTAATAACCGAGGTATCAACAGCGGTGCTCTTCATCGCCGGCATTATTCCAGGCATAATGCTTGCTAGCTTGTTTATTATTACCATCACCATTCGCTCCAAACTTAATCCAAAGCTGGGTCCACCCGGACCTTCAACCACCTGGAAGGAGAAATTCTTTTCCCTCAAAGGAACCTGGGCAATGCTAGTACTGTTCCTGCTGGTTATCGGCGGCATCTACAGGGGAGTCTTCACCGTGATTGAGGCCGGAGCCGTTGGTGCCCTTGGTGCGTTCTTTATGATACTCGTCAAGAGAAGGTTCAAGTGGGCAACGGTACGTGAAGCTCTCCATGATTCGACACGGACTTCAGGAATGCTTCTGGTCACCCTGATTGGTGTCATGATTCTTGGCTATTTCATGGGAACAAGCAAACTCCCGCTGGAGACGGCGGCATATATAAGCGCACTGCCGGTAGACCGTTACGTTATTCTTGCCCTGGTTCTACTCGTATATGTTGTACTTGGCATGCTAATGAATATTATCCCCATGATTCTGCTCACCCTGCCTATCTTCTGGCCGACAATTGTCATTTTGGGGTTTGACGGTGTCTGGTTCGGGGTGATAATGGTGGTGATGATGGAGATGGGGCAGATTACCCCGCCGATAGGGATGAATGTGTTTGTCATCGCCGGGGTGGCTAAAGATATCCCCGTGGGGCAGATATTTAAGGGTGTTATCCCCTTTGTTATTGTTGAGGTGATATTCCTGGTTATCCTGACCGTCGTCCCCGAGATTGCCACGTGGCTGCCGACTACCATGGGAATGGTGACGGGGAGATAGCCCCAGTAATAGCTTATAGAGGCCTTGGGGGAAATAATCCTAAACATAATTGCTTGTTTTCGGCAACAAGGAAAAGGATGAAAACGCAGTAAAGGAAGCTGTAACCTAGGCTTTAAGATGACCAATAAGAGGCAAAGGAGCTAAGAGTGAGAATTCTACGTGAAAGGTGCCGGGTGACGGTTTATGAGCGGGGTAAAGCCTTTGAGGGCTATACCTTAATTGACCCCTTTACCTCGAACGATGTATGGCTCATTGATATGGAAGGTAATTATGTCCATAGATGGATGATGCCGGCTTCACCCCGTAATCACGGTGTAATTGTGCCATCCGGTAACCTGCTTTATGCCATGGCACAACGCCGTCAGGAGGATAGCCCAGACCTGCCACGACAGTGGGGTTTAAGTGCCGGACTGCTTGAGGTCGATTGGGATGGTGACCTTTTGTGGAAATACGTAGATATCCGTCAACACCATTCGTTTTTCCGGATGAGGAATGGCAACACGCTTTACTGTAGGGCGGTGCGTGTGCCTGATGAGATAGCTAGAAGAGTCAAGGGCGGCATTCCCGGATCTGAGGACAGAGGGATGATATTTGCTGATGGTGTCAGCGAGGTCACACCCGATGGTGAGGTAGTCTGGGAATGGGAAGCATATGAGCATCTAGACCCTGAAGTGAGTGAGATCTGCCCCTTATGCCCTCGTGATGATTGGACACACCTCAATAGTTGTTTTGAGCTTCCAGACGGCAACATCCTCTTAAGCTTTCGCAATATCAGCACCGTCTGTATTGTTGATAAGTCCAGTGGCAGTATAAAATGGCAGTGGGGACCGGGTGAAATAGCTCACCAGCATGATGCCACCATGCTTGATAATGGGAACATTCTGCTATATGACAATGGTGGTCATCGTCTAAATGGCTCGCGTATGTGTTATTCTCGGGTAGTAGAGGTAAATCCGTCGACCAACAAGATTGAGTGGGAGTATAAAGCCAACCCACCTCAGAGCTTCTACGCTGGTGTAATCTCTGGCTGCCAGCGGTTACCCAATGGCAACACACTGGTGTGTGAAGGGACGAAAGGACGTGTCTTTGAAGTTACCATGGATGGAGAAATGGTCTGGGAGTATACCAGTCCCTTTTTTGCTCCTCACCCCATAGCTGCAGGGATAGAATATACAATGCACGTCCAAGTTCCGCAGTTAAGGTTTACCAATATGCTGTTTCGTGCCTATCGCTATCAACCAGACTATCCGGGCTTTAAGGGGAAAGAGCTTGACCCGGGGAAACTAGCTTGGGTAAATCGTCTATATGGACCAGAAGCTTTTAAGTGACTTAAAGTAAATATACTAGCAAGAGGGGTAGATTTCATGCCGGAAGTTAAACCGTCAGGGTTATCTTTATATAAAAGGGAAGCTTACAAGGGATACACCTTATTTGCTCCATTAGGTGGCAGGGAGGTGTACCTGGTGGACATGGCAGGGCAGCCGGTACATATCTGGAAAATGCCTGTTGAACTTGGCAGTTACGGAGAACTGCTGCCCAATGGTAACCTGCTTTATGCTGCCAAGACATCCAATGCCCCGCTTGGTGACTTTGATGGCGCTGGGGGCAGCATACTGGAGCTGGGTAGGGACAGTAATCTAGTCTGGAAGTATGAAGACCAATACCTGCATCATGCCTTCTCCCGCCTGCCAAACGGCAATACCCTGGTGCTGCGATGGATTAAGACTCCTGAGGAGATGGCGCAAAAAGTCAAGGGTGGTCTACCCAACACTGAAAAAGATGGTGTTATGTGGGGTGATGCTATTCAAGAAATTAACCCCGCTGGCAAAGTGGTCTGGGAATGGAAGGCATATGAACACCTGAACCCTGAGGTGGATATAATTTGCTCAATATGCTTTCGCAACCAGTGGAGCGAGGCTAACTCCTTAAGTGTTACTTATGATGATAATATCTTAATTAGTTTTACGAGGACTAGCCAAATTGCCTTAATCAATAAAGAAACGGGAAAGATTGATTGGCGCTTCGGGGAGTGGCCAGAGCTAGTGCATCCACACAATGCCTGTCTGCTGGCCAACGGGAACTTGTTGATTTTTGAGGCTGGTGTACACATCATCGGTTATGAAGCTGGACGTGCTCGGATTCTGGAAATTGACCGCAGTACTGGGGAGGTAGTGTGGTGGTATGATGAACCCAGCGCGGTTGATTTTATTGCTCCCACTAAGGGTAATTGTCAACGGTTACCCAATGGTAATATTCTAATCTGTGAAGGTGACTACGGTCGCATCTTTGAGGTAAACCGTAATAAAGAGATAGTCTGGGAGTATATAAATCCCTACTATCATGAGTATCAAAAATATGGGCGAAATAACACGCTATCCCACGCCTATCGGTATGGACCTGATTATGAAGGTCTGAAAAGCTGATCCTAAGGAGGTGACTAATAATGGCTGCGGAACAAACTGTTGGTGGTTACACTGGTAAAATTCTGAGGGTGAACTTATCTAATAATAGTTACTCGGTAGAGACACTCGACGAACTAGTCTTGAGGCGCTATCTAGGTGGCGCCGGGTTTATTGCCTACTATCTATTGAAGGAGCTTAAGCCAGGGGTTGCCCCCTTGTCCCCGGATAACAAGCTGATCTTTGCCTTAGGACCGGTATCGGGAATTCGACTAGCGGGAGCTGCCCGCGCTTGTATTGGTGCCAAATCC
>JAUVZV010000033.1 GCA_030602375.1 Chloroflexota bacterium | reverse complement strand
ATGACGAAGTGTGTGATACAGTGGTATTGACAAGGTCTCAAAAGACGAGTAAACTCGAGTCCCAACCTTAAGACCCGAATAGATTTGAGTTGCGAAATGATGGGACGACCAAGGGCATCAGTCTTACCGTTAAATGGTAGTGGCTGGTGCCTTTGCCGCTTCGTTATTCATCATGGTTTTAACTCCTTTATTTTCTCGATCCACTTCGGGTTATTTGGATTGTGGTTCACAACATGTCCTCCCTTCCCACAACCCTGAGAAAGGCAGCGCAGTCCCTGACTATGTGGCGCAAATGGAGCCAGGTTCTCACATTCCAGGGCAGCAGCCACGCCCAAACGGGTCGCTGGGCCAGAATATCGAGTGCCCTAGCCCTATTGCCGTAAGCCATGGCCTCTCCCCTGTTCCTGGCCTGAATTACTCTAGTCGTCATGACGACTCCCTATGAGTCCGTGCATATTCCTGTTTGGCCTTCTCCACTTCTGCCTGGGTCAAGCCATAAGGCACACAGTCGCCTCCCGGCAGCCCCTCTTCCTCACAGTGGCAGTTGTCGTTCCGCTGGTATGGAGCCGTCGTTATCTCAAGATCCTTGCCGCATAACCAGCATCGGTATTGGCCTAATCTCCTTCTTCTAAGTTTCATTTAGCCCCCTTTCGCCGCCTCGACTATCTCCCCCCAGCTTTTGCCAAGCCTCAGGTGCAGGGTCCTCAATGTATAATTCAATTTTCATTAGCATCGTTTCCCTAACTCTCTATTTATACGAGCTAGCCGCTGGCTTTACCAATACAAGAATTGAAGACCAAAGCGATAGTTACCTAGTAAGTGCCAGAAAACCTTAAGCCCCTAGTCTTGGTTTTTGCCTAAAATTATAGTAAAATCCGATTAAGGAGAGGTGTCCGAGAGGCTTATGGTGCCGCTCTCGAAAAGCGGTCTCCACGATTAGTGGAGCGTGGGTTCGAATCCCACCCTCTCCGCCAGTCCTAAACTTGGAGAGGTGCTGGAGTGGACTATCAGGCGCGCCTGGAGAGCGCGTGTCGGATTTTCCGACCGTGGGTTCGAATCCCACCCTCTCCGCCAATAATTTATCGGGTGTCCAAGAGGAACTTTACCCCTCTTTTTAAGTTTCTTTCTCAACCTGACAAAACCAAATTGCCACTCATCAACCCCTATGCTAGAATGGCACTGGGCTTAAAATGGCGAGCAAAGAGATTAAATACTGGGTGGGTTTCAGTCTCATCCCCGGCATTGGACGGGTGAGGATGATGCTGCTTTGCAACCACTTCAGCAGTCTTGAGGCTGCCTGGAGAGCAACACCAGCCGAATTAAGGCATGCCGGGCTTGACCATAACTCAATTAATGCCATCTCTAGCTTCAAGTCAAAGATTTCCCTGGACGAGGAGATGGAAAAACTAGACCGTTACCGCATCAAAGTATTTATCTACCATGACCCTAGCTATCCGTCCCGGCTAAAAGAAATATATGACTACCCACCCTTGATTTATATCAGGGGGACGCTACTTCCCGAGGATGAATGGTGTCTGGCGGTGGTAGGCACCCGCCGGGCTACTGTTTACGGAAGGCAGGTGACCGAAGAGATAGTCTCTGACCTGGCAAAAAGCAAAATAACTATCGTCAGTGGTTTGGCTAAAGGGATTGACACTGTAGCCCACCAGAGCGCTTTAGAGACCGGTGGCAGGAGTATTGCTGTCTTTGCCAGCGGTCTTGACATCGTTTACCCTGCCGAGAATGCTAACCTTGCTCGGCGCATTATGGAGCAAGGAGCCTTAATAAGCGAGTACCCTTTGGGTACCCGCCCCAGGGCAGAGAATTTCCCCCGCCGCAACCGAATCATGAGCGGGCTAAGCCTCGGGGTTTTAGTCACCGAGGCTAGTGAAACCAGCGGGGCGATGATTACTGCCAACCTGGCAGTAGAGCAAAATAGAGAGGTATTTGCTGTTCCGGGCAGTATCCTCTCACCTCAAAGCCGGGGCACCAGTCACCTTATCCAAGAAGGAGCCAAGCTGGTTTCCAACTCAAGCGACATCTTAGAAGAGCTAAATTTGACCTCGCTAGCCCAACAGCTAGAAATGAAGCAGATTATACCGCCTACTGAAACCGAGTCCCAGCTACTTGAGCGGCTGAGCACTGAGCCGACCCATATTGACGAGATTTGCCGTCTAAGCGGGTTACCCACCTCAACCGTCAGCAGCAACCTGGCAATGATGGAACTTAAAGGTCTGGTAAGACAGGTTGGGGCCATGAATTATGTCCTGGCACGGGAATTAAGAGAGGAGTATCAGGTAAAGGTGGACTAAATGAAGAAAAACCTGGTTATCGTTGAGTCACCAGCCAAAGCAAGGACACTGGGTAAGTTTTTAGGCAAAAACTATAGTTTAAAAGCCTCGCTGGGCCATATTAGAGACCTGCCCAAGAGTCAACTGGGGATAGATATTGAGAAGGGCTTTGCCCCCAAGTATGTGGTGCCCAGGGAGAAAAGGAAAATAGTGACCGAGCTTAGGCAAGCGGTTAAGATGGCATCCATCGTCTATCTAGCCACCGACCCAGACCGCGAGGGCGAAGCCATCTCCTGGCATCTGGCTAAGGTAACCAAATCAGACCATACCCCATACCGCCGCGTCATCTTTTATGAAATAACCAAAGAGGCAATAAAGAAAGCCTTTGACCATCCCCGTCCTATAGATATGCAGCTGGTTAATGCCCAGCAAGCACGACGTGTCCTGGATAGGCTGGTAGGCTACAAGATTAGTCCCTGGCTGTGGCGCAAGGTAAGGAGGGGTCTATCTGCCGGTAGGGTTCAGTCGGTGACGGTGAGGATTATCGTTGACCGCGAGCGGGAAATTTTAAAATTTGTCCCCGTAGAATACTGGACCATTGAGGCTGAGCTAAGTAAGACACCACCCACCGAGGCAGCAGCCTTCAGAACGATGCTCATCGGGTTAATTAATGGCAAAAAACTGGCTATCCCCAATCAAGAAGAGGCTAGCAAGATTATTGAAGAGCTAAAGAAGGCTAGCTACGGGGTTATCAAAGTGAGCACCAAAAAGGTAACCCGTCAGCCAGCCCCACCCTTTATCACCAGCACCCTGCAACAGGAAGCCTGGCGCAAGCTCCATTTCAGCGCTCAATTTACCATGACTATTGCCCAACAGCTTTACGAAGGCCTGCCCATTGGTGATGAGGGCAGGGTCGGTCTTATTACCTACATGCGTACTGATTCCACCCGCGTCTCCCACTCGGCAGCAGTTGAAGCCAGAGAGTTCGTTGCCGAAAGATATGGTCAGGAGTTTCTGCCGCCACGCGCCCGCAGCTTCACTAGAAGTATCAAGGGGGCACAGGAAGCCCACGAAGCCATCCGCCCGACTAAGGTCTGGCGGGAACCAGCACTGGTTAAGCCATATCTTTCAAACGCCCAGTTTAAGCTTTACCAGCTTATCTGGAAACGGATGGTATCAAGCCAGATGCAAGCCGCCTCTTTTGATAACACCACCGTTGACATTGAAGCCAGATGCCTAAAACCTGAGACCTCCTACCTTTTCCGCACCTCCCGCTCCGAGGTTACTTTTCCCGGCTTCATGGTTCTCTATACTGAAAGTAAAGATGAGGCTCAAAATGAGGAGGGCAAAAGCGCGCCCTTCCCCCACCTAGAGAAAGGTGATGCACTCAAGCTTTTAGGGCTTTTCCCGGAGCAGCACTTTACCCAACCACCACCCCGCCTTACTGAAGCGACACTGATTAAGACGCTGGAACAAGAGGGTATTGGGCGCCCCAGCACCTATGCCCCAATCCTAGCTACTGTCCAGGAACGGGGCTATGTGACCAAGGCAAAAGGGGTTTTCCAGCCGTCAGAGCTGGGCTTTATTGTTACTGACCTCCTCATCCAATTTTTCCCCGATATTGTTGACATTGGATTTACCGCCCAAATGGAAAATGACCTAGACGGGATTGCCAATGAAAACAAGGATTGGGTAAACGTCATCCAAGATTTTTATCTACCCTTCCGCAAAAGCCTTGAGAATGCTTCCCTGATGGAGAGAATAAAGCTACCCGAAGAAGAAACCGAGGAAGTCTGCCCCGAATGTGGTAAGAGCTTGGTAATAAGACTGGGGCGTTACGGGAAATTTCTTGCCTGTAGCGGTTTCCCCGGGTGTAAGTACACTAAATCCCTTCGGGTTGAGATTGGTGTTAACTGTCCGGATTGTGGCAGTCCCATCTTAGAGAAGAGAAACAAAAGGGGGCGCCTATTTTACGGCTGCAGTAACTACCCCAACTGCCACTTTGCCACTAATTTTAGACCCCTCCCCCAGCCCTGCCCCAAATGCGGCGGGCTTCTGACCCAATTTCGGGGTAAATGGGTAAAGTGCACCCAGTGCCAGTATAAAGGGATGATAAAGCAGGACTAAAAATGCAGGAAGTCCTTAACAGGTATGTCAGCTACCTTGAGGTGGAGAAAAATGCCTCACCCTATACGGTGCGTAACTACTCAAGCGACTTAATTGACTTTTTAAACTTCCTTAGAGATAAGGGGGTCAATTCGCTTAAGGAAGTAGACAGGCATATCTTGCGTGACTACCTCTCCCGACTTACCGATAGAGGCATTGTCAAGGCGAGCCTTGCCCGGAAGCTATCGGCAATACGTTCTTTCTACCGCTACCTAATGCGGGAGGAGATTCTGTCACAAAACCCCCTAGAAGGGACCTCTTCCCCCAAGCAGGACAAGCGCTTGCCCTCTTTTTTAACCATAGAAGAGGTAAAGCGGCTGCTTTCAGCCCCCGATTTATCCACGCCGCAGGGACTGCGCAACCGGGCGCTAATAGAACTTATCTATGCCTCGGGGTTGCGGGTGAGTGAACTGGCAAAATTAAACCTAGAGCAGCTTGACCTTGACAGCCGCGAAATCCGGGTCTGGGGTAAAGGTTCTAAAGAACGGGTAGCGCTGATGGGTAAGCCAGCAGCAAGTGCCCTCGCTTCCTATCTAAAAGAGGGTAGACCAAAGCTGCTGGGTCAGAAAAAATCTAGCGCCCTATTTATTAATCGCCAGGGGGAACGCCTTATCGAACGCAGGGTACAGAAGATAATAGAAGAATGCGCCAAAGGAGCCGGGATCGGGAAAAGGGTATATCCACACCTGCTGCGGCACAGTTTTGCCACCCATCTTCTTGATGGTGGGGCTGACCTAAGGGTAGTCCAAGAACTCTTAGGGCACTCGAGTCTATCATCCACCCAGGTCTACACCCACGTCACCCGAAGCCAGGCAAAAAAGATATACCTCAAAGCCCACCCCATGGCAGAGAAAGAGGGTGATGAGCCTGAAGCAGGAGAGTAGACTCAAGCGTCTACGACAAAAATTAGCCTCCGAGGAGATTGACGCTCTATTAATCTCCCAGCCGGAAAATGGGTTCTACCTTTCTGGCTTTTCCGGTTCAAGTGGCTGGCTACTAATTACTCAAGAAGAGGCGGTTCTAGCCACCGACTTTCGCTATTTAGAGCAAGCCAAGCTTCAGGCACCGGGCTATGAACTCTTCCAGATTTCCGCTAACATGGAAGACTGGCTGCCCAAACTTCTGGCCAAGTTAAGCCTAAAGAGCCTTGGATTTGAAGGAAGGCACATCACCTTCACTATCCATAAGCAGCTAACTAAGATAATGAATAAACTTAAGTCCTGTCCTAAGCTTACCCCTTTAGATGGACTGGTAGAATCCTTTAGAGTGATAAAAGAGCCGGAGGAAATTGAGCTTATCAACCAAGCGGCAGCAATTAGTGACGGTGCTCTTGAATATACTCAAGATATGATTCATACTGATATGAGCGAAAAGGAAGCAGCCTGGGAGATAGAGAAATTCTTGCGCCAGCATGGCAGTGAGGCTTTGCCCTTTGAGGTTATTGTCGCCTCAGGCCCAAATTCGGCACTGCCCCACCACCAGCCTTCATCACGGACAATTAAGCCCGGGGAGCCGATAATAATTGACATTGGTGCCAGAGTAGGAGGCTACTCAAGTGATGTAAGTCGCACCATTTGCCTGGATAAAGCCGATGATAAATTCAACCAGATATATGACAGCGTGCTTGGGGCACAGCTTACGGCAATAGCATTAATCAAAGAGGGCATGACCGGTGAGGACGCTGACAAAGCAGCCAGAACAGTTATTGAAGAGGCAGGCTATGCCGACGCCTTCGGTCACGGTCTGGGTCACGGCATCGGGCTTGAAGCTCACGAACAACCACACCTTGCCCCAGACTCAAAAGGGAAACTCCAAAACGGCATGGTATTCACCATTGAGCCTGCTTTATACTTTACCGGGTGGGGTGGGGTGAGGATTGAGGATACAGTAGTACTCCAAGATGGCAAATTGCGGCTAATTTCAAAAGCCCGAAAATAAACACTACTGGAGCAAGACATGATAAGCGTTGGTGAACTGAGAAAAGGGATTACTATTGAACTTAATGGCGAACTCTACCAGATTATAGATTTCCAGCATATCAAAATGGGGCGCGGTAGTGCCCAGATTCGGCTCAGGTTGCGTGATATCCGTGGCGGTCACACCATTGAGCGAACCTTCCAAGCTACAGAAAAATTCGCTCGGGCGAGACTTGACTTTCGCAAAATGCAGTACCTTTACCGCGACGGTGACTTTTACTACTTCATGGACGAAGAAAACTACGAACAGATGCCTTTAAATTCAAGTCAACTGGGTGATGCTACTAACTACCTGAAAGAAGACATATCCCTGGAGGTGTCAAGCTATAAAGGCGAGCTGGTGGGTGTTGAGCTACCAATTACCGTTGAGCTTGAGGTAACTGATACCGGACCTGGATTCAAGGGGGATACCGCCACCGGCGGCACTAAACCAGCCACTCTTAAAACCGGCCTTACCATCCGGGTGCCACTGTTTGTAAATAAGGGGGATATTATCAAGGTTAACACCCGTACCGGTAGCTATCTGGAGAGGGTTGGCAGATGAAAGATGAACTATTAAAAGCCGACCTGCATATTCACACTGAATACTCGATTGACTGCCAAACCACCTTAGACCAGATTATCAGCCGCTGTCTAGAGCTAGGTATAAATTGTATTGCCATCACCGACCACGGCACCATTGAGGGGGCACTAGAAATGCAGCGTATCGCTCCCTTTCGCACAATCGTGGCTGAGGAAATCCTGACCCCTCATGGCGAAATTATGGGTATGTTTCTTAAGGAAACCGTACCCAGCGGTCTCACTATTGAGCAGACAATTTCCAAAATCAAGGCTCAAGGCGGACTGGTATGCATACCACACCCCTTTGATGCAATCAGAAGTACTGGTCTGGGCCCCAAAATCATAGAAAAGATACTGGACCAAATTGATATTATCGAGGTATTCAACTCAAGAAGTCCTTTCCCCTGGGACTCAAGTAGAGCCCGGGACTTTGCCCGGAAATACGGTATCCCCGGCAGTGCCGGCAGTGATGCCCACACCCTGGGAGAAATCGGCAATGCCTATATCGAGATGCCCGAATTTAATAGCCGGGAGGAATTTCTAAAATCTCTTGCCCAAGGCAAAATCTTTGGCCACATGTCAAACCCGCTGGGCCATTTTGCCAGTACCTGGGCAAGGCTGAAAAATAATCTTAGCAGGCGTAGTTGATGTATCAGCTTGGTTGGTTTTCCACAGGCAGAGATAAAGCCGCCAGAGACTTACTTAAGGTGGTTTATCGCAGCATCAGGCAGGGTGAAATCAAGGCTAAGCTTGCTTTTGTCTTCTGCAGCCGTGAGGAAGGTGAAGCTGAAGATAGCGACCTCTTTATCAAACTGGTTGGGGAATATTCTATTCCCCTGGTCTCGTTTTCCTACCAGAAGTTTAAATCTAAAATGGGTACCTTACCAAAAGAGAAAGGCGAGACGCTACCCTCGTGGCGGCTTGAATATGACCTGGAGGTGATGAAGCGGCTTGAAGGCTTTAAGTCTGAGCTTTGTGTCCTTGCCGGCTATATGCTAATTGTTGGCCGGGAGATGTGCTCAAGATACAATATGATTAACCTTCACCCGGCAGTCCCGGGTGGGCCCAGCGGAACCTTTAAGGAGGTAATCTGGCAGCTAATTGAGAGTAAGGCTCAAGAGACGGGGGTTATGATACACCTGGTAACGCCCCAGCTGGATAAGGGACCACCGGTAACCTACTGCACCTTCTCAATTAAGGGCGAACCTTTTGATAAATACTGGCCGGAAGTAGATAAAAAATCAGTTGAAGAGATTAAGAAAGGGCAAGGTGAAAGTAACCCGCTTTTCCGACTCATCCGCCAGCACGGGCTAGCCAGAGAGTTTCCGCTGATAACCTCCACCATCAAGGCTTTCAGCGAGGGTAAAGTTAAGATAGTAGAGAAGAAAGTTGTTGATGCTACTGGGAGACCAATTAAAGGGTATGACCTAAGTTGCGAGATTGATGAAATAGTGAAAGAGGGTCTCAAACTATGAACTTTATCTGCTTTGACCTTGAAGGACCGCTCTCACCCCAAGATAACGCCTATGAACTAATGAAGCTTTCCCCCAATGGGGATAAGGTTTTTGAGGTTATAAGCTATTACGATGACTTGCTGACACTGGAAGAAAGAGAAGGCTACGAGCCCGGCGATACCCTGGCGCTTATCGTCCCTTTCCTTATCCTGCACAATATCTCGGAAGACGATATCAAGACCTTAGCCAGTAAAGCTGGCTTAACCGGAGGCGCCTTTGAACTTGTCTCCTGGCTTAAGGCTGGAGATTGGCAAGTATTCTGCATCAGCACCAGTTATGAACAGTATGCCTTACGTATTACCCAGCGACTAGGTATACCCTCTCAGAATGTCGCCTGCACCCAACTGCCACTGGATAAGCTCAGGCAAAGCTTGGAGAGGGAAGACCTTAAACTCCTTAGGCAGGCTGAGGAAGATATTCTAGCACTTCATCCACCGACTGATGAGGAGAAGATTAAACAAAACCTAGACCGCTTCTTCTGGCAGCAACTGCCGTCAACAAAAACCGGTAAGGTAGCCTCACAGGTAAAGCCCCGAGGCGGACGGCGTAAGGTTGCAGCCCTCAATAGGTTTGCCGAACTTCACCACCAGCCACTTCCCAGCTGGGTAGTTATTGGCGACAGCATTACCGATTTCCGGATGCTCAAAGAGGTAGATGATGGAGGAGGGCTTGCCATTGCCTTCAATGCCAATGAGTATGCCCTACCCTACGCCACCATGAGCCTGGCTTCAAGTTTACTTAGTGACCTCAAAGAGGTGCTGGAGGCGTGGCCTGAGGGTCACCGAAGTGGGGTGGAGAAGCAAGTAAAAGAAAAAGAGAAAACGGGCGGTAAGGGAGACCGGGGCTACTTTCACTGGCTTGAGGGTAAAAAGGACCTGGATGAGGTCTTAAAAGTCCATAAAAGAATAAGGCGCCTGGTCAGGGAGGAAGCAGCCAAACTGGGCTGACTTTAACTCTTCATTCTATGACTATTATACCATACAATGTATGGGTTAGTCAATACCTTTTGCTGTTATTTTTACAAGATACTTAAAAATTTTCCTATAAAACATATTGACAATGCCATACAACGTATGCTATTATCAGCAATAATGAATGATGTTCAAGCTAAAATAGTTCTACTTGAAGAGAAAGGCTGGACACTAGCTGCAATAGCTGACGAGCTTGACGTCAGCCATAACACTGTGGAGAAGTGGAAGGCGGGAGACAGGCAACCTGCCAATTCCAAAGCTACCTTTGTCATGATGGACAACCTTG
>JAUVZV010000022.1 GCA_030602375.1 Chloroflexota bacterium | reverse complement strand
GGCTAATGACCACACTGTAGTCACGGATAACCTCAGCCTCATTCTCACTGCCAATAACTACCCGCACCCCGGAAGGAGCCAACCAGTGAGGGGCAATAATCTTAAGCAGATTTCCATGCTCGATCAGCTCCATCAAGGTTTGTAGCTGCCTACCATGGCTAAACTCCGGCTGGTTAAGCATGTAGTGCATACCGTCAAGGTAAGGTTCTTCATATTCCCGCTCGTCTTCAGCTTCCATCATATTGAGCACAGCGTCAGTTATCTGCCGCTGAGTGGGGGAAAGTTCCACTTCTTTAGCTTGAATCTGTAAGCGCGTTAAGCCAGAATAAGCAGCATTTAGCCTATTTACCATCACCACTAGCTCCCCGCTAGACACGACCTCCTCAAAAGTCACTAACTGCTGCTTGACCTTAGCTCCATGAAGGACAAGAATAAGCAGCACTAAGGACTCCTGTAAACTAACCAGCTCCAGGTGTTTTAATCTAGAGTCTACTGATTTCGGGGTAGTAACCACAGCCGCGGTCTGAACCAATTGGGCAATAAGTCTCGCCGTAAGACTCAACCACTCCTCAAGCTCCATCTCCACCTGATGGAAGAGGTGACTTACCAAACGCTGCTCAGGTAGGGGGAGCTCAATATCCCCCAGAGTTTCAACATAGTAACGATAGCCTTTATCCGAGGGTATACTCCCGGCTGAGGTATGGGGGCGGATAATATAGCCTTCTTTCTCAAGGTAGGCCATTTCATTTCTAAGGGTGGCTGAACTTACATTTAGGCCACCTACACCAACAATACTCTGCGATGGTACCGGTGCTGCCCCTTCAATGTACTGCCTGACTACGGTCTTGAGCACTGTGGCCGTTCTAGGAGATAACATCTCAACCTCCAGTTAGCACTCTCAAGCTTGGACTGCTAATCACCATCTAAGTTACCATTTCTAGCTACTACTTGTCAAGAGAAATTAAGACTTCTGCCTTAAGTTAATAATTATCAATTGACCACTAAACTCGCCTATGCTATATTTAGAGAGGTCTATTGGATAATGGATATTAGTTGGTTAGGTCACTCCTGCTTCAGACTGAAAGGTAAGCAGGCTACAGTTATCACTGACCCCTACCCACCCGACCTAGGTTACTCACTGGGCAAGCCCACTGCCGGTATTGTAACTATAAGCCACGACCACTCTGACCATTCCTATATTCAGGGCATTGATGGCGACCCACATTTAATTAATGGGCCGGGTGAGTATGAACTCAGTGACGTTTTGATTATTGGAACTGCTACCTGCCATGACAAAGAGGGTGGCAAAAAGAAAGGCAAGAATACCGTCTATCTTATCGAACTGGATGAGATATCAGTATGCCACCTTGGTGACCTGGGGCATGTGCTTACTGCCGAGCAGGTGGAGGAGATTGGCGATGTTGACATTCTCCTGCTTCCGGTAGGGGGAGTCTACACCATCAATGCCTCGATGGCGGCAGCAGTAGTTCGGCAGCTTGAGCCGAAGGTAGTAATTCCCATGCACTACAAAACCCCAGCACTTAACTGGGAACTGGAACCGGTGGAAAGATTCTTAAAAGAGATAGGTGCCAAAGAGGTCCAGTCACAAGTAAAACTATCCTTAAACAAGTCAAACCTGCCCTCAAGCACCCAGGTCATCTTGCTTGACTATCAGCATTAATTTCCCCTTGCGGACTAAATCCGCCTTATGGTTAGTATCAGTGCCAGGATGATAAATACCAGCAGTATTATGATGAGGAACTGAGCACCAATTATATACGGCCACCAATCAGGAGTGGTCTCTTGGGCTGGTAAGACTGACGGCGGCGGGGATGGTGGGGATGGGACTTCCGAGGGAGGTGTTGATAGGGTTGGTGAGGAGGCGGTAGTAAAGGCACCGACAGCGCTCCAAGCACTGTGAGTACCAGAGCCAAAAGCCCTGACCTTCCAGTAATAGGCAGTATCATGATCCAAAGCTATATTACACTGCCAAGCGGTATCGGGTAGGGCGTAGTCACCAGTTTTCCAGATTATGGGATTAGGAAAGTTGGGTTCGGTGGATACCAACAGCTCATAAACTTCGGCCCCGGCGATAGCACTCCACTGAAAAAGTGGTTTTATGGCTACCCCACTAGCACCAGCTTTAGGGCTATGAAGCTTAAGAGCAATAACCTCAGTGTCAAGACTGGTGGTAAACGACCACTTGGCCGACCAGGGGCTTAATACTGGTACGCTTGCCCTCACCCGCCAGTAGTAGGTAGTAGCTGGCTGAAGTTGTGGCAATTTAGCCTTTGTGGCTCGGGTAGTCCCCTCAAACCCGCTGGGAACGGTGGAGAAATCAGTGTCATAGTCAAGCTGCCATTTATAGCTAGTAGCACCCTGAAGCGTCTCCCAATCCAGGCTAACATCACCGACGGTGTAATTTAAAACAGTGCCTACGCCGGGTGCTTCATCGGGAGGTGAAGTGAGAGTTACCGGCAGGGTTAAGCTATCAATAAAAGTCAAAAGCCTAGTATTGGCACTATCAACCGCCCACAACCTGTTATCTTGAAGCCAGAGCCCACTTAGTATGGCACCGGCATCAAGGCCTCGAGTTACTGTCTCGAAAGTCGGACCCAGTGAATAGGTTGGGTTAAGAGAGCGCTCCAGTCCACCACCAGCTTTAAAGTTAGCCGCATAAAGCACACCTTGGGTTGAAACTACTAGTCCACTGACCATACCTCCGGCCGGTAGGGTTGGATCTATACTGGTCCAGGCAGAGCTTGAGCCAATGAGGAAGCGGTAAATACCCTTATCAGCACTTGAACTAGCGGCATATACAGTATTATTAAGGCTAAAGCGTGGGTCAAAAGCCACAGTTACCGAGCCAGTTAGGGGTGGTGAGGTAGCATCCGGCGGTAATATCTCAAATGAGGTACCATTATCACTGGAGTAATAGACTCCGCCATTATTATTCCCCACCAGAATGGTCTTATCCTGCTCATAGTTAGGTGAAAGCACTATTGACTTTAGTGACTGGTTACCAGCCACCGCCCCGATGAAATAGGTTAAGCCACCATTTGAGGAACGATAAACCAGGCCGTTTGAGCCATTAAAGCTGCCAATAAATAGGGCATCGTCACTAGCCACAGCCCAGGCATTGATGGTGATACCAGCCCCGCTAACCGGGTCATGGGCAGGCTGGGGCAAAGAAAAGGTCTGACCGTTATCAGATGACCTCCATATCGCCGCATTGCCACTGCTACTGCCAGCGATAAATAGCACCTGGCTTGCATGCTGCGGAGAATGCTCAATGAGGCTCAGGTTGTTGGCTGAAGCTAAGGTTCGAGTAAATATTCTTTCCCAGGTGGCACCATCATCTGAGCTCCGCCACAGGCTTTCTTCCGCACCCTGGGTAAGCATAAACAAGGTACTGTCCTGACCAAAGTCCGAAGAGAAGGCCAAGTCAATGATATTATTGATAGCGGCATCAATCAAGCCAATCTGACTGAAGCTTGAGCCACTATCCACGGTGTAAGAGAAAGCACTCCCGGTGCCAGTGGTGGCAGCATATGCCCGGCCACTACTGAGGAAATCGGGAGCCATGAGCACATAAGTTTCAGACTGCCCTGTTGGCGGTTTGGGGCTCCTTGTCCAGTTTAAACCACCATCAATGCTACGGTAGATATGACTGCTACTTGAAGCACCAGCCAGTATATTAGCCGTAGCCGCATTGCTACAAGCTGCCAAAGAAGTAACATCCACATTGCTTAAGCCGTAGCCAGAGCCAATATTAAGGTCAATGGCAACTGAGCTACCCGGTGCTTGGACACCGTAAATCGCATAGACATCACCATTGTCAGCGCCGGCATTGATAGCCACAAAGAGGACACAATTGCCACTGGTGAGACTGGAGTTGTAATCATTCGGGAAAGCAATCGCCGCTTGGTTCTGTACTGCTACCGGGGTTGGGACTCCCGAGTTATCCTTATCCAGCCTAGCATCAGCCATACTTTTGCCCCAGCCAGAACCATCCATGGCGGTAAGTAAAGTATCAGTCTCATCAGTAACTACCGCCAGAAGCCGCCCATCAATGGCAAAGTTTGGTGAGAAAGCCACTGCATAGACATCATAGCTAGCGAGGTTTGTATCCACCCAGTCAGAAAAGGGTGCACTTTCATCCAGAATATAGACACCACCGTACTCGGAACCATCACTGTCTCTGGTGCCAACAGCGATAATGTGGTGGCTATTAAGTCGGGCAACAGCAATGGAGGTGATTTCCACATTATTAGCACCCGCCCCACCTGGGCTACCTGCTAGCCTGGTAAAGTTATTACCGCCATCAGTAGATTTATAGACATTTGATTCAGTGGCGTAATACACAACGCCGGCGTCATTGGGGCTAGTGGCGATGTCAACTATAGCATCGCTAACACGGCCACAGTATGACCAGCTAAATCCGCCATTTGTGGACTTATACAGGGTATAACTAAGACCCTTGCCGTAAGCATAAAGGGTACCATCAATAGCCAAAGTGGGGTGCTGTACATCCGAGCCTGAAGCCAGTACCCAGTTACCTGCCTTACCTTGAGTGGGGATATTAACCCGAAACCACTTTACTTCGTCCGGGCTAGCCTGAGCTGGCGCAAGCAGGCTCACTGAGCCGAGCAGGCTCAGTAGTAAAACCAAGCCCAAGCCAAGTCTTATCTTCGCCATGTGGCGAAATTTAACCGCATTTTTGGTGAAAAGTCAACAAAACTTTTTGTGATAAGAACAATTGACCCCAAGGGGAGCTTCGCATCTGAATGGTCAAGAATTATGGCCATTCATATCTAATTTCTTCACCCGAGGGAAGAACAAAGCGCAAAGAGTAGCTTTTGATTTGATGCCGTGAGTCCAATATCCTAAGCCAGAAATGTGCCTTCTCATCAGGGGGCAGGGCGCTCGGTTCAAGAGGAGTAGTGTCGGTTCTAACGAGGTTATCATTCTCATCGTAGAAGAGCACTTCCACCTGAACATCGTGAAGCGTGACATTACCCCTATTTAACGCTGTTCCATTAAGCTCATATTGTGTCCCGCTCACATAGCCCGATGCGGAAACCAGTAGCATTTTGACCTCTGGGGGAGGAGGCGTTGCTACTATTCTGAAGGGAAGCACGACCTCTTCTTCCCCATTCAAGCAGAGCTTAACTTCGTAGTCCCCTAAAAGCCAACCCCCGAAAGGCTGCCCCTTTTCAAAGCAAACATAGCAAGTCCCATTTCTAAGTAATGATTCCTCACTTATTATCAGTTTTTCATCTTCACCGAGATATATCCACTCCGTCTTTATTTCAGTATTATCAGGGGCATTAGAAAGTTTAACAGAGCAATATATCGTCGTAATATCATCATAGAAGGAATCACGTTTCACTACTGGACGATTATATGTATCCACACTTTTGGCTATGGTGGTTTCGCTCAAGGAAGCTGGCAAAGCTGGCGCTATCGGTTCGGGGACTGGTTCCACCACTGGGGTGGTCTTCTCCTGGCAGTTAGTTCCAAATGTTAATGCCAATACCCCTATGGTTGCTAGGCATAAGATAAGAAATCTCTTCACATCCCCACCTCCCACAACGGGTTAACTCCTAGAAACCCAGGCTCACCCCACCATCAACAAGAATATTGGAGCCGGTGATGAAGGCAGCCTCATCTGATGAAAGGTATGAAACCATACTGGCTATTTCCTCAGGTTTACCCATCCTGCCCAGGTGAATGGTACTCGCCAGCTTCTCGACTACCTCCTTAGGGTTCCTGGAAAGGAAATTCTCAGTGGCAGTCGGTCCCGGGGTAATGCAATTAACGTTTATGCCATACTGAGCTACTTCCTTAGCCAGCGACTTGGTAAAGCCAATGACCCCCGCTTTGGCGGCAGCATAATCAGCCATCATCTTGGTTGTCGAACCCATCGTCCCGGCGGTAGAGCCGATATTGATGATTTTGCCACTTTTTCTTTCTATCATGTGCTCGATTACCGCCCGGGTGCTGTTACGCACCCCTTTCAGATTAAAATCAATTACAAAATCCCAGACTTCTTCGGTTGATTTATGAAAGGGGGCTCGTCTGTCCCGGGGGCCGCCTCCAGCAATGTTAGCCAGAATATCTATCTGCCCAAACTCCCGAAGTACAGCCTTAGCCATTTCTTCCGTCTGGTCACTCTTGGTCACATCCACATTTATTGCCAGTGCCCGACGACCCAATGCTCTTATCTGGTCAACAACCTCACCGGCACGCTCCATATCTATATCAGCCACGACCACATCTGCCCCTTCTTGAGCCAGCCGAAGAGCGGTGGCTCTGCCGATGCCATTAGCCCCCCCAGTCACTATCGCCACCTTTCCTTCCAGATTCATCAAGCTTCCCTTCAGGTTTCTTTTGGTATACTTCAAGAGCAAATAGAAACAGCGTAGTTAATCTATTACAACCTCTCCCTAATGTCAATACTCTTAAAGTAACGGTGAAGTAATTAACTATTAGGGAAGCGTTGTTGTCGCTTAAGTAGTAGTGCTATAATAAAGCCTGCGCTACACCTGTAGACATGAGCTTAATCTTAAGCAAGAAGGGGGAGGGAAACATTAAAGATGCTAACACCTAAGGAAAGAATTGAAGAATACCTCAAGAAAAGAGAGAAAATACTGCAGATGGGGGGTGCCAAGGCCATTGAAGAGCGCCATAAAAAGGGCCAGTGGTCAGCTAGAGAGCGGGTGGAGTATCTTTTTGACCCCGGCACCTTCACCGAAATAGGCTTATTCGTCAAACACAGAACCACCGCCTTTGGACTGGATAAAAGGGAAATACCCGCTGAAGGGATTATAACCGGTTTTGGCAAGGTAAATGGCAGGTACGTAACGGTTGCTTCCGAGGACTACACCAGCATGGCTGGAACCTTCGGTGAGTACCATGGCCGGAAATTTGCCTACGCCATGGACTTTGCCAAAGACAAAGGCTGGCCATTTATCAGCATCAATGACTCTGGCGGCGCCCGACTTCAGGAGGGAATGGACACCCTTGAGGCCTACGGCTGGTTATTCCGCTCTCAAATCCTGGCTTCAGGGATAATCCCCCAGATATCCCTGCTCATGGGTCCCTGCCTGGGGGGACAGGCCTACCACCCGGTAATGCAGGATTTCCTTATCCAGTGCCGTAATACCGGCTTTATGGGGATAGCTGGTCCCGCCTTTGTCAAAACCCAGCTCGGTGAGGAGATTTCACTTGAGGAACTCTCCGGCTGGAAAGCCCATGCGGTTAAATCAGGGCAGACCCATATCATCGCTGAGGATGATAAAGATTGCCTGGATAAGACCAGGGAACTCCTCTCCTTCCTGCCGTCAAATAACCAGGAAGCGCCACCCAGAGCAACGACCAAGGATGACCCCTACCACACCTGTCCTGAACTTGATACCATCCTGCCCGAGCGGCCATTCCAATCGTATGATATGCGCCAGGTGATCACCAAGATAGTTGACGACGGCTACTTCTTTGAGCTATTGAGGGAGCATGCCAAAAGCATCATCATCGGTTTTACCCGTTTTAGTGGACGCCCGGTGGGTATCTTCGCCAACCAGCCAATGTGGGCATCGGGGGTTCTTGAGGTCGATGCTTCGGATAAGGCAGCCAGATTCATCAGGTTCTGCGACCTTTTCAATATCCCGGTAGTAACCTTGGGCGATTGTCCCGGTTACATGATTGGCTCAGAACAGGATTGGAAAGGCATCCTGCGCCATGGAGCCAAACTGCTCTATGCCTGGGCAGATGCCACGGTGCCCCTAATTTCAATCATCATCAGGAAGTCTTATGCCGGTGCCCACTACGGGATGCTGGATAAGAGTATTGGTGCCGATTTCGTCTTTGCCTGGCCATCCGCCCAAGCCACCATCGTCGGTGCTGACACCGCCACCAGTGTCATCTTTGCCCGGGAGATAAGGGAAGCTGAAAATCCGGAAGAGGTGAAGGCAAAGCGAATCCAGGAATTTTCTGACCTATATGAAAATCCGTACCATGCTGCGGAGCGTGGCTATGTAGACGACATAATAATGCCCAGTGACACCAGGAAATTCATCAATATTGCCCTAGATATCCTAGAAAATAAATGGCAACGGGCATATAAAGCCAGACCGTGGCGAAAATACTCCAACATTAATCTTTAAGCACGCCAAAGTAAAAAAATATAAAGGGGTAGACTACAATAGAGATAATCCCGGCTGTAGATTTGAAAGGTGGTAGGTGTGTCCGCCTCTACCAGGGTAATTATGAGCAGGAAACAGTCTTCTCCGAAGACCCGGTAGAGGCAGCCTTAAACTGGCAGTCACTGGGAGCACCAAGATTGCACGTTGTTGACCTGGATGGTGCCGCCTCAGGTGAGATTAAACATCCAGATATTATAAGAGAGATAGCCGGGGCGCTACTGATTCCAGTTCAACTCGGTGGCGGTATCCGCCAACTTGAGACGATAGAAGGGCTACTTAGAGCCGGTGTTGACCGTGTCATCCTGGGGACTGCCGCCATTGAGGAACCCCGGCTGGTTCAAGAGGCCTGCTCCAAATTCTATGAAGCTATCATTATCAGCATTGATACCCGGGAAGGAATAGTGTCAACCCACGGCTGGTTCAAGGATTCAGGACTGGGGGCAATAGAGCTGGCTCAGTCTATGATAAAGCTGGGGGTAAGACGCTTTATCTATACTGATATAAACCGTGATGGTACCTTAACTGAGCCAAATTTTGCTGCCATATCGGAGTTAATAAATGCTATAAGACTACCTGTTATCGCTGCGGGGGGGATTTCAACACTTAATCACTTAAGGATGCTGAGCAGGCTCGGTGCCGAGGGGGCGATAATAGGCAAGGCACTTTACACCCGGGATATCAAGCTAAAAGAAGCACTAGCTACCATTAGCCGAATGGAGGAAAGCATAGGTAAGTAATGTTAAAGTTTGATGAAAAGGGTCTAATCCCGGCCATAATTCAAGATGCTGAGACCGGTGAGGTGCTAATGCTGGGCTACATGGATAAGGAAGCTCTTAAGCGAACCGCATCGGGTGACGAGGTCTGGTTTTACAGCCGTAGCCGAAAGGAGCTCTGGCATAAGGGAGAGACCTCAGGTAACCGCATTAAAGTATATTCACTATGGAAGGACTGTGATAGCGACACTATTCTGGTTAAAGGTAAGCCTCTGGGTGCGGTGTGCCATACCGGGAATAAGACCTGCTTCTTTCAAGAATTAACCAGCAAAGATATAGAGCCAGACTCCTAGGAGGAAGCTTGAGATACCTCCTCAGGCTGGTCAAGCTCAACCACTTTCTTCAGTGCCACCAGGGCAACCTCAAGCTGACTCTCATCAGGCTCACGGGTGGTAAGCTTCTGCAACCAAAGTCCGGGAGCGATTAAGATTCTGGCAAAACGACTCCTAATGTGGCTGGCACCAAAGTAGGTAAACTCATAGCCAAGGGCAGCAATAACCGGGATAAGGACAATCCTTGAGAGTACCATCAGCCAGAGTGCCGGCAGACCAACCAGTGAGAAAACAAGAATGGCAATAACCAGTACCGCCAAGAGAAAGCTGGTACCGCAGCGCACGTGAGCGGTATTAAACACCCTTACTGCCTCAGGCTCAAGTGGCATTCCCTCCTCATAAGCATTTACTGCCTTGTGCTCGGCACCGTGATAAGAAAATACCCGCTTAAGTTCAGGCACCAGCCCGATCAGCGCCAGGTAAGCAATAAAGATTAAAAGCCGCAGGCCACCCTCAATCAGATTGAAGACGATAGCTGAAGTAATAAATGGGGCAAAAAGTTTAGTCAAAAACAGGGGGGCGATGAAGAATAAGACAACAGCTAAAGCAATAGCTGCGCCTACCAGAGCCCAGACCAGTCCCCCCGAAATCTCCCCTTCCTCCTCTTCCAGTGACATATTGGCGGAATAAAGCAGGCTTTTAATCCCCAGCACCAGAGCCTCAATTAAGACAATGATACCCCGCAAGAAAGGGGCTCTCCTTGCCCAGCCAGTATAGATATTAGGTAGCGGCTGAACATCAATGGCTAACTCCCCATTGGGACGACGTACCACGGTTACCATTGACTTTTTGCCCCGCATCATCACCCCCTCAATAACCGCCTGCCCGCCATAATAAAATCTCTTGGCCAAAGTAAAACCCCCTTTAATAGACCAAAAGGAGCGGTTTTTAAAACCCCGCTCCTTTAGTTTAGCGTCAAACTTGTCTAACCTTTCACCTTGTAGCGCCGCTTAAAGCGCTCTACCCGGCCGGCAGTATCTACCATCTTTTGCTCCCCGGTGAAGAAAGGGTGACACTTACTGCACAGCTCAACCCTCAGCGTCTTCTTGGTAGAGCCAGTGGTAAAGATATTGCCACAGGAACAAGTTATTGTGGCATCAGTATAATACTGGGGATGAATCTTCGGCTTCATAATACTTAGTTAGCGTAAACGCTAACCTTCCTCCGGTTATTAGAAGCCGGCTCGAACTTGACCACGCCATCAATAAGGGCATAAAGCGTATGGTCACGACCGACGCCGACATTATTGCCCGGGTGAAGGTGAGTGCCCCGCTGCCGAACCAAAATTGTCCCGGCATTGACACTCTGCCCAGCGTATCTTTTAACACCAAGCCGCTTTGACTGGCTATCCCGCCCTAAGCGGGTGGAGCCGCCTCCCTTTTTATGCGCCATCTTCCCTCACCACCTTCTTGCGCCGGCTAACCTTGGGGGCTTTATCCTCTTCAGCCGTCGGTTCAACTATTTTATCTATGGTCAGTTTGGTATAAAGCTGGCGATGTCCTGTCTTACTCCGATAACGCACCTTTGGCTTATATTTAAAAACTATAATCTTCTTACCCTTAAAATCTCCTTGCGAGGTGGCAACTACCTTGGCCCCGCTAATTGTGGGCGTACCTACGGTTACCCTGTCACCATCGGCAATGAGGAGCACCCGGTCAAGCTTAACCTCCTTGCCCTCAGCCAAAGCCAGACCATCTACATCTATGGTTTGCCCAGGACTCACCTTATACTGTTTGCCGCCGGTTTCAATAATAGCGTAAATCTTTAGCCTCCCAAAAGGGTTATTCTACCAACTACCCCCGAATGTGTCAAGCTCGCTTTGCCTTAGGGCTTTGAAGCCCCTGCCACAGCTCCCATACCCTGGCCCTTACCTCTTTAAGCTCGCAATCGGTATTGATTACCACATCGGCCCGACTTATCCTCTCCAGTAAAGATAGCTGCGAGCCTATTCTAGCCAGAGCCTCTGACTCAGAGAGCTCAGACCGCTGCTCAAGCCGTTTTAGAACTGTGGACTCAGAGGCCAGGGTAACCCAAACTTCATCCACCAGTGAAGTCCAGCCGGCTTCCAGTAGTAGCGGTGCTTCAAGTATTACCACATTTGTCCCTTGCCGCCGATACCCCTCAAGCTGAGCCCTTACCATATCATACATCCTGGGGTGCATTATCCGACTCAAACGGGCAAGGGAGGAGGCATCCCTAAACACCCTACCTGCCAACTTCTTACGGTCAATATCGCCAGTTGAGGTAAGAATGTCTTCACCGAAAGCAACCACTATCTCGCGCCATACCTCGGTATCGGGTTTGAGCGCCTCATGTCCAACTTTATCCGCATCTATGACCACCACACCCAGTTCAGCCAGTATTTGCGAGACGGTGCTCTTACCACTACCAATGCCACCGGTAAGACCAATAACCTTCACCAGCCACCCCCACTCAAGTCTAAATATTATTAACCTTAGAGTCAAGGTGCCAAAAAACAAAGTCCCCCTCTTTTCCCAAAAGAGGGGAGACAAAGCAGTCAAACCTAAAATATCTTTATTTCTGCGGTTTGGGTGGTGCCGGGTTTTTGTATCCCTGAAGTACTCCAGTTGGCACCCACTTTATTAGCTCTTCAATCGTCCAAATGCCCCTCTCATTATAGATAGTGTTAATCATTACTGGTTCAGACATAAGCCCAACCACACCGTCGGTAACATAGAACACCTGTCCGTTGATATTGGCAGCTTCATCAGTACATAAATAGGTTAAGAATACTGCCACTGTATCCGGGCTTGGTGGATGGAGAATTTCCTCATACTTCTCCTTAGAAATTTGCCCCGCCTCATACCACCGGGTCGTCTTCTCGAGGAAAGCCTTGCGCAGGCTTAAGCGAGACGCTGCCCTCGGGGAATAGGCGTTACAGGTGACACCATGCTGACCCATGTCACGAGCCACCGCCCTGGTTATACCCACCACCCCAGCCTTAACGGCACAGTAGTCAATCCGCTCCACAGTGCCCAGCCAGGCGGGAGAGGCAGCGTTTATTATCCGCCCCCACCCCTGCTCTTTCATGATGCCTGAGGCAAAGTGAATGGGGTTAAATACACCCTTAAGGTCGACCGCTATCATCTGGTCCCAGGTCTCCTCTGACATCTCCCAGGGGTGACCGCCAAGGACAATGGCGGCATTATTGACCAGAATATCTACCTTGCCAAAGTTATCCACCGCAGTCTTGATTAGTTTTTCAGCTTGGTCAAACTTGGAGACATCAGCAAAACAGGGTACCACCTCACCGCCCATATCGGTAATCTCTCTAGCCGTAATTTCGGCATCTCCTCCCTCGGTACCCTTAAAGCGATTGTTGGTAACTACCTTGGCACCTTCCTTAGCCATGGCTATAGCAGTAGCCCTACCAATCCCCTGCCCGGAACCAGTAATTACGTCGATTCTACACTTAAGTCTGTCCGCCACTTATTCTATCCTTCTTGCCATTTATTGCATGCTAGGCTACTGCCCTTGCCCTCTAGCTGGCAGCATGACAACAGCCGTACCTAGTACCGTCTTTTCTCCCTGAGGATTCCCCGCCCAGATATTGCACTCAATATAGTGTCCTCCATCCTCAACATACTTTCCGGTAACTTTCCCTTGACAGATTAAATCTTCCCCAGGGAAATTCATCCCCCGGTAGGAACATGAGAGTTTTTTAAGGACACCCTCCTCACCAATCCAGTCGGTTATGAGCTGCCCCAGAAAACAGCAGGCAAGCTGACCATGGACAATAATGTCAGGTAAGCCCCGACTTAAGGCAAACTCCTTATTGTAATGAATTTCATGATAATCCCCCGATGCCCCGGCCCACATCACCAGTTGACGGGGGGTAGGGTGCTTAACCAGGGGTGGGATATCACCGCCCTCATCTACATCCTCGTAATAGAGCTGCTTAGCCATTCTTCTCCTCATGAGGTTTATACCCGATTGCTGTCTGCCGGCACTTGGCTACCAGCTCACCATTCTGGTTTTTATAGGTTATCTCAAAGGTGACAAAGGCCATTTTACCCAGCTTCTTACCCTCCCGCTCACGCACATCAGCTATCTTTCTGCTAGCGGTAATGACATCACCCGGCCTAACCGGCTTAAAATACTCAAACTCAGTGCCCCCATGAAGCCGGGCACCCATTAGCTTCGCCATTTGTTTATCAAACTCACTGAAGCCCAGAACCACAACAAAGAGCGGGGGGGCAATATCTTGCCATAAGGGGTTGGGGTCATCTACTGCCTGAACAAAGCGCTGTATCATCCCCTTCTCAATCTCATACTCCCCAGATATAAGCTCAACGCCAATCTTGCTTTTTAGTTCCCCAGAAACCAGCAAATCCTCAGCCATCACTAACTCCTCTTAATCTAGCTTAAATGGTGGGGAAAAGTAGCAGGACAAGTCTACATTAACTCTAAAAGCAGTGTCAAGGAAACAAATGTGATAATATTATTAATCAGGAGTAGATGAAGAGAAATGTCTATAGAACCAATAAAGTGGCTCGGGGATAAACTTAGACTGCTTGACCAGACCAGGCTGCCGGGGGAGGAAATATATATTGAGCTTAGCGACCACCAGGGTATTGCCTCAGCCATCACCGAACTGAAAATCAGGGGGGCACCAGCCATTGGTATCGCCGGGGCTTATGGCGTGGCTCTGGGCGCCCAGAAAATCAACTCCAAAGCAAAAGATGAGTTTCTGGAAAAGCTCCGAGATGTCTCAAAGACCCTAACCACCACCAGACCCACCGCCAAGAACCTGTTCTGGGCTATTGAGCGCATGCAGAAAGTAGCCCGAACCGGCAAAGATGCAGAGGAGATTAAAGAGCTACTTATTGCTGAAGCTAAGAAAATACACGCCGAAGAGGTAGAGTCCTCAAGAAAGCTAAGCCAGCTTGGTTCAGAGCTAATTTGGGATGGTTCTAGCATTCTAACCCACTGCAACACCGGAGCCTTAGCCACCTCTGGCTACGGCACAGCGCTGGGTGCAATTAAGTGGGCAAAAGAGCAGGGCAAGAAGATAAAAGTTTATGTGACCGAAACCAGACCCTTGCTTCAAGGGGCACGACTTACCTGCTGGGAGCTAAAGAAGGCTAATATCACCTCAGTTTTAATCACCGACTCAATGGCTGGCTATTTGATGAGCCAGAAAAAAATTGACTGTGTCATCGTCGGCGCCGACAGGATTGCCCTAAACGGTGACATTGCCAATAAAGTCGGCACCTACAGCCTGGCAGTGCTGGCTAAAGAGCACGGCATTCCGTTTTATGTTGCTGCCCCAACCACCACCGTTGACCCAAATCTTTCTTCAGGAGACCAGATCCCGATTGAGCAGCGAAGCCCTGATGAGGTAACCCATATTCAGGGGATAGCCATTGCCCCGGAGGGCTTTGAGGCTTTAAATTACGCCTTTGATGTTACCCCCCACCAATTAATTTCCGCCATCATCACCGAGAGGGGTATAATAAGAGAGCCGTATGGGGAGGGGCTGAAGGAAGTTTGCTGAGACAGGCATAAGCCTACAATACAATTAGGTAGGGGGAGGAAAGATGAAGATAAAGAAACTGCATATCGAGAACTATAAGAGCCTAAAAAATGTCGATTTTGAACTGAATCAGGATATAAATGTCTTCATTGGGAAGAACAACAGTGGAAAATCCAATCTAATTGATGCTCTAATGTTCCTCCAATCGTGTTTGAAGTCTCATGATACGATGAAGTCTGCTAATTACAGGGAGGTGGTCTTCGGTAAGAAAGCTGAAAACAAGATAACATTCA
>JAUVZV010000042.1 GCA_030602375.1 Chloroflexota bacterium | reverse complement strand
AAAATATCTCTTTACTGGATGGGGAAAAATCCATTGTGAAACAAAACAGTACGACTGGGATCATTCTCCCCAAATCAGGGCGACAGACGAGTTGGCTGTTGTTATCGACGAATTCATAGGGAGGGAAATGGGCAACATTCTTACAGTGATTACACCATATTGGTATCAAGGCACCTGGGTATTTGATGATGAATCTGTCGGATTGAATAGGGAACCTTTCGTGGCAGGAGTTCCGGAGATGATCGATGACTTAGTCAAGGATATACCGGGTGCCCGGAGCGGATTCAGGTTAATATTCTCTTCAGCACCCTTCCCTGGTTATCAGCGAGAACTTGAGTGGGTGAAAGAAGAATACGGCGGGCATTGGTATAGGGTAACGGACAAGTCTGGAGAAGGCTGGCTGTGTCCTGCCTTACTAAGGTATTTTGAAACTGCCCCAGACAAGATATACGTCAAGGCAGAGCAGTTATGACCCCATCCAGACGTCAACGACGTCTTACTGTCCACATGAATCTTGGTTCGGGGTAGCTGCACGATTGCTCATCTACTTGAGTTAGTAAATTCGACAGAAGATCGAGGTAACGAGAAGCCAACTTGTTACTATTATCTGACTTGTCAATTGCCTCATCAACAACATCAAATCCCCTATTTAAAAACAGTTTTCCCTAGTTCTATAAAGTATACTTTAATCCACCAATACATTTAAAATGCTGTAGTTTTGCATTTTAGTGCTAGGGTGGGGTTTTACATATACTTAGAATTTAAAGGGGCTTAATTTGCTTATTAGGGCAAAGGTATAAGATAGACCATGCCTTTCTACCGTGCTAATCACTACACTTTATTATGGACAGCTAGCTTTAAATGTGGTAACATAAATTTTTGCGCCATCAGGTCTTTAGGCAAATTGGTTTGAGGCATTTAATTAAAATATTTAAAGACGATAAGGATGAAGGTGCCTGAGTTATGAAAACGCTAATTCAATCTGATTTTGATGGTACTTTAACCCAAGAGGATGTCAGCTACCAGATACTGGACGCCTTTACTGGCAGTGACTGGAGGCAGTTACTTAATGAGTATCAGGAGGGTAAGAGGCCTGTCCTCAGTTTCACCAGGGAGGCTTTCGCCATGGTCAAAGAAGATGGGGAAACCCTGATTAAGTTTGTCGAAAGTAACGCCAGAATAAGAGATGGGGTTTATGAACTAGTGGATTACTGCTCTAGAAATGGCTTCCACTTTGTCATCGTAAGTAATGGTCTGGATTTTTACATCAAGCTCATTTTAGAAAGGCTCGGTTTAGAGAAGATACCGGTATTTGCCGCCAAAACCCGGCTCAGCTTAAGCGGTATGGGTATTAGTTATCTAGGGCCGGATGGCAGGGAGCTTGATGACGGCTTCAAGGCGGCGTATACCAGCTCGTTTCTCAAAGCGGGCTATCGGGTAATATATATAGGTGACGGGCTTTCCGACATCCAGCCAGCTAGGTTAGCCCACCATGTTTTTGCCAGAGGTGTTCTCTTAGAGTTCTTTAAGGAAGCAAATCTTAGCTGTGAGTCATGCGTTAATCTTCGTGATGTCGTCAAAGGGCTGGAGTTTTGGCGCCATAATCAGCCGTAGAAGTCTGACAAAATAAAGTCTATTTGCTGTGGGTTTTTCCCTAACTTCTCTCGCCGAATATTTTGGTGCCAATTCTCACCATATTAGCACCTTCCGCAATGGCAATCTGGTAAGAGCTGGTCATCCCCATGGAAAGATACTTCATCTCGGTGTTTGGCAGATTAAGTTTTTTGATTTTTTCAAAAACTTGGCTTGTTTCGACAAAATAGGGTCTTGAATCTTCGGGGTCTGGGGAGTAAGGCCCCATTGTCATTAGCCCCATTACTTTTATATGTTGAAGCCCCGAAATCTCTCTTATTAGCGATTCTACTTTCTCCGGTACTACCCCGGCTTTTTGCTCCTCACGGCCGCTATTGACCTCAATTAATACTGGCATCACCTTGCCAATTTGACTACATCTTTTGTCGATTTCCTTGGCTAGTTCAATAGAGTCAACAGTTTCTATCATGTCAAAGAGCGCTGCCGCTTTCTTGACCTTGTTTTTCTGCAGGTGTCCAATAAAGTGCCATTTTGCCCTATTCCCCACCAGGGCATAGGCTCTTTCTGCCTCCTGGATATAGTTCTCCCCGACGATTTTAACACCAGCCTTTACTGCCTCCAGGACTTCTTCAGGAAGTCGTGCTTTGGCTGCAGCGACAAGTTCAACGCCTTGAGGTAACTCGCTTAATATTTTTTGAACATTTTCTCTAATCATCATGGTTATTTTAACATTCTCTTGACAGTAGACCAAGGCTTAGTGGCATGCTAGACTGGAGAAAGGGATTAAATCTGGAAAGGAGAAACTTAAGATGTCTCCTATAGTGTCAATTGTTGGCCGGTCAAAATCAGGCAAGACCACCCTAATTGAAAAGCTGGTTGGCGAGTTAAAGTTAAGGGGCTATGGTGTGGCTACCATTAAGCATACCCCTGAGGGCATAGTCTTTGATGAGCCGGGCAAGGACAGCTGGCGCCATATTCAGGCAGGTAGTGAAGCCACCGCCTTAAGTTCCCCGGATAAGCTGGTGCTGATAAAGCCTGTAACTCGGGAGCCTAATCTTGATGAAATAGCCTATCTCTTTGGTGAGGAGCAGGATATTATTCTTGCCGAGGGTTTTAAGCAGGATGAAGCCCCCAAGATTGAAGTTCATCGCCGTGAGGCTGGTCCCCCTCTGGGCAAAGTCAAGAAGCTTATCGCCATTGCCACCGATGAACACCTTGAAACTGAAACCAGGCAATTCTCTCTGGAAGATATTGCCGGTTTAGCTAGTCTTCTTGAGGAGGGTTTTATAAAACCCCAGAGGGAAAGGGTCATCCTTTACGTCAATAATACCCCGATATCTTTAAGTTCCTTCCCCCGTGAGTTTATCACTAACCTTCTTCTGGCTATGGCCTCCTCTCTAAAAGGTGTCGGGAAAATTAGAAGTCTTGCCATTTTCCTGAAGAGGAAGCCTAGGTAGGCTGCGATTGAAAAGATTGCCTTTTTGCGTTATAACTATAGGGATAAAATTTTCTAAACACCTGTTCTTATAGGGGTAATTTTAATTAGAGAAGGTTTAGGTTTGGCGAAGAAAATTGTAAAACCCAGGCGCGAATTTACTAGGCAACAACTTTCCCGGTGGCAACGAGAAAAAAGGCGACAGCGTATTATCTTCAGTATCGGGCTTTTTGTTATTATTGCGGTTCTGGCTCTGGTGGCTAGTGCCTGGTTTATTTATCAGTATAAACCACTCCATGAGACGGTGATTAGGGTAAATGATACCAAGTTTGACATGAATTACTATATAAAGATGCTCAAATACTTCGGTCAAGGTCAAGGCTATAATTATATATCTCGTCAGGCTGACGGGGTGGTGCAAATTATTGAGCGAAATGAGATAATCAGGCAAGAGGCTCAAGAATTGGGATTTGCTGTCAGCAACCGGGAGGTTGATAAGAGGCTCAAAAGCAATAGCCCTCCTTTAAGTAGGGATTATCGGGATATTGCCCGGGCCGAAATACTTACCGAGAGACTTAAAGATGAATATTTTGATGAGCAGGTGCCACTTGTGGCTCCGCAAAGACATATTCTGGCAATGCTCCTTGAAAGCGAAAACCAGGCAGCTGAGGTTAGAGCCAGATTGGAGAGGGGTGAGAGCTTTACTGATTTAGCCTCGGAGCTTTCTCTAGAAGGTTATTCCAAGTTAGAGAGTGGTGACCTTGGCTGGCACTCCAAAGAGGCTTTAGCCGCCCTACTTGGTATTCCGCTGCTTGGCGATTATGCTTTCAGTTTAGAGGTAGGGGTGTTAAGTGAGCCTCTTCATGATGAAGAGGTGATTAAGAGAACTGGCTATTGGCTAATTAAGGTGATGGACAGGAGTGAGGAGATGAGGAGTGCCAATGTTGAAATAATCCTACTTGGCACCGAGGAAGATGCGGTAGCGATAAGGGAGAGGTTGGAGGCTGGCGAGGATTTTAATACTTTAGCTAAAGGGTTTTCTCTGGCGATTGGGGCTGAGGAGGATGAGGGTAAGGTGGGATGGATATCACCGGGGGTGGTTACCCCAACTTTTGATGAGTTTGTTTTTGACCCTGAACTTGAGATTGATACCTTGAGTGACGTGATAAGGGATGAGGGCGCCTTGACCAAGGGTGGTTTTTGGCTAATTAAGGTTCTGGATAAGGATGATAATCGACAGATTGAAGAAAGCGACCGGGATATATTAAAGGCTAAAGCCCTAGAGGAGTGGGTGACTTCGCTGCTCGAGGACCCGGAAAATGAGATTGATGATAGCTATTTAACGCTTGAGAAAAAAGACTGGGCAGTATACAAGGCTGCCGGGGGCTGGGATTAAACTTGAGGTGTTAAGGTGATGGCAAAACAAAGTATTGGCATCGGGCTGATGGGGCTGGGGGTGGTTGGTGGACAAGTAGCCAAGGTTTTAAGTGAAAAAACGGCAATTCTGGCTGAACAGGTTGGCTGTCCCCTCATACTGCGTAAAATAAAGGTGTTGCCATCGGATTTGGCAAGACCCCAGGCAAGGAGGATGGAGCCTCGGCTCTTTAGTACTGATGAAGATGAGTTTTTCGCTGAACCGGGGATAGATATTGTCATTGAGGCGATTGGTGGCGAGAGTCCAGCCCTAGAATATTTGAAGCGGGCAATATCTGGTGGTAAGCATGTGGTTACCTCCAATAAGGAGGTCATTGCCAAACACGGGGTGGAGCTACTGTCCTTGGCGCAGCAGCATAAGGTGGGGCTGCATTATGAAGCCTCGGTTGGTGGTGGCATCCCGTTAATTGCACCCTTTCAGCATAGCCTGGTCGCCAATAGGGTAAGCGGTATCTACGCCATAATTAACGGAACCACTAACTATATTCTTACCCGGATGGCTAGAGAGGGGATAGACTTTGCTTCAGCACTGAAGAAAGCCCAGGAGTTTGGTTATGCTGAAGCCAACCCGGAAAATGATATTGAAGGGATAGATGCTACCTATAAACTGGCAATCCTAACCTCCCTGGCTTTTAATTGTCAGGTAAGACCGGATGATATTTATTGTGAGGGGATTTCAAGGCTTGGCAGTCGTGATTTTCGCTATGCCCAAGAGCTTGGTTTTGCTATTAAGCTACTAGCTATTGCCAAGCAGGGTGATAAATCGGTTGAGGTAAGGGTTCACCCTGTTTTCATCCCTGAAGAATCTCTTTTAGCCAAGGTTGAGGGTGTCTATAATGCCGTTCTGGTTGAAGGTGACCTTGTTGGCAAGGTGCTTTTCTTCGGTGAGGGCGCTGGTGCTCTGCCCACTAGCAGTGCCGTTATTGCTGATACCATTGAAGCCGCCCAGGATGTTATGCTGGGTGGTGAGGGTAGGGTACGGTGGAAGTTATCATCTGACAAAACCATTAAGCCGATGGCGGAGATTGAGACGAGATATTACCTGAGAGTGACGGTTGCTGACCGTGCCGGGGTCTTAGCGCAGATTTCTAAGGTTTTAGGTGACGATCAAATTAGTATTTCCTCAGTCATCCAGAAAGAGGCGGATAGTGTCGCCCAGACTGCTGAGCTTGTGATTATGACCCATCCTGCTAAAGAGGAGGCAATGCAAAAGGCGCTTAAAGAGCTTAGCCACCTCTCTGTGGTGAAAGAAATCAGCAATTTCGTTCGGGTTGAAGCTTAAGTGGCCTTGAATTGGTAAGAGGTACAAGGTTGAAGCCAGGAGTTCTGCTTAGATACAAGGAATTCCTTCCCCTTACGCCGAAGACGCCTTTATTCACTATCGGGGAAGGAGATACACCACTGGTTAGGTCTGATGAACTGGCCAAGCTTGCTGGTTGCGGGGAGTTATACTTTAAGCTGGAGGGGTGTAATCCTACCGGTTCCTTTAAAGACCGGGGTATGGTGGTGGCTGTAGCCAAGGCACTGGAGGCTGGTTCTGAGGCAATAATGTGTGCCTCAACCGGTAATACCAGTGCTTCAGCAGCGGCCTTTGCCGCTTACTCAAGCCTTAAGGCGGTTATCATCATCCCTAAAGGTAAAATTGCCCAAGGAAAACTGGCTCAAGCCATTGTTTATGGAGCCAAAATAATTGCTATTGATGGCAATTTTGACCAGGCGCTGAAGTTGGTCCGTGCTCTGACGGAGAAGCACCCGGTTGCTCTGGTAAACTCAATTAACCCTCACCGCATTGAAGGGCAAAAAACGGCTGCCTTTGAAATTATCGACAGTTTGGGTGATGCCCCTGACTATCTTTTTATTCCAGTGGGTAACGCCGGTAATATTACTGCTTATTGGCAGGGTTTTGTTGAATATCATAGGGCAGGTAGGGCAAAGAAAAGGCCTCGGATGATGGGTTTTCAGGCTGAGGGTGCTGCCCCAATTGTACGGGGTTACGTTATTGAGGAGCCAAAGACGGTGGCTACGGCGATAAGGATAGGTAATCCGGCCAGCTGGCAGAAGGCGGTTGCAGCCCGTGATGAGTC
>JAUVZV010000034.1 GCA_030602375.1 Chloroflexota bacterium | reverse complement strand
CTACTTCAAAAGGTATCAAACCATTCGAAAGAAATTTTAGGGGCTTTATTTTGGCTCTCAGTGCGTCATTTGAGGAGATTATCTTATACCCTGATTTTGGCGGTTTGGGCTATTAGGTGGCTTATCATCTTTAAGAGTTTTTCCAGTTCCCAGCCCCTTGATGCCGAAATGACCACCGTGTTTTCGCTGGCAACTTCACATTTCTGGCAAAGAGAGTTAATCACCCTTTCCTCATCAATGCCGGTGCCATCATCTATTAGCAGGTCAATCTTATTTAAGGTGGTAACCCGGGGCTTGTCATGAAGTTCAAGCTCAAAAAGAATATCCTCTACGGTTTGACACTGCTCGGCGGCATTATGACTGGTCAAATCAACGATATGGATAAGCACATCGGCTTCGGATAGTTCTTCAAGGGTTGCCCTGAAAGCAGTGACAATTGTCAGAGGCAATTTCCTGATAAAGCCGACGGTATCAGAAAGTAAGATGGCACTTTTATCCGGCAGAACCAGCCGCCTGGTGGTTGGGTCCAGGGTGGCAAAGAGTTTATCCCCCACCGCAACCTGAGCCCCACTCAGGGTATTAAGCAAGGTACTCTTACCAGCATTGGTATAGCCGACCAGGGCTACTATAGGGATACCACTCTCTTTACGATGGTGGCGATATAACTTGCGGTGTTTTCTGACCTCTTCAATTCCCGCCTTTAAGCGATGTATCTTCTGGCGAATTAGGCGACGGTCAGTCTCAAGCTGTGACTCACCGGGGCCTCTGGTGCCAATACCACCGCCAAGCCTTTCCAAGTGGCTCCACTGTCCGGCAAGGCGAGGAAGAAGGTATTGATGTTGCGCCAGTTCTACCTGTAATTTACCCTCACGGGTCCTGGCATGCTTAGCAAAGATATCCAAAATTAAGGCGGCGCGGTCAATTACCTTTATCTTGAGGGCATCCTCCAGGTTTCGCTGCTGGATTGGCGAAAGTTCATCATCAAAGATAACGACATCATACCCCAGACTACTTTTGAGGTCTAATAACTCATCAAGTTTACCAGCACCGAGGTAATGGGTTTTTGAAGGTCTAGCTAAACGTTGAATCAGTCTCCCTACTACCTCAGCCCCAGCGGTATGAGCTAACTCGGCCAGCTCCTCCATTGAGTCCTCAACTGACCAGCCGTCAGAACCCCTTTTAGTCCCTACCGCTACCAAGAGGGCTCGCTCTGATGACGTCTCGGTGGAAATTATAGCCTTGGTGATGATTAACCCCCTTTTTCTATTATGTCAAGTTACCTCTTCACCTTTAGGGTGCTTCTAGTACTGCGCCATTTGGACAGGAGCGACAGGCCCTTTACCAACTGGACATCAGGGATAGTCAAGGATAAGCGCACATAACCTTCACCGTGCTTGCCATAACCTGTCCCCGGGGTAACTACCACCCCCACTTCATCCAGTAAAACAGTAGCAAACTCCGTTGAAGTATAACCCTGGGGCACTTTGGCCCAAATATATAGACTCGCTTTAGGTGTTTTAGCTTCAAGTCCAATGTTATTTAAGACATCAATAATCAGGTCACGGCGTCTCTGGTAAATAGCGTTATGCTCAGCAATACAATCCTGAGGCCCGGTAAACGCCTCAATGGCAGCGTATTGAATCGCCTGAGGGATACCCGAGTCTATGTTTGACTTAAACCTTAGGAGGGCATTTATTACCGTGGCATTACCCACCACCATCCCAATTCGCCAACCGGTCATATTGAAACTCTTGGATAAGGAGTGGAACTCAATCCCTATTTCTTTGGCGCCATCCGCCTGCAGAAAACTAACTGGATTGTAGCCGTCAAAAGCAACCTCGGTGTATGGTCCATCATGACAAACCAATAGATTATGCTTTCGGGCAAAATGAGCCACCCTGTTAAAGAAGTCAAGACCAGCCACGGCACCAGTAGGATTATTGGGGTAATTAATCCACAAGAGCCTAGCCTGCTTTAGAATATAATCAGGGATGATACTTAAATCAGGGAGAAAATTATCTCTCTCCCTTAGCGGCAGGTAGTAAGACCTGCCACCGGCAAACATGGTACCAATCGAGTAAACCGGATAACCCGGGTCAGGCACCAGGGCTATATCCCCATGGTCAATAAGACAAAAGGCAATATGAGCAATACCATCCTTAGCCCCCCAGAGGGGTAATACCTCTTTATCAGGATCGAGGGAAACATCAAAACGCTGCTGGTACCATTCGGCTATTACTTTACGAAGCTCAGGTAAGCCATCGGTTTCAGGGTAGCGGTGATTAGCTGGGTCCTGTGATGCCTGGCATAACCTTTCAATTATGTGGGGTGGCGTGGGGATATCAGGGTCACCAATGCCAAAACTAACTACCTCCTCACCCCTGGCCTTCTTCTCAGCAATTTTCCTTGAGATTTCTACGAAAAGATAAGGCGGTAACTGTTCGACTCGTCTTGATAACCTCATTTTCTTTATACCTCACCTAACCATTCTCCGGTAAAGACTACCTCAGCTGGACCGCTCAAGAACACCTCCCCCAGCCCATCCCACTCCACCTCCAGTTTCCCACCGGGCAGCCGTATTTCTATATTGCTATCAACGTAACCACGTAGTTGAGCAATAACTCCGATAGCGCAGGCACCACTGCCGCAGGCTAGCGTCCCCCCTGCCTTCCGCTCCCACACCCGTGCCTCTATCTCTTGCCGGCTCAAGACACGAGCAATGCCAAAATTTACACTATTCGGGAATATTGGCAGCTCCTGTACTTCCGGCCCCACTTGGGAAAGCGGAAAATCAGCTACCGGTTCATTCAAGAAGTGGACGGCGTGCGGATTTCCCATGGAAACAAAATTCAATAGTAGTTTCCAATCACCAACAGTAACCGGGTAGTCCATTATTGGTTTTATGTCAACTATCCCCTTCTCACCCTGCCCAAGCACCAGCGGAAGATACTCAGCACCAAACTCTGGTGAACCCATACTGACCTGGATTTTAGTTAATTTGTCTCCAGTTTTAAATAACCTGGCTTTCCTTATGCCTTTCATCGTTTCGATGGTTACTTTCTCAGCACCACCACTAAACAGCCCCTTATCATAAACATACCTAACTACACACCTGAGCCCATTACCGCAAGCTTCTCCCTCAGAACCGTCGGGGTTGAACATCCGCATCCTGAAATCAGCCACTGCTGAAGGTAGTAGCACAAGTAAACCATCAGAACCGATGCCAAAGTGACGGTCGGACATAGCTCTTGCCAATTTTGTGTAATCCGAGGTTGTGCTACTTTCTTCAATCAGTACAAAATCGTTCCCAGTACCCTGCAATTTGGTAAATTTCATCGCTATTCCCCTAACACAGTTTACTACCTGCCGGCAAATTTAGCCACTTGAGCCGCAATTTCTGAATCTTCCTCTACATCAAACCACTTTATCCGCTTGTCTTGCAAGCGAAACCAAGCATACTGGTGGCGGGCAAAGCGGTGCGTCTCAAACTTAGTCCGCTGTATGGCTAAAGACAGTGGCAGCTCACCTTTAAGGAAAAGTCCGATTTGCCGATAACCAATACCAGAGAGCGCTGGCAGGCTTAAATCGTAGCCCATATCCAGTAGTTTTTTAACCTCTTCCACTAAGCCACGCTCTACCATCTCATCAACCCTTAAGTCAATCCTGTGGTAAAGCCCTACCCTACCCGTAGTTAAACCTATAATCAGCGTAGAAAAAGGTGGTGCTTTCTTAGATTGAAGCTGAGAAAAGGGAATCCCGGTACTTCTTGCTACCTCCAGAGCCCTTATTATGCGTCTTATATTATGGCGACCTATCTTCTGCGCTGCTACTGGGTCAACCGAAAGTAGCTCCTGATAAAGCCCGTCCTCGCCAGCTTTGGATGCCCTCTCTTCAAGGCTGTGTCTAAATTCTGGGTTAGGTGGAACCTCCGGTATTACCCATCCCTCAAGCACTGACCAGATATAGAGTCCGCTACCGCCTACAAGCAATGGCAGCTTATTACGCTTATGGATGCCTTCAACGGCTTTATAAGCTAACTCTTGATACTGAGCTAGGCTAAAATCATCATTCGGATTAATTATATCAATCAGGTGGTGGGGAACTAAAGCCAGCTCTTCCTGGCTTGGCTTGGCAGTACCAATATCCAGATAACGATATACCTGCCGACTATCGGCGCTTACTATCTCACCGCTAAAGCTCTGGGCAAGCTGAAGAGCAAGTTTACTCTTCCCGATGGAGGTAGGGCCAACTATAGCTACCAGATGGTTCATCTTGTTTGGCTAATCTCTGAGGTTTGCTTAACAATGCTCAAAAACTGTTTCGCGTCAAGGCTTGCCCCGCCAACAAGGGCACCATCTATCCCCGGCTGTTTTATAAACTCACTGCTGTTACTGGCGGTGACGCTGCCACCATATAGAATACGCAGACTTTGAGCTACTGACCTATTATATAGTTGGGAGATAAAGTGGCGGATAAGACTAATGGTCTCATTTGCCTGCCCGCCAGTAGCCGCCTTGCCAGTACCAATAGCCCAGACCGGTTCATAGGCTATGGTTAAGCCGTCCAGCTTTTTTACCTCAGCCAGAGATGACCTTAACTGCTCAGTTACCACCTCTTCTGTCCTGCCCGCCTCATTTTCCTCCAGCCTCTCCCCGATGCACAAAATGGGTTTTAGCCCAACCTTGAGTGCTGCCAGGACCTTTTTACCGATAAGCTCCCCGCTTTCACCAAAATACTGCCGGCGTTCGGAGTGCCCGATAATAACAAATTCACAAAGATTAGCCAACATTAAGGGGGAAATCTCACCGGTATAAGCCCCCTTTTCCTCAAAATATAGATTCTGCGCCCCTAACTTTATTGAGCTCCCTTTAATTAACTCTTTTAGCGCCGCTAATGAAACAAAAGGCGGGCAGAGCACCTTTTCCACACCGTCAATTTCGTCAAGCCTAGGCAGCATTTCTTTAACTAATTTAATGGCTTCACCTACAGTGGTATTCATCTTCCAGTTGCCAGCAATCAAAGGCACACGCATTTTGCACCCCTAAGCCCCGAATTTAGTTAGTTTCAGGGCGTTAGCCATAGCTAATATCATAATCTGCTTCGCCTGCAGTCGCCCTAGACCACCAGTAAGGCAAGCCTGCTCATGAAACTCCATCACTTTATCCCGACGGCAGTATTTGGAATAAAGCAGCACTGGTACCGGATGCCAGCTGTGCCCACCAAGCACCGCCGGTGTTGAATGGTCGCCGCTAACTACAATGACATCGGGTTCTAAGCTTGTAAGCCCAGATAAGGCCTTATCAACCTGCTCAATAACCCTGACTTTTCGGTCAAAGTCACCATCCTCACCAGCCTCATCACTTTGCTTTACATGTAAGAAGAAAAAATCGAAGCTATTATAGTTTTCTTTTAAGGTCAAAAACTCATCTTCAATACTGGTTCCTGTTTCCAGAATTTCCATACCAACAAGCTTAGCCAGTCCCCAGTACATAGGATAACTGGCAATGGCGGCTGGTTTCAGTTTATAAATCTCGCTCATCGTCGGGAAATTAGGATGCTCGGAAAAACCACGCAGGATAACCATATTAGCCGGGTGCTCTTTAGCTAGAACCACCTTTGCCTGAGCAACAAACTTATTGGCAGTGCCAGCCATCTTTTCAGCGTCTTGGTTTAAGGCAGTAATCACCTTGGGGGATATCCCCACCTGCTGAGGGTCAGAGTCACTGACCAGAGGGGAAAGTCCGCCTCCCCGAAACACCACAATAAAGCGATGCTCTCTTACCGAACGGACAAAAACCTTAACCCTATCTATTAGCAGCCCGTCAAGCAACTGGCAAAGCTGAGTGCACTTTTCGGTAGGGATACGTCCCGCCCTGCGGTCAGTAATTAAGCCACCTTCATCCACAGTGCAGAAGTTGCCGCGAGCGGCTATATCCCCCGGATTTAGGTTAAAATCTATCCCTATCGCCTCCAGCACCCCCCGACCGACACTAAAGCTTACCGGGTCATAGCCAAACAGAGCCATATGGCCTGGGGCACTGCCGGGTGTTATCCCCGGGCTTATCAGGTCAGCCAGTCCGCAGATACCTTTAGTGGCTAACCCATCGAGGTTGGGGGTATTGGCTGTCTCTAGCTCCGTCTTGCCTGTCTTGGGATTGGGCAATCCACCCAAGCCGTCAATGACCAGTAACACAATCTTGCTCGGCGAAGGTCTAGTAATTTCTTTTAAGAGCTTCAAATCAACGTCCACTACTCTCCTTATCCAGTAATACCTCAAGTCCCGGCAAAGTTTTACCGCTCAGAAATTTGAGCGAAGCCCCACCCCCGGTGGAGACAAAGGTCATTTTATCAGCCAGCCCCATTTCGTCTACTATTTCAGCAGTAGACCCCCCACCGATAATGGTGGTGGCATCAAGACTAGCCAAAAGCCTAGCTATAGCCTTGGTACCCTCGGCAAATTGGGGGAGCTCATAGATACCCATTGGGCCATTCCAGAAAACTGTTTGGCACAGCTTGAGTTTTTCCGAAAACCTCTTGATTGTTTGAGGACCTATATCGGCTATCTTCCAGCCTGGCGGTATATTTTCTACCGGTACGGTCTTGACCTCAGTTTCAGCACCAAGGTCTTGAGCGACAACTACATCAAGCGGAAGCAGGAGTTCAGCGCTATTCTTGGCCACCCTTTCCATTAGCCTTAGGGTCAAATCCAGGCTATCCTCCTCTACCAAGGATGAACCCACTTCATAAGACTTAGCCTTGAGGAAGTTAGCTGCCATACCGCCACCAATCAAGAGATAGTCCACTTTATCCACAGTGTTTTCAAGTGCAGGAATCTTGTCAGAAATCTTGGCACCACCAGCTAGCTGGGCAAAGGGATGGGCTGGACTGGATAAAATCTTCTCCAGGATAGTAACTTCCTTTTCAACCAGTAGTCCAGCCACCGCCGGAAGATAGTGAGCAACCCCTACTATTGAAGCATGACTCCGATGGATGGCACCAAAGGCATCATCAACATATACATCAGCCAGTCTAGCCAAACTTTTAGCAAAAGAGGGGTCATTATTCTCCTCCTCAGGATAAAAACGGATATTTTCCAGAAGTAAAACCCCTCCATCCTTTAACTTGGCTAACTTTTCCTCAGCATCAGAACCAACCGAGTCCTCGGTAACCACCACCTTCTGCCCCAGAATTTGCGATAGCCTTTGAGCAACAATACTTAACCGCAACTCCTCAACTACTTTCCCCTCGGGGCGCCCCAAATGAGAGCATAAAATCACCTTGGCTCCGTGCCCAGTAAGATATTTTATGGTGGGTAGTGTTGCCCGAATACGGCTATCATCGTTTATGGCTCCGTTTTCTTCATCCAGCGGAACATTAAAGTCAACCCTAACCAAGACCCGCTTGCCATTAACATCCACATCTCTAATCGTTCTTTTATTCATTACATCCGCCGGGTATCGGTAAGTATAAATAACAAAATATCAGGTGGTGGGTTTACACCTGATATTTAAAGCCAGCTTTGGCAACGCTTAAACCTAGATGAGTAGACAAAATTGCTATTTCCATCTCCCTAAAATTGGTCGGGTAAGGGCACTGCCTACCTCATTCCTATTCTTGGAGAGAGAGCTAGAAGTAGCATTAGGCAGTAAGGATAATACCGCTTGAGCTATCCCGCTACGGTCAAGACCATATTTAGCACGGAGGATGTCTTGACTACCCTGCTCGACAAATTCATCAGGGATACCAAGGCACCTTACCTGAGCATCAGCTATACCTGACCCTTGCAACAGACTAATTACGCTGCTACCGAAACCACCGTTTAAAGTGTTCTCCTCAACGCTAACTAGCCGTTTAATCTGACTAGCCAGCTCCTTTATCAGCTCTTCATCCAGCGGTTTGGCAAAGCGAGCGTTGACCACGGTGGTGCCAATGCCATCTTTAGCCAACTCTCGGGCAGCATCTAAAGCCGGTGCTACCATAGAACCTATAGCCAATATCGCCACATCATCCCCGTCTCTTAAAATCTCCCATTTACCAATGGGAATCTCCTTAAATTCTTTATCCAGCTTGACCCCCAACCCAAGGCTGCGCGGGTAACGCACACTCATCGGATGGTCCGATTTCACTGCCGTGTAAAGCAAATGCTGAAGCTCATTCTCATCCTTAGGTGCTGAGACAATCAAATTAGGAATTAAACTTAAATAGGAGATGTCAAAGGTGCCCTGATGAGTCTTACCATCCTCGCCAACAATGCCCCCTCGGTCAAGAGCAAAAACGACTGGCAAATCTTGAAGGCAAACGTCATGGATAACCTGGTCAATAGCGCGCTGCAGGAAAGTGGAATATATTGCTACCACTGGCAGGTAACCCTGGGTAACAAGCCCGGCAGCAAAGGTAACGGCATGCTGTTCACAGATTCCGACATCAAAGACACGCTGCGGAAACTCAGCCTGAACAATATTTAAATAATTACCCTCTGGCATTGCCGGGGTAATTATTACCACCCTGGGGTCTTGCCGAACTAGATGAAGCATGGTCTGGGCAAAAACCTCACTGTAAGTCGGTATTAACTTGGTGCTAGCATTCTTAGCCGCAACCCCATGAAAATAGACCGCATCGCTTTCCGCTGGCCGATAACCTTTACCCTTGGTGGTAATGACATGAACAAAGGTTGGTTTGAGGAGATAATCTCGTGCCTTAACCAGAGCCCCTTCTAATTCAGGAATGTTGTGTCCATCAATAGGACCCATATAGGTAAAGCCCAGTTCCTCCCAGAATGTAGCCGGACTGACTAAACCCCTAAGCCCACTCTCAAGTCGTTGACCTAGCTGGTATAACTTTTTACCCAAGGGCAGGTTACTTAGTAAATGGCGGCTTTCTTCCTTAACCCTATAGTAGCGGTGGTCAAACCGTAATTTATCCAATAACTTAGCCAGAGCGCCAACAGAGGGTGAAATTGACATTCCGTTATCATTTAAAACCACAATCAGTCTGGAGCCTAAATGCCCAGCCTGATTGAGTGCCTCAAAAGCCATGCCACCGGTTATGGCACCGTCACCGATAATAGCCACTACGTGGTAATTATCACCTGAAAGGTCGCGGGCAACAGCCATTCCTAGGGCAGCTGAGACTGAGGTACTGGCATGACCGGCACCAAATGGGTCATGCTCGCTTTCGGAGCGGGTGGTAAAACCGGATAGTCCCCCATATTGACGAAGGGAGGCAAAACTCTTTTTCCTTCCGGTAAGCAGTTTATGGACATAACTCTGATGCCCTACATCCCAAATAATTTTATCTCTGGGGCTTTCAAAAATGCGGTGAAGGGCTATGGTGAGTTCAACCACACCCAGATTGGAAGCCAAATGGCCTCCGCTATTGGTTACTGTAGCTACCACTTCCTCTCTAATTTCAGAGGCTAACTTATTAAGCTCCCTTGGCACTAGCCCCTTCAAGTCTCGGGGGTTATTTATCCTGTCTAATAATATCCCCATCGCTGGCTTACCTGCGGTTGGGTCAAACTATAACCTCATACTAGCAACCTAGACCAGCGATTGTCAAGAAGCGACTTTTAGCCCGGCAAGGTTGCATCATGACCTTCACCTCAACTAATGCCAAATTTGAATGGTAATAAACTCGTCCCTGTAGCTCAGCTGGACAGAGCGGCTGCCTTCTAATCCTGAGCTCGCCGTTCGGCCGGCCATGCACGCTCTTCGGTGGCCGGTCGCAGGGCATAGGTCATATGT
>JAUVZV010000026.1 GCA_030602375.1 Chloroflexota bacterium | reverse complement strand
GAATTTTTTCAACCCTTATCACCTCCTTCTTTTGTTTTATTGGCTTTAGTTAAAGCTTATCACAAGCTAGCTCAGCGTCAATGAGTTATTGGTCACCCTCTGGCATAAGAAGAAAGTCCTGTATAAACTAAGCTTTGTTGTGGTTTTGCTATTGACTGGCTGGCCAAAAGGATACACAATGTAGCCTAATGGAGATCCTCTTTAGTATTCTTTTTGCCTTACTCGGTACAGCGGTGGGTAGTTTCCTCAATGTCTGCATTGACCGCCTGCCCATTGGTAAGTCACTGGTCTATCCACCCTCTCACTGTGATTCCTGTCAGCATCGCCTGTCAGTAAAAGACCTTGTACCGGTGTTTAGTTACCTGTGGCTGCGTGGTCGTTGCCGCTACTGCCGAGCGCCTATATCCCGACGCACATTCTGGGTGGAGGTTGGGAGTGGGCTCCTTTTTGCCTGCCTCTACTTATACTATGGTTTGAGTATTGAGCTCGCCGTTAGCGCCTTTTACTCGTCTCTATTTATTGTGCTCGGGCTAATTGACCTCGAGCACAAACTTATCTTAAACAAAATAGTCTATCCTATGGCAGGAGTAGCTCTGATTATTAGTATCTTCTTGCCCCAGCCAGGGATCATATCTCTTCCTTGGCCGGCAGCGGTGAATGGAGTTATCGGCGGTGCTATTGGCTTTATCTTACTACTAATACCGGCCCTTATTTTCCCTCGAGGAATGGGGTGGGGGGATGTCAAAATGGCAGCCCTGATCGGGCTTGTTAGTGGTTTTCCCCTGGTATTTGTCGCCTTGTTTCTGGGAATAGTTTTAGGCGGAGTGGTAGCATCAATTCTTCTCCTGCTTAAAATAAAGAGGAGGAAAGAGTATATCCCGTTTGGTCCTTTCTTGTCACTGGCAACTATAGCTACCTTACTCTGGGGAAGCGACGTCCTTAACTGGTATCTGGGGCTATTTTAGATTCTTAAAGTGGCATCATCCCTGGCTTCTTAAAAAGGGATATTAAAATAAACCTATTGACAACCCTTATCTAGGCTAGTACAATAGTCCTAGTAATTAAGTGGGGTGGGTAACGGATGAAGATAAATCAGCGGCGTTCCAGCATTGAAATAATTGCCGATATGTTGAAGGTGGGCGAAAATGGCGCTGGCAAGACCGAGATTATGTACAGCGTCAATATGAGTTATAGTCAGATACAGAAGTATCTTGGTTTCCTTATCAGCCAAGGCTTTATTGATAAGGTGAATGTTGGTAATCCTTCGGTGACCTACCGGGTGACTGATAGCGGTTTAAGCTTGCTTAAAAGTATCAATAAAGTTAGGGAAATGCTTGGTCTGGGTGATGACGGGCTTTAGCATGGTTGAAGAACTTTAGGCTTAAAGCATAACCTGAGGATAGAAGGGTCTTCAGGTTATTCTATATTGAAAATGACTGGAGGGGTATAGCGTGACCGAGAAAAGGATGTTAATCGTTGATGCTGAAACAGCCCTAAAAATAGATGAGAATCGCGGTGATATGAACCGCTCCGAGTTTTTGGACTTCTTAATTGATAGTCAGCTCAAAGAAAATAGTGGCAACCAAGACTATGTAAATAAAGAAGAATTCCACCAGTTTGCCGAAGGGATGAAGGAACTTTTGCGCAACTTCCTTGAGTTCTTCCTAAGTTATGGACTGGAACTGGGCAAAAGGCCCGAGGATAAAACCTTTGAAGAGCTGAGCCAAAAATTACAGGCACTGGGTAACTCTGGTAAGAAAGGCTAACCCCTAATTAAGCCTCTTTTAAGACCCCTCAAAAGCTCCCCCTCTAAGCTAACCCCCTGGAATAGAACTATATTCTAGAACATAATCACTTCCCAAACTAAGAAACCTGTCATAGTCTTTATTCTGAGAGGTTTGGTTTGGGAGGTTAATAGATGCCAAAAGCAGTTGAGCTACTGCGACAAGGCAGGGACGAAGAGTTATGGCAGATGTGCTGTGGTTTTTTAAACCTTAACCTTGAGCAATTCATGGCTATCCAGAAGCGGTTATTACTTGAGCAAATCGGATTACTGAAACGGTGTTCGCTGGGCAATAAGATAATGCATGGGGCAAAACCGGAGACCATAGAAGAATTCAGAGAGCAGGTGCTATTGACTACCTATTCTGATTATTGTCCTGAACTTATGGCGAAGAGAGAAGATATATTACCGGCAAAGCCGGCTTTGTGGGTGCATACTTCAGGCAGCTCAGGTGAATACCCCTGTAAATGGATACCCATAACCACAAAATATGCCGAGGAACTAAGTGCAATAATGTATGGTATTGGCATCTTCTCCTCTTGTAAGGGGTGGGGTGATACCTCGGCACTTAAAGAGCGTCCCAAGATTGTTTATACCGTGGCCCCCAGACCATATATGTCCGGTGCACTTGCCAGCATGTTGGAAAGGCAAACCCCCTCGGATTATTTGCCTCCTCTTGATGAAGCTGAAAGCCTGTCTTTTGAGGAGAGAATAAAACTCGGCTTTAAGCAAGCCCTGTCCCAGGGGATTGATTACTTTTTCGGTCTGTCTCTGGTTCTGGTTGCTGTTGGCGAGAAGCTTAGCCAGTCTAATGGCAAAGTAGACCTTCGCCCTTTCCTATTACAGCCTAAAGCGCTATTTCGCTTAACCAAGGGGCTACTTAAGAGCAAATTAGCCCGGCGTCCGATGCTGCCCAAAGATATATGGTCGGTAAAGGGGATTATGTGTGGTGGCCTTGATAGCGTGGTTTATAAAGATAAAATAAAGCACCTTTGGGGAAGGAGTCCTTTAGACGTATATGCCTCTACTGAAGGTAGCATTATCGCTACCCAGATCTGGGATTATGATAGTATGGCCTTCATCCCCAACCTTAACTTCCTCGAGTTTATACCGGAGAAAGAACACTTCAAATGGCAACTAGACCATAGTTACCAGCCTAAGAGCGTTTTACTTGATGAGGTAAAGGCCGGTGAAAACTACGAGATAGTTATCACTAGTTTTCATGGCGGTGCCCTAGTCAGATACCGCATTGGTGATATGATTCGTATAACTTCACTCAGCAATGGAAAACTGGGCATTAAAACCCCGCAAATGGTTTTTGAGAGGCGAGCTGATGACCTGCTTGACTTTGTCGTCATTCGGTTGACGGAAAAAACACTCTGGCAAGCAATTGAGGACACCGGTATTGCTTATGCCGATTGGACAGCTTTAAAGAAACCCGGGCAATCGGTACTGGGGCTTTATATCGAGCTTAAGGACGGCTACCAAGCCAGCGAGTCAGATGTTGCCCAGGCGGTATATCAGCAGATTATGCACTCGGATAACGATGCCTATACCACTTCAGCGGCCCATGACGATTTAGCCGACATGATTAATTTTAGGGTAGAGGTCAATTTGCTGCCCCTTAATGCTTTTGCCAATTACACTGCTCAACGGCAAGCTGAGGGTGCTGATTTGGCTCACCTCAAACCACCCCATATTAATCCATCAGAAAAGGTACTGTCACTGCTTAAGGGCAAACCAGAAGCGGTACCAGAAGAACTTAAGGTGGGGGCTGGAGCGGTTGTCTGACTAGTACTTTAGTCCACTTACCTTAGTTTACTTACTTTAGTTTTACCTTGACAGCTTTCTTATTTGGGGTGATAATTGCCCCATAGATGAATATTTATGCCTTAATACCTTTAATTGCTACCATCGCCTATATTCCGCTGCTGGTTACGACCGCCAGCAGCCGTCCCTGGCGCAGGCAACATAAGCTGTTCACCGTATTTCTCATCGCCGCTATGGTGTGGAGTCTTACTGATTATATTTTCCGCAGCAATTTTTTCCCGCAATATAACTTCCTTTTGCTTAAAGTTATTCTCATTGCATTAACGTGGATGGTAGTGCAACTCCACTGCTTTGCTTCTTCCTTCTATGCCCAGGGTCAGGGGCGCTGGTTACCCTTCGCCTACGCTTCGCTGGCAGTGGTTATCGCTCTAGTTGCGCTGGGTTATATCCCCGAAGGCGTTGTTGCCAGCGGTGACAAACTTTATCCCCAGTACGGTAAAGGGGTCGTCTTCATAGCTATCCCACTCCTGACTTTGGCCGCTAGGAACGTGTATGTTTTCTGGAAAAGGCTCAAGATTTTAGATAATCCAGTACTATATAATCAAATCGTTTCTCTGCTGCTGGGTATCTTCGTGCTGACTATCTTTATTCCTGCCGCCCTCCTCCCCTGGGGAAGGGAATTTCCAATAACTCATTTCGGCAACCTTATCAATGCCCTCATTCTGAGTTACGCCACTGTCAGGCATCAGTTAGTAGACATCAAGCTTGTTTTACGACGTGGTTTGGCCTGGGTGAGTTTAGGGATTATTGGTGCTCTTGGATACTGGCTTTTCCTCGCTGCCCTTCACACGTTGTTCCGCATTGAAATTGACTTGACCACTACACTGGTAGCTACTCTAGCTACTATTTTAATTGCTATATTTATCTATAAACTGCGCCACTTTTTATTTGCCACCATAGGTAAGATTTTTCAGGGGCAAAGCTATGATTACCGCCGCAAGCTATCTGATTTTGCCAGCAAAATACACCATGTTTTCAGCCTTAGAGAACAAGGCGGGGAGTTGCTAGCACTGGTAACCAAAGCTATCGGCTGCAGGAAGGCTTGCCTGCTCTTCCTTGCCATTGGCAGCGAGGATTTCACCGTCCAACTTGTTGAACCTAAAGATGAAGACAATCCTTTGTCTGGTCTGAGACTAGGAGGAGACAATCCTATCGTGGAGTACCTGAGAGAGAAGCGAAAACCCTTAACCAGAGAGGAATTATCTATCCTACCCGAGTTTCGCAGTCTATGGGAGCAGGAAAGGGCGCAAATTAAGTCAAATGAGATAGAGCTCTTGATGCCTCTGATAAGTCGTGATAAATTAATCGGTATTCTGGTGCTGGATAAAAAGAAGTCTGGCAGGTACAGCCTTGAAGATTTCCAGATGCTAGAGGATATTACCGGCCGTGTCGCGGTGAGCATGGAGAAGGAATACCTTCGCGAGCAACTCAGGCAGCGTGAAGAGGAGCTATCCCTAATCAATCGCTCCAGCGCCATTATAACCTCAAGCATGGATATTCAGCGGATATACGATAGCTTTATTAGGGAGCTAAAGAAGGTAGTTGAGGTTAACTGGGCAGCAATTGTCTTGATTGAGGAGAGTGAGATGCACTTCCTGGCACTGTCCTCAGAGATAGGCTCAGCCTGGCAGGTCGGAGAGCGAATACCACTCAATGGCACCGCCACCGAATGGGTAGCCGCTCACCGTAAGGCTATAATTGAGCCTGACCTAGCCCAGGAAGACAGGTTTTCAACCGGGAAATACCATCTGCAGCAGGGTGTGCGCTCGATTGTTTACCTGCCGCTAATAGTAAAAGATGAGGTTATCGGCAGCCTAATTGTGGCTAGCTGTAAGCCAAATGCCTACACCCAGAGACACGTAAAGCTCCTTGACCAGCTCGCCTCCCAGATTGCCACACCGATTGAAAATTCCCGCCTCTATGCTAAGGCAGAGGAGGAAGCTCGCCTTGATGGCCTTACCGGACTTTTAAATCGCCGTGCTCTAGATGAACAGGTTACTAGCGAAATCAGTCGGCACTCCCGCTATGGTGGTGTCTTCTCGGTAATTGCTCTTGACCTTGACTTGTTTAAGGCCTTTAACGACAGATACGGGCATTTAGCTGGTGACAGGTTGCTTAGACAAATCAGCACTATTATGAAAAGTTCCATCAGGAGTGCTGACCAAGCCTTTCGCTATGGAGGGGATGAATTCGCCATTCTCTTGCCCCAGACACCCATTGAGGCTGCTGACCAAGTAGCGGAGCGAATTCGCCAGCGGGTCGATGCTGAAGTAAAAACAGACCATATCCAGATTACTGTCAGTCTTGGCCTGGCTATTTGGCCGATTGATGGCATAGCCGCCGATGAACTTATTGCTGCGGCTGATGCCGCCCTTTATAATGCCAAACGAAACGGTGGTAATCAAAGTCGGCATGCTTCGGGGGTTTTATTGCCCTCAGAGGAGCAAGTTACTGATTCTTGGGATAGTGAAGACAGCGAAGTCTTAAGCACTATTTATGCTCTGGCAGCAACAGTAGATGCTAGAGACCACTACACCCGCAGTCACTCGAAAAAGGTGAACAAGTATACTGTAGCCTTAGCCGAGGCCCTTAATCTGGAACCGCTGGAGATAAGCAGACTAACTACCTGCGCCTTGCTTCATGACATTGGTAAGATTGGCATCAATGACGAAATACTTAATAAGCGAGGCAAGCTAAGTAGTGAGGAGTGGCAAGCAATTAAAGTTCACCCCCAGCTAGGGGCAACTATCGCCAGCCACGCTCGTCACCTAGCTCCGTGTGTACCCGGTATTCTGCACCACCATGAGAGGTACGATGGGGGTGGCTATCCCCGGGGGCTAAAGGGTGAAGAGATACCGCTGGAAGCCCGTATTCTGGCCATAGCTGATGCCTTCGCTGCTATGACCTCAAACCGACACCACTCTGGAGCCTTATCTTATGAAGAAGCAGTAAAGGAAATAAGGTTAAATGCCGGCAAGCAGTTCGACCCTAAGATGGTTGATATTTTCCTCAGCACTATTAAAACTGGTCTGGTTGCTGCAAGGGAGGATGGAAGGAGGTGAAATTATTAAGTACCAGCCCCGATACCGGCCGGACTTAAATAAAGCTCATGAACGGGAACAAGATACAAGTTTTTGTAGTTAGTCAGCAAAGCCTGTTTCGGCAGGGAATAGAGCATTCACTTTCCCCTGAAGATGATATACAAATCTTAGGTGCCACTGAGGTCAATGATGAAGTGCTTAAGGCCATTGACAATCTGCCACCTGATGTAGCTATACTAGATATTGATGGTCCCTCTGATAGCAGCCTAACACTAGCTCGCCAAATAAAGCAGCGCTTGCCTAACATTGGTATAATCGTGCTGACCTCAAACCCCAACGATGCGCAACTCTTTGAGACACTCAAAGCCCAGGCGGCAGCTTATTTAAACAAGGAAGTTACCGTTGACCAGCTAGCCGATACCATCAGGCGGGTGGCTGGTGGTGAACACCCCATAAATGAAAGCCTTACCAACCGACCGAAAGTGGCGGAACAGGTATTACACCAATTCCAAGAACTCTCCCGGCGGAGGGAAGCTGAAAGCTATATCTCACCACTCACCCCTAGGGAAACAGAAATTCTCGACTATATCGCTCAGGGCTATCTGAACAAGCAGATTGCATTTAAACTTGGCATCAGTGAGCAAACCATCAAAAATCATGTCACCTCAATCCTGCGCAAACTAAATGCTAATGCTCGTACTGAAGCCGTGGTTTTAGCCATAAAGCAGGGCTTAATCTCCATATAGTTAAATGCATACTGCTGGTGCAGTTATCACTCAATTTCTGAAATGCTGCTCTTTGCTAACAACTGGCTCAGGGCTTGTCGGGCACAATCTTGATTAGAATGGTTCGGTTCCTAGGACCATCAAACTCACAGAAGAAGATGCCCTGCCAGGTGCCCAAAACTAGCTTCCCACCTTCTATAAACAGTGTCTCAGAGTCGCCGACTAAGCTAGCCTTAATGTGGGCGGGGGCATTGCCTTCCATATGGCGGTAGTTATTGTGCTGAGGTACCATACTCTCAAGCTGGGTAGCAATATCATCGGAAACACTCGGGTCGGCATGCTCATTTAGGGTAATCCCGGCGGTGGTATGTGGCAGGAAGGCATAGCAAAGGCCACTTTGAGTACCACTAGCCTCAACCACTTCCTTAAGTTTTGGAGTAATATCTTGAAAATCTACCTTGGACCTTGTTTTTATCTCTATTTTGTACAGCAAGGCTCCCCTCACTAGTTTTATTTCGTATCCTACCACCATCCTAGGCTGCTTCGCAATCAGGCTGAAACTAATACTCGCTATTCGCCTGATAGTGATTACCGAGGAGGTGGATATTACCCAACCTCACCTTTCTTAAGCCCTGTACCCTTGCCTGCGCCAGGCATTCTTGGGCGTGTCGTTGGGAAATGGGTGGCAAATCGTTCATGGTGAATTGGGGATGGAAAGCAAGGAGGGCATATTGATTTTTCTATCGGGAAAGAATCCTTTACGGCACTTATGATTCTATGTTAAAGTATATACTATCTAGAAGTCATAGGCCCAGCCAATCAAAATGAAATAGTTGGACTGTAGGGCCTTGACAGAACTAACGAGTATGGTGGCATAATTAAAAAAGAGGTCGGGCGGTGAGAAGAGCCTATAAGCAACCTAACCTGCAAAGACAACTTGTGGCTTTTAGACGTGAGTTCCGCTGGGCGGCGAGGCGACTGCACGGGGTTACCGGGGTCGAATTTGTCAGCTCTGTCAGCAATAGTAACTTCGTCCCAGGTGAATCAAGCATTGACCTCTTTGTATTTGGCGACAAGATACCAGCCGAAAGCAAGAGGGAACTGATAACCCTACTAACCGTGCTTAACGCCAAGTACAAATTGGGGCTCGAAAGGGCATCAGGTCAGCATCCCACACCCCTTTTTATTGATAGCTGGCTAAGTCGACTGCTTTACCGGCTACTCAAGGGGCGCTTCAACCTTTATTTGCTTAGAGCGATGGTACCATCAAATGGTTTGTTTGGAGCTGGCTACCTTGGGGCTGAAAGGAAGTAAGAATGCCAGGCAACATAAAGCCAGCATGTATAATCTAGCTAAGTCTCTTCCATATTGGCTATTAATCCCGTCACGAAAATGCTACGTTTTCACTGGCGGTACGCAATTTTTGAAACAACCATTCAGGGAATATATCGGAAATGCAGTACTTCTGCGGTAGTATTAACATAGTCAAGACAAGGCTTGGATTTTACTCAGACCTGAGTGCTTCAATGGGATTAAGGCGAGAGGCGTTCCAGGCAGGATAAAAGCCAAAAAATAGCCCAATGCCAACCGATACCGAAACGGCAAGGATAACTATATCAGCAGAAATCACGGTTGTCATTAGTCCCATGGTGGAAACGACTGATGAGACTACCCAGCCCACAATAACCCCAACGATACCACCAGTCAACGTCAAGAATATGGCTTCAATCAGGAATTGCCCCCATATATCCCGCTCCCTGGCTCCCAGCGCCTTACGGATACCTATCTCTCTGGTTCTCTCGAGCATTGACACCAGCATTATGTTCATCACACCGATACCCCCCACCAGCAATGAAATGGCAGCGATAGCACCTAGAAAAAGAGTCAGTGTGCCTATCATCTCCGATACCATGCTGACCACCTCCTCCATTGAGGTAATGGTAAAGTCATCATCCACCCCAGGACCAAGCTGGTGGCGAGAGCGAAGCAGGCTGGTGATTTCATCGGCGACATAACTTGCCTGCTCCCGGTCACTTACCGTTAGTGCTATAGTTGATATCACACGTTCGCCACGGCTGGTTCGCGGCTGGGCGACCATCTGCTGCAGAGTGGTCAATGGAATCAGGATAATGTCATCAGGTGAGCCCATCATTGCCCCCTTGCTCTCCAGAACACCGATGACACGGACAATATTATTGCCCATGCGTAACTGCTGTCCTACGGGGTCAGCACCTTCAAACAGGGTTTCTTTTACATTGGAGCCAATCACGGCTACCTTGGCACCGCGCTGATAATCATATTCGGAGAGGAAGATACCATTGGTAATGTCCAAATTTCGTACCTGCTGGAACTCCGGGGTTGTCCCGGTAACCTGGGCATGCATATTCTGACTTCCGATGACTAACTGGAGTGACGTTGAGTAGGTAGGAGCTATTGCAGTTATATAGGGAACCTGCTGCGATATTGCTGCTGCGTCTTCCAGAGTGATGGTGTCAGCACTGCCGGGAGCACCCCTGACTCCCCCAAAGGTCATCGCCCCGGGGCTGATGAAAATAGTGTCTGACCCAAGACTTTCAATACGGGAGATGATGTCTTTCTCAGCACCCCTACCGATGGACATCAGGATAATCACTGCGGCTACGCCAATAACGATTCCCAAAATGGTCAAAAAGCTACGAAGCTTATGGGTAGCCACCCCGACCCAGGCGCTAGATAAAGGTTCAAGCCACTTCTTCATACCCTCTCCTCCGCCACCACCTGACCATCCTTAAAGTGTATGATGCGCTGGCAATGATGAGCAATGTTAGGGTCATGGGTTACCATGAGCAGCGTGAGGCCCTGCTCGGCATGTAAGCAGGTAAGGATAGAGATTATCTCCTCACCGGAGCGGCTGTCCAGGTTGCCGGTAGGCTCGTCTGCCAGAATCAGGGGTGGGTTTTTCACCAGAGCCCGGGCAATGGCGACCCGCTGCTGCTCTCCACTTGAAAGCTCGGTGGGGCGGTGATTAGCCCGGTCGGAGAGTCCAACCTTGGCCAGTGCCTCCAGAGCCCGATTTTGCTCACCTCCGCCAGAGTACCTCATCCCGAGTTCCACATTAGCCAGTGCGGACAGCCGAGGCAGCAGGTTAAAAGTCTGAAAGACAAAGCCAATCTTCTGAGCTCTGACCAGAGCCAGTTCATCACTGCTGAGGCGGCTAACCTCTCTATTCTCCAGATAGTAGTTGCCTGAAGTTGGTGTATCCAGGCAACCAATAAGGTTAAGCACGGTCGTCTTGCCCGAGCCAGAGGGCCCCATAATCGCTACCAGTTCACCCTGTTCAATGTAGAGGTTTACTCCTCTAAGTACTTGCAGTTCTCTTTTGCCCATGGGATAGACTTTGGTTATATCCTGCAATCTAATCATCAGTGCGGGCTTCCTCCTCCTGGGAGGAATGGTAACGGCCTTCTTGGCTGTGGCGTTGTCGGCGTAGTGGTGGTCTGGGGAATAACCACTTCTTCTCCTTCACTGAGCCCATCGATTACCTCAGTGTATTGCCAGTTGCTTATGCCAATCGTTATCAAACGGTCTTCAATGACGCCGTCCTTTGATATCTGGACATAGGTCTCCATACCCCAGCTGGTAATAGCGCTGTTGGGTACCAGCAACACATCGTTCCTCTCCTCTACTAGTATGTTCACGGTAACTGTTAGTCCTTCCCTGAGCTGAAAGTCTTCGGGTATCATTGTCGGCATCTGTCCCTGCTGCCCCCCTTGCTCCTGCAGCCTCTGTTTCATCATTTCTTCAACCTGTTCTCGAGTAATGAGACCAGATTCAATACCTTGGCGAACCCGATTTACCGTTTCTTCAGCCTGTTCTTGTGTAATCCTGCCCTCCTTAACGGCTTGTTTGAAGCCCTCGGGCAATTCCCCCCGTATCATCTTATCTATTGCCTCTTGTATTGTCTGAGGCTTTGCCTCTGGTTTTTGCTGCGTGACCGGTTGGAGTGACTGTAACTCAACCTTTACTTTGTAATTCACCACGCCTGACTGAATGGTGGCGGTCGGTGAAATGTGAGTGACTTCAGACGGGAGGCTCAGCCCCGGCATGGCATCCACCTGCACATTAGCCTTTCCTCCCACTTTTACCTGCAGGATATCCATCTCACTGACCATAACATCAGCTTCAAATTTAGTGGGGTCAGCAAGCTGCACGGCGACCGTGCCTTTCAGTGCTTCGTCACCCCCTTCAACGTTGACCTTGGTAACAAAGCCACCAAAGGGGGCAATGATTTCGGGACTGACGCTAGAGGTTTCCTCCAATGCTTTCTGGGCATCCTCAAGTCGTGCTTGGGTTAGTTCGACCCCCAGCTCTTTTACTAGCACCTCTTCTGAGTCAGATGCCACGCTAAGGAAATGGTCCCAAGCTTGTCGTAGGGCTATTGAAGTATAGGCCAACTCGTCTGTGTTCGCCGGTTCGTTAATGGCGAGCCATTCCAGATACTTCTTGGCCCGGCTCACTGCTCTCCCTGCCGAAACAGTGTCGAGCCACGAGTCTTCAGCTGTCTCCAGAGCAATTTCAGCGTTTTTTAGGTTAATCTCTGCCTGAAGCAGGTCACGTTCCTTTGCCGTCAGCTGATCCTCCCATTCTGAGGTATCCAGTTTGGCTAACACCTCCCCTTCTTTAACAGAGTCTCCCTCTTCCACGAGAACTTCTTCGACCGTTCCCGCTAACTCAAAAGCCAGGTCAGCAGTACGGGACAGTTTAAGATTGCCGCTGGCAGTGATATCTATTATCAGATCACCTCGCTGGACGGTTACTACTTGGTTTTCCGTCATGGCTGTTGAGTCCGATTTTGAAGCACAACCGAAGGAAGAAATACCGACCGCACATAGCAAAGACGTTATCATTATTATTTTCCAGATTCCCATCGATTTCACAGATCCTTTCCTACTAACTACTGATGGTGAGTTAAGAATATTCATTCAACACATAAATTATAACGTTGAGTTGTTGAAAAAGTTATTAAGCCTAAAGGTGCCCCACAAGAGTAGAGACAAAATTGGCCTGGGGTTACAGCAGGGATTTTGCTTGGAACTCCGATGAAACCAAACTTAATCCTCTTAAATGATATATTAACACGACGGGGTGCTTTAAACAATCTGACGGGTTTTTGGAAATCGAAAAGACAAAAAAGGAATCGGGGATTTGAACCCCCGACCCCAGATGATATACCCCCCTCGTTCCGGCCTTGTGCTCCTGTCTTTTTGATTATAAACTGTAGTCGTGAACAAAAAATTAATCTTGGGAATTGCGATTTTGGTGGTAGTAGTACTTGCCTCTTCTATTTGGTCATGTACAGGAAGCCAGACGTCAGAACCACTAATCCCTCCCCCACCAATAACACCAGTCACCCCGGGATATATCCAGGTTTATGACCATAAACTCGGCTACGGGTTTGAGTATCCTGAAGATTGGGAAATGCAAGTTCCAAAATTTGAATCCCCTTACGAAAAAGTTGGCTAATACTCAGATTATCTGAATGATGATTACGCCGCCTACAATCATAGCAATGGCAATGAACCGAAAGGCTAACATGCCTTTTTCAGCGTGCCATTCTATGAACCCAGGCAAGATGCGGCTTAGTAGAAAGGCAAAGG
>JAUVZV010000041.1 GCA_030602375.1 Chloroflexota bacterium | reverse complement strand
GTGGGGAGTTGTCGCACTGTGGGAAAGGCAGTCGTCTCGAGCTACAGTCCTCACTTCGGGGAGGAAGCGCCTTTGGTGGGGAGCCGTGGCTCAGGAACCATTTTCTTCACCCATTGCAACCTCAGGTGTGTTTTCTGTCAGAATTACACCATCAGTCAACTGGGGGAGGGTTATATTACTAGTAGTGAAGAGCTGGCGGAGATGATGCTCTCCCTTCAGGCAAAAGGCTGTCATAATATAAACTTGGTAAGCCCAACACACGTAGTGCCTTATATTCTTGAGGCTCTGGAGCTAGCAGCAGGTATGGGCCTCCATTTGCCTCTGGTGTATAACTCTGGCGGTTATGATTCGGTGGAAACACTACAGTTACTAGACGGGGTGGTTGACATCTATATGCCTGATATGAAGTATTCTGACGGGGAAATCGCTGAGGCGCTCTCTGGAGTCAAAGACTACCCTGCGGTAAATAAAGCAGCGATAAAAGAGATGCACCGCCAGGTAGGTGACCTAGAGATAATCCAAGGGGTAGCCCAGCGAGGGCTTTTGGTACGTCATCTGGTATTGCCCAACTACCTAGCTGGAACTCAAGGAGTGATAAGTTTCCTTACCCAAGAAATTTCCAAAAACACCTATCTAAACATTATGACTCAGTACCACCCCTGCTATAAGGCTTTTGGTGTACCGCAGCTAGCACGCTCGACCAGTGAGGAGGAATTTAATCAGGCTTTAGAACTAGCTTACCAGCAAGGTCTTAATAGGTTGGATACCCCAATCAGGTTTATTCTAAGGTAGGGCGTAAGTAATGGCTGATTTGGTATCGGTTCGAGCAATAGCGCAGGGTCGAGTCCAAGGGGTCCTCTTCCGTTTTTTCGTTGCTGAGAAAGCTAAAGAATTAGGCTTGACCGGTTATGTGCGTAATCTACATACTAGAAATGGGGTGGAGGTTCAGGCTGAGGGCGAGAGAGAGAGGCTGAATGAACTCATCACCCATCTTAAGCTCGGACCACCAGAAGCCAAGGTGCAGAGGGTGGTAACCAGTTGGTCAAAATACAGTGGACTTTATCGCAGCTTCAACATCAAATATTAGCTTTGAACCTCCCGGAAACCATAGTACTGGTCACTTGCCAGAAGACGGTATAAAATCTCAGTTGAAGTGCGGTAGGCATCACCGCCACGCCATTCGCTTAACCTCTTTCCCAGTTCCTCAAGGTCAAGGGGTTCGTTGCCATAAGCCAGAAAAAGGCGAAATATACTCTCTAAAATTTGTGACTTATCAGTAATAAACCTGGGCTCCTTGGAACAGCAATTCTTGATGTTAGTTACTAGGTCATCAGCTTTAATTTTTCCCTTTTTAAACCGCTCACTGCATTTGGGGCACAGGCAGCTTTGAGTCAAGGTAACCGCTGAGCGCTTCTTTTCTTGGTGCCAATCAAAATCAATAAACCAGCGTGATTTGACTTCGACAGTATCCGTATTTTCCTCTTCCATCTTTCCTACTCCAAACAAATATTTTATGTAAAGTTCCTATGCCTCAAACTCTGCTTTAACCACCTTAATCAAATCAAGATACTTTGTCTTAAGCCCTAGGGTCGCTGAAGCTTCACAATCCACTCCATAGGGTTCACCAACGAAAATCTTGCCGCACTCTTCAACCCTACCCCGTGTTGGGTTACCGGAGCTTACAAACTTTTGACGTGCTTCGACAATTCCCAGGTCAAAAGGCAAGGTAAAGTAAAGGTCAGTAATTACCCGGTCTATGCCCAGGCTGTAGAGAGCATCCCAGTTCCCCTTTGTCTCGCTAGCATATTTGACACTGGGTAGTGTGGAGAGTAAGTTCATTATGCTTAAGTATGCTTTACCCGCCAAGACCTTTAGCGGGGCAACTGTCATCAAGTAGTCACTGGACAGGATTACATTAGGCACCCAAAAGGTTTGCACTGCCAAAGACTTAGATAGGGGATTATCTACCTCTACCCAGATAGAATCCTTTACATCCAGTGTTAATACCCGTGGGAAATCATACCCCAGGGCTTGATAGACCGGATAGACTGGGCTTCCGTCAGGGGTACCCTCAAGCAGCAGAATATCGGCATCACTGACCTGTCTAATGCCTTCTATTATCGTGGCCAGTATATCGCGACTGGTAGTTGCCGGATATGGTACTGGATAACAGGCACTAGGTTTAATCAGCACCCGTCTGGCCCTAGAGATTGCCGGTGGTGCTTCAAAAACAAAATCTTGAGCTTCAAAGACCAAAACTTTCTCCTCTTATTCTTCATTCTGGTCTAGCATTATCACCTTGACCGAATCCCCTGCTTTCACCCCGGGCTTATCTTCAGGGACAATTACTAGACCATTGGCCTGGACCATGGAGGTTAAAACCCCCGAACCCTGGGAAAGAGTAAGTCGGGCGAAATATTTGCCTTTACGCTTTTCCACTTTGGCACGGGCGAAGATGCGCCGCCCATCAGTATTTACAATGCTATCTTTAATTGTTGCCTCTACAGTGGGTTTAGCCAGATTCCTTTTACCCATCATCTTGAGTATTGCCGGACGGACAAAAAGCTCAAAGGTAACCATGCTACTCACCGGATTACCCGGCAAACCAAGCTGAGGGATGTTTCTAACGGTGCCTTTCTCATCAACAGCTTTAAGTGTTCCAAAAGCCAAGGGTTTGCCCGGCTTCATCCTTACCGTCCAGAAAGCAATTTCACCCTCAGCAGCCAGAACCCCCTTTATCATGTCGTAGTCACCGACGGAGACACCCCCGGTTGTGATAAAAAGGTCACTATCCAGTCCCTGGCGGAGCTTGGCTACTAGTGAAGACTCACTATCTTGAGCTATCCCCAGTATTTTAGGGATAGCCCCATAGCGCTGAACCAAGGCAGCCACACTATAGGTATTACTATTGTATATCTTACCGGGGGATATAGGCTGGCCAATGTCTACCAGCTCGTCCCCGGTAGCCAAGATAGCCACCACCGGGCGGCGAATGACCCTCACCTTACTTTGCCCCAATGAAGCCAAGACGCCAACTTCTGCGGGTCTGATTACTGCCCCCTTACTTAATACCAAAGAATCCTTGGCGATATCTTCACCGGCACGCCGAATGTCAAAACCAGCTTCTACCTCCCGCAATATCCCGATTTCAGCCAGATGACCTTTACGCTTGCTCTCATCTGTATCCTCAAATCTGACGATGCTATCAGCACCTTGAGGAATTGGTGCTCCGGTCATAATGCGAACCGCTGTACCTGGCTCTAGTCTACATTTGGGAATATAGCCAGCGGGAACGGTATCAATAACACGTAAAAACCTAGGGGATTTTTTGCTTGCCCCCCGGGTATCCTCAGACCTAACCGCATAGCCATCCATCGCCGTATTATCTGAAGGCGGAACATCAATGCTGGAATATATATCCTCAGCTAAGACCTGCCCCAGAGAGTCCAGCACCTGCTTTTCTTCCTCCTCCAGAACATTTACACAGCCGAGGATTTTCTCTAAAGCCTGCTCAACACTTATCATCTCTTAAGATCCCTTAACCAGTCCTTCCGCCGTCTCTAAATCGGCTTCAGTATTAACGTTAAAAAAACTCAAATGATTTGGGTCAAACCTATCAATCTCGTCAGCTTCTACATATCTCACCTTAACCAGATTGAAAAGGTTGCTGATATTTAGCTCACCTTGCTTAAGTAGTGATTCCATAGGGGCTAGGCAGCACTTGGAGTAAACCGCGTGAAGTGGCTCAACCAGGCTGCCCAATCGAGGAACTACCAAGTCATAACCGCTTGATAGTTCTATCATATAGCCAAGCAAGGCCCAATTTAAAAATGGCATATCACAAGCCACGATAAGGTTATAGAACGAACTGGATGTTGCAAGTCCAGTGTAAATACCGCCTAGAGGACCCTTATCAGGATAGGTATCAGTTACTTTTCTAAGTCCCGGGTAGCCATTAAGCTGCGGGAAGTGATAATTTTTAGCGGCAACTAGAATAATATTGCTCTCCAGCGGACCAAGTGAGGACAGGACCCGCTCGAGTAAACTTCTATCGCCGACAACTTCCAGTGCTTTGTCCCGACCTAGACGGCAGCACTTACCACCAACGAGAACGATGCAACCTATATTCAAAGTACACAGGCCATTTTTTGCCTGACTCACCTCTAATACTATTTTATCACCACAGTCAACTTTAGTCGTAGACCGACTCTAAGCTAGTCTTTGGCTAAAGAGCGAACAAGGTTTACCAGGGTTCTTACTGCTACCCCGGTTGCCCCTTTTACCAGGTAACCCCGGTCCTTCTCTGCTATAAAGGGACCGGCGATATCAAGATGAACCCAAGGGATGTCACCAACGTACTCAGAGAGGAACTGGGCTGCAGAAATAGCCCCTCCATACCTACTGCCCACGTTCTTCATATCGGCAACATCACTCTTGAGCTGTTCTTTAATTTGTTCATACATCGGGAGTTGCCAGATAAGCTCACCAGCTTCAGTACCAGCGGCAATCACCTTGCTAAGCAGCCCCTGATTATTGGTGAAGGCACCGCTACAGTCATCACCCAAAGCTATATGGCAGGCGCCGGTTAGTGTTGCTACATCAACTATATTCTCAGCACCGATTTTATTAGCATAACTTAAAGCGTCAGCCAAGATGAGCCTGCCTTCAGCATCGGTATTAACAATCTCAATGGTCTTGCCGTTCATTGCCTTTAGGATATCACCCGGCTTAATAGCACTACCACTGGGCAGGTTCTCAGTGCAGGGGGCAAGAGCCACCACATTGAGTTTAGGTTCAAGTTGAACAATGGCACTCATGGCGGCAATAACCGCCGCTGCCCCGGACATATCACCTTTCATCCCCTCCATCATTTCTTGGGACTTTCGGGAAATGCCACCGGAATCAAAGGTTATCCCTTTACCAACCAATGCCAGGTCAATCCTGTCGGTATTTACCCCTTTGTACTTAAGAATAATAAACTTGGGCGGCTGGTGGCTCCCCTGGTTTACCCCCAGGAGGGCTCCCATACCCAGTTCCTGCATCTGTTCCCGCTCCAGAACATCAACTTCAAGACCATAGGCTTTAGCCACTTTCACCGCTTCCTCAGCGACACGGGTGGGAGTCATAAAGTTGGCTGGTTCATTGACCATATCCCGAGCTAGATTAGTTGCCTCAGCCAGTACCCTGCCTTTCCAGATACCCTGCTCCAAAAGTGGGACTTCATTTTCCTTACTAGCCACGACCAAAAACTGTTCCACCTCGCCATACTCTGCCGGCGTGGTTATGTGCTGGCGGAATGAGTAAAGACCAAGCAGTGCCCCTTCAGCCATAGCCTGAGCAGCACCCTCAAGGCTAATATCGCCTGCTCCAACCCCCAAAACAGTGGCGGCAATACTATCGGCACTTTTCTGGCGCAACTGGCGGCAGGCTTCAGCTACTACTACCCGAACCCTATCCAGCGATAGTCCCGGCTTCCTGCCCAGTCCCGAAATGGCCAGCCGGGTTGCTGATAAGTTACCTAGGCTGTGGACAACGGTAATCTCCTTGAATTTGCCCTTTATCTCACCCTGCCTTAAGAGTTCAGAGATAGCACCCCCAAGTGCCCGGTCAATAGTAGCTACCTCACCATCAGGGTGTTCTGCCCCTTCAAATAGGCCCACTAAGATAGCACTAGCCTTAACTTGAGCAATGTTACCCGCTATCGCCTTAATTTCCATCCAAAATCCTCATCTACTTGGTAATTACGCTTCAGTTATCCATTCAATACCCAATTCCATCAGCTTGCCCCGAGTGGGGGCTCCTGTCTCTTTATCCCAACAGGCGATGTCATAGTAGAAATCCCTGGCTTTTTCAAAAGCTTTCTTATCCAGCTTAACCCCTTTGAGTGGGCCGGTGGGGAATGGGGTAAAGAACCGCTCGGGAAGCCTGTCCTCATCCTTGGACATGCCCTCTCGAATATCATAGTAACGAGTCATCTGAAGACACCGTTCACCCAGCTTCATTAGTTCAAAGGCACTGGTGGGCCAGCCAGTAGTAGCTCTGACTAAATCAACCACCCTCTGCACAGGAAACCCAACAAAGTAACAGATTACCAGACAATTAAGCATTTGTTTCCAGGTGCTGCCATAGTAGAGTAGCCTCACCTTGCTTGAGCTCAAATCATTAATCGGCAGGGGCTCAAATATACCCAGGCTGTTAAGTTCATTGGTAATACTCGCCTCAAACTGGATGTCATGGATGTTATCGTTGTGGTCAGCACCTTGGGGGGTAAAGATATAGCCCAGCCCCATACCCTGCTTCCAGCGGGGGTCATGCATTGGAATCTCCTGTTTTTTAACATGCATGGCAAATTCCTCAGCCCCTTTACCTATTGTCTGGGCAGCCCGATAGGTGCCTTCAGCCAAGAGATTACCAAAACCTTCCCGGTGGGTAATCTTTTCTATCAGTTTGAGCATTGCATCGGCGTTGCCGAAGTTAAGCTTCAGCCCATCGGTATCCTTCTCTTTAAGGATGCCCCGCTCAAAGCACTCCATGGCAAAAGCGATGGTAACCCCAGCAGATATGCTGTCCAGACCATAAGCATTACATAGTTCATTGCCCTTAAGCATTGCCTCTAGATTATCGACACCAACAAATGAACCCAAAGAGGTCTGGGTTTCATACTCGGGACCACCGTAGGCTGGGTCAACATGGTATGGTTTCCCTACTGATACCACTGGCTTACACTGGATGGGACAGGCGTAGCAGCCCCTTCTTTCCTTCAAAGCGCCAGCCTCAATGGCATCGGCGTTAATCTTCTCAGCCCCCTCAAAGCCACCTTGCTGAAAATTGCGTGTTGGTAATGAGCCTTTATCATTAAAACCCTTGAAAAGGCCAGCAGTACCATGAAGATTTAAATTGGAGGGGAATTTTATATTTCTAAAA
>JAUVZV010000003.1 GCA_030602375.1 Chloroflexota bacterium | reverse complement strand
CTACCTCAAGGATATAGCCCCTGAGGCTATCATCAGAAATGGTGATTACCCCAGGGAGAAAAGATCGCTGGATATCACCTTGGTTCTGTCCGAACTAAGTGAGGTGGAAAAGGTCAAGCGATACTACAGTCACTCAATTGAGTTTAAGCGGGATACCAAGAAGCGGCAGGCCGAGGTCGAGAACAAACTCAAGGAACTGGAAGAGTTTTCCGGAGACGTGCCATCGCTACTATATCATGATGGCCACCATTCATAATCTGTTAGCGGGTGTTAAGAATATCTTAGGCGGGTTCGACTCCTATACGTTCTTGCCAGTATCAAGTCACAGTTTCTTTGTAAAGCACCGGTTCCTTGTCGATACGGCGTATTATCTTTTTGGTCAAGATGTTCTAGAAAAGCTTGGGGTATTTTCGGCTGGTAGTAGGGGTGATTGGAGTTGAGAGAGCCTGATTTCTCCAGATTCCGACGAACCCTTCTTTTAGAGGGTGAACCGGACTTTGTTCCTCTTTTTGATAGCGTCCACCGGGATGTAAAGAGTGCCTTTTTAGGTAAACCTTTGACCGACCTCAAGGGGGAGGTGGAGTTTGCCATCGCTGCTGGCTATGATTTTGTCATGGCGGCGGTAGGCTTACAACGCTTTTTCGGGTTGGGGAAACATTCATACTATGGACAAGAGGCTAGCTTTGCTACCAAAAAGCCGATACTCCAAGCAAAAACGGCTAAATATAGCGTTTTTACCGATGCTGAAGGAGAGAGAGCTTGGGCGGAGGAAGGCAAAGGAAACATCACCACAATGGAGGAGTTTGAAAACTTTCCCTGGCCGACTATTAAAGATTTTGATTTTTCTCTCTTGAAGACCGTAGGTGAGCACCTTCCTCCAGGAATGAAGGTTATTAACACCGTGCAAGGTGTTTTCACCCCGGTATGGTTATTGATGGGAGGAGAGACCTTCTATCTATCCTTGATGGATAACCCCGGGCTTGTAGCTAAGATGTTCGACAAGATTACAACCTTGCAATATGAATGCATCCAGAGGATAGTTAGTTTTGACTGTCTGGGTGCTTTACGGGTAAACGACGATATTGCCTATAAAAATGGCCTACTGATTTCACCCAGGCATTTGCGGGAATACTTTTTCCCCTGGCTCAAGGAGGTAGGTAAGCTATGTGAGAGGAAGGACCTGCCCTTTATCTTGCACACCGATGGCAACGTCTATGAAGTTCTGGATGACATTATTGATGCTGGGGTCAATGGCCTTCACCCTATTGAGCCAAGTGCCATGGATATTGGCTATCTTAAGAAAAAGGTGGGGGATAAACTCTGCCTTTTGGGTGGTATTGATGTTGATTTGATGACGCGAGGTACCCCGGAGGAGGTTGAGGCGCTGGTAAGAAGAAACCTGCGGGAGATAGCACCTGGCGGAGGCTATATTGTAGGGGCTTCAAACTCAGTACCTGAGTATATCCCTTTGGTGAACTATAATGCCATGCGTGAGACGACACTAAACTATGGCGGCTACCCTATTTCCCTGTCTTAAAATGCGATTGCAATCATTCAACGACATTCCTGCGCAGTTGTTGACAAACTAGCTATATCTCATGTATTATATTTATCACTTGAGCTTGACAAAGTATGCTAAAATCTGATTGGCTGGAAGCTTTTCGAGCCACAGAGCAATTACTTTCTAATATTCAATCAAAAAGAGTTGAGGTCTCAGGGTGTTCAAGCGAAAGGTTGATAAGGGAGTCATCCTGGCTGCTGGCGATGGTGATCGGCTAGGCCCCCTAACGCTTATGTGTCCCAAAGTCGTGCTGCCGGTGAATGGCGTACCATTAATAAGGTATCCCATTGATGCATTGGTAGCAGCCGGAATCAGTGATATAGTGATTGTGGTCGGTTACCTGGGAGACAAGGTGATGGAGGAGCTCGGCAATGGCAGCAGCTTTGGTGCTAGGCTGCAGTATGTTTACAACTGCGATTATCGCGGTGGCAATGCCATTTCACTCTACAGGGCTGGGGAATGGGTGCAAGGAGAGCCAATTGTTCTCTGCATGGGAGACCACTTAATTGAGGGTAAGCTGGTTGAGCGTCTTCTGGATAGGCAGACCTCCCGTGAAACGCTTTGTATTGATTATTCGCCATCAGAGTACCATCAACTAGCCGAGGCGACCAAGGTTAGTGTCAATAGAGAGGGTTGTATTAAAGACATTGGTAAGGATCTTGTTTACTGGGATGCTCTTGATACCGGGGTCTTTCTTCTTACACAGAATTTCTTCCGGGCTTTAGATGAGCTTGTGCCCCGGCTTGGTAGTGAAGCTGAAATCAGCAGTGTTATTCGCCTCTTCATCAACCGAGGGTACCGTTTCGATACCTGCGATGCCAGTGGCTGCTTCTGGATGGATGTGGATACTGAGGAAAACCTAAACATGGCGAGGATGTAGAAGACAAAGGTGGAAGCTGTCTACGATGGCTACATTTCTAAATATGTAAATAGAAAGGTATCGGAGCCAGTAGCACGGCTACTTTCCAAGACAAAAATAACGCCCAATCAAATCACTTGGGTAGCATTCGGCATTGCGCTTTTGTCTTTTATAAGCTTCATTTTTGGTCAGAATATAATCGCGGGTCTTTTGGTCCAATTATCATCTATTGTTGATGGTATAGATGGCAGCCTTGCCCGAATGAAAGGTATTGCCTCGACCTTTGGTGGCTTCCTTGATTCCATACTTGACCGGTATGCCGATATCCTGATAGTGCTAGGACTTACCTTTTGGTCTTACTTTAATGAGACTTATCCCGGAATCTGGCTGGTCGGCTTTCTGGCTATCGCTGGTACCATTTGTATTAGCTATACTAGGGCTCGTATTGATTCTCGCTATCGCCATCTCTTTGATAAAGGACTTAAATCCCTTGCCTCGCGGGATATAAGGCTTTTCTTAATAATGCTCGGTGCTGTCACCGGTCAAGCCTACTTCTGTCTCATTCTCATCGCTGCTTTGACCAACTTGGTTGTTTTATACAGGCTCATTTATCTCCACAGATACCTTGTGGCGGGAAGTAGCCAGTCTGAATCTGCCTCTTAAGGTGGTGAAGCTCGGCAAAGACTGTTTGAAATTTCACTATTAAATGGCTGTGAGTGATGATTATTCAATGTGACTTTGACGGCACCATAATCAGAAATAACCTTAGTCTTTTACTCAGAGAACACTTTGCCCATGACAACTGGCGTAAGATTGAAAATGACTACCTTTCCGGCTATTTAACTGTTGAACAGAGCAATAAACTACAGTATGCCCTCATCAAAGAGCCTAAAGAGAGGCTCCAAGAATTTGTCTGTCAACACATTGAGGTAAGGGATGGGTTCCTCGAATTTGCTAGCTACTGTCAAGATGCTGGTATTCCAATTATTATCGTCAGCAGTGGCCTGGATTTTTATATTGAAACTGTGTTAATCCAGGTTGATATGTCAAACTTAGAATTGTACTGCGGAAAAACGTTCTTCGGTAAAGATGGCATCATCGTCTCTTACCAAGATCCTGGGGGTAGCCTTATTAATGAAGGGTTCAAGTGGAGATATTTCACCTGGCTTAAAAAACGGGGTGGAAGTGTTATTTACATCGGGGACGGGCTCTCGGATTTGGAGGTAGCACGTAGTGCTGACCATGTATTTGCCACCGGTCATCTAGCCAGACTTCTCAAGAGCGAATCAATTCCCTACAGTGTTTTTTCTGATTTCCACCAGGTACTGCACCAAGTCCGCCTGCTTCGATAATAAAAGTTCTGCTCTTAATAAAACTGGCTCCCCGGGTAGGATTCGAACCTACAACCTAGCGGTTAACAGCCGCCCGCTCTACCGTTGAGCTACCGGGGAAGCTTTGGCTGCCGAGCCTGGATTCGAACCAGGGCTAAGGGATTCAAAGTCCCCCGTGCTACCACTACACAACTCGGCAACTAATGCCGAAGGTCGGGCTCGAACCGACACGGAGGTTGCCCCCCAACAGTTTTTGAGACTGTCGCGTCTGCCTATTCCGCCACTTCGGCCTATTTTCTTAGCTGGAGCGGAAGATGAGATTCGAACTCACGACTTCCTCCTTGGCAAGGAGGCGTTCTACCGCTGAACTACTTCCGCTTTTAGCTTGGTGCCGAGGCCCAGAATCGAACTGGGGACACGCGGATTTTCAGTCCGCTGCTCTACCAACTGAGCTACCTCGGCACGTAGAACATTGTAGCTTTTGCCAGGGGAGGTGTCAAGGCATCCTGCCCAGACAAATAGATGATGTTTGATGTAGGATAAAGTCAGGGAGCTGGTTACTGAGGTAATAGGGGAGAAGAAGTAGTTGGCGGAACCATTAGGTGCTGAGGCAAGTCAAAGGAGAGTTTGGGGACTTAACCCCAATGTATTCTTCTTGGGTATAACCAGCTTTCTGACCGACATTAGTAGTGAGATGATTTTCACCCTTCTTCCCCTCTTTTTATCTAATGTGCTGGGAACGGCTACTACTATTATTGGTCTTATCGGCGGGTTATCAGAAAGCACCGATGCTATCTTCAGGATATTTAGTGGCTGGCTCAGTGACAAGATAGGTAAGCGAAAACCACTGGCGGTTCTGGGTTACGGTATTTCCACGCTGGCTAAACCATTTATGTATCTGGTTACTAGCTGGAGTGGAGTACTGGCGATTAGATTTACTGACCGACTTGGCAAGGGTATTCGCACTTCGCCGCGAGATGCGCTACTTGCCGATTCTGTTTCTGCCAAGGAGCGGGGTAAAGGTTTCGGACTCCACCGGGCTATGGATACCTCAGGTGCTGTATTGGGACTGGCTCTTGCGGCAATCATTGTCTATCTGGTTCAAGGTGGAGGGCTTGAGCTTGATCTTAAGACCTATAAGTGGCTGGTCCTACTCGGGGTCATTCCTGCAGTGCTGGCATTACTGGTGCTAATCATATGGGTGAGGGAAGGCGAGAGAAAGCGGGTCTCAGGCTACAGCCATTCCATCGATTTAACTGGGGGCAGATTTAGCGGGGGGTTTGACCGTCGTTTCAAGCTATTTCTTCTAGTTATGGCAGTATTCACGCTGGGTAATTCCAGCGATTTCTTTGTTATACTCCGGGCACAGAATCTGGGTTCTCCGGTTATTCACGTCGTCTTGATGCTGGTACTTTTTAATATTACCTATGCAGCTATTTCTCTACCCGCAGGTATGCTGTCAGATAGGATGGGTAGGAGACGGGTCATTACCCTGGGCTGGTTTATTTACGCCCTGGTTTACCTTGGGTTTGCCTTGGCTTCAAGTAAGTGGCAGGTATGGCTTCTTTTTGCCGGTTATGGAATTTATTACGGGATAGTGGAAGGGGTAGCCCGAGCCTTTGTGGCTGATTTGGTACCTGCAGAGAAAAGGGGGACGGCCTACGGGCTTTATCATGGTGTAGTTGGTCTGACTCTTCTCCCAGCTAGCCTAATTGCCGGCTGGTTGTGGCAGGTTATAAACCCAGCCGCCCCATTTTTCCTTGGCGCCGGGCTTGCCTTTCTGGCAATGCTGGGCATGATGCTGCTGATTAGGGAGTAAGGTGTCCAGCTTTTTGCTACCGTTACACATGATGTAGCATGGCACTGTTGACTTTATACGATGGCGCTGTTATTATAACAACCGTGGATGCATTTAGGTCAGTAGACAGGATCAATTCAGAGACCAAACCTGAAGAGAAGAGTTCACCAAAATCAGACACTGCGATACAGCGTCAGGTTAAGGAATTGCTCGGCAGAGAATTTCGTAAAGTCAAAAATGGTCTAGACCCAGATGAGGTGATGGCTTTTCTTGAGACAGTCGCAGGTTCAAGTGAAGCTGCTCTTAAACGTATAGAGCTTGCTCTGTCTAGTCAGAGGCTTTTTCAGACGATTGAGAGAATGGTAGAGGAGACCCGCCAGATTTCCGAGTACATTAAGGAAGAAGTGAAACAGGAAGCTGAAGCGGAAAAGGCTAAAATAGTCGAGGAAGCCCACCACAAAGCTGAAGAAATGGTCAAACAAGCCAAGAAGAGTTGGAGTACTGCTATCGAAGGCGCAAACTCCGTTCTCTTGGAAGCTCAACGCAGAGCTGAAGAAATGATAGACCAGACCAAGAAGAGCCGCAGTGCTCTTATCGAAAGTATAAACTCCGTTCTCAAGGAGCTGTCAACTTCACCATTTAAAGGTGTTGAAACCCCCTCCGATACCAGAGACCAAGAAACAGTGCCAGCGGAGGAGCACGTTCCTGAATTGGCAAAAGTTGACGAAAGTGAGAAGACACTTGATAGCACTCCAGAGCCTCACCTGACCGGCGTTGGAATTGAAGGCGAACTGGCACCTCAAAGTGTCGAAGCCGATGCTGTGGCTCCGAAGGAAATTAGTCCTATCATGTACAGTGGCAAAGTAATACTGGCTGTCCCTCAGGGAGCTGGGCCATCATGGATGGAACAGCTGCGGCAGCGGTTGCATAACATCCGTGGCGGATGCATTCTACTGGACACACGTACTAATACGGGTGGGGGCATCATAGATTTGTCGTTAGGCGAGCCCACCCCGTTGGTTTCGATATTGCTAGAAATGCCAAATGTGGAAAGAGTGGTAGAAGACTACCAGAAGGTAGAGGAGTATTCGGGGGGTTTGGCAAAGATACTAAGTCATGACGTGCTAGAGGAACCGCAAACAATGCTCGCCGTAGTGCTTAGGGAGGATAATACAGGGTAACCCCTCAGCTCAACCCGGACTAGTGCCACTTAAGTAGCGTCTGTGATTCTTATTAATGACTTCCTCCACACTGTGGATCGTTCTCTTTCCAGTTCAAAGAAAAAGTAATCTCCAGTTAAGCCTGTTTCGCTAGCCACAATCCAGTGTTACTAAGCTAGGGTCAGGGTGCAGATTGATTCGATGATTGGAGGGAGACATGTCCGTGATAATCCTGTTCTACGCGTCAAGCCCGCTAAGTGCCTAAACACTATCACGATTCTGTCTGCCATCAAGCAGCGGTGCTGTTAGCTGGGCCCACTCCGTTAGCAGCAAGTTTTGACAAAATAGAAGCCGTGTGATTTATAATCTCTTGCTCGCTCACACCTATAGTATCAGCGATCCGCTTAAGCGAATGGCCGTTGGCAAAGTGGATTAGCGTCTCTATCTCTTGAGGGCTAAGAGGTTTAATTAGGCCTTTCTTTTGCATGCCTTGAAGGTGCATCAACACCCGCGGGGCAACACTCGGCCTGCGAAGGAGCTCGTCGACAATGTGTTCCCCCTTAAAGATTCTCCGAATAGCGCTGACAAGTCCTTCGGGGGTGATGCTCTTACTCAGGTATGCGGCTACTCCAGCTTTGAGTGCCTCAAGGATTTGGCTATGGTCCTCGTACGGCGTGAGCATGATTAGTGATATGCGTGGCAAACGCTGCCTCACACGCTGTGCCAAATCAAGCCCGCTCAGCGAGGGTAATTTGATATCTATGATTACTATGTCGGGCGCAAGCTCTTCAATAATCGCTATTGTGTCTTCTAGGAAGTCAGATTCACCAATCAGTTCAATATTGTCGGTTTGGGAAAGGAGTAGGCGAAGGCCTTGGCGGAAAAGCCCCTGACTGTCGATGACAAAAACCTTTATTTTGTCCATCACTTCAACCCCTCCCGGTACCCCATGACGATGCCTCTCCAGCTCGAAGGAGTCGACTTTGGTATGCGCTGCTTGTTCAGCAATCTGCTCCATCGCCTTATCCTCTTTTTTGCCCATAGCCGTGGTCCATACCTCCACAGCCTTTTTGTCCACCTTAGTAATCTGCTCAGCCTTCAGTTCGACCTGTGTAGCAAGTTTCTTAAGCGGCGTCATCCTCCTTGCTTGCCAGGGAAGTCTGCGTCCGCTCAGGGGGTAATGACACCATTGGCAGAAGTCGTCGTAGTAAGCTTTTCTACCACAGTTACGACATTTTGACATTTTGTCACCTAAGTACGCCTACTTCAGCTTCCAAATGCTCAGTTTTAATATTTCATTATACACTTCTGTCAACCAAAAACACAATGGCGCAAAACAATAGACCACAACCAGCCACTATTCACCTTGGTAGCTAACTTGCATCAATAAACTGACTCCTGTGCGTGCGCGATGTAATTGCGACTTTGGAAAGGGGGGTGGCGGGAAAGTAGCATTGTAGCTGGAAACATTTTCAGTGAACTAAAATACAATCTCTCATAAGCATGTTTACTATGTAGCCAGCGTATTTGCCCTGCACTGTCACGGTTTGTCCTCTTGTCAACTGGTTCAGTTCAGGTATATGCTTCTTGTCAAACGTACACTGGACGTTCAGTTCTAACGTGTTTTCAGCACTAGTCAGAATAATATAGTAAATATCATAGCTATCATGTAATACTATTTTGTCCACTACCCCCGTTACCTTAAAAGTCTGCATCGCGACCAATGAATACAATTCTTCAACGGTTATCTCTACAGGGGTCACTATTAGCCCACGTTCAGACTCTGGTATCAGATCGGGTTCTTTCTCAGACATCGGTTCAGGTTGAGACTCCGGCGCCTGTGTTGGCGCTAAAGTGCTATGATTGGGTAGAGTAGGTGGCCCAGTTTGCTCCCTCAGAGGTGATTTCTGCTTATGCCATCTCTCTTCTCGCAGTTGTTTATAGGTTAAGGGTATCTCTTCGTATTTCTCCGATAACAGGGGATAACCACACCATCGGCATGCCCCATCCTTGGTTCTTGCGGTTACCTGAGCACAATTAGGGCACTTTCGCATTTAACACCCCTTTCCTTAATTATAGATGAGAGTACTAGCTTGTCAAGATGCCCGCTTGAAGGCGAACTCGGTCTGAACGTAGGCGTTATTCTGATGGTCACGGATCATGGTTCACCAGTTGAGGGGCTGTCGTAACTTTAGACGGCCAAGCGGTAGGAAGGACTGACCCTAATGGACGCCTGGAAATACTACTTCCATTCTTTGTAAATCACAGGCGTGTTGCATTAGGATTGACAATGCTGGATGCCGGTTTTAATGTGGTGATACGAGTATGCCAGAGAGAACAGGTCAAATGCTGAGAGTACTGATTGCGGGATCTACCGGCTATCTTGGGAAATTCGTTGTTCGGGAATTCAAAAAGCGGGGTTATTGGGTTCGGGCACTGGCACGAAATCCCAAAAAACTTGAGCAAATTGGCCCATTCTTGGAGCCTGCCGTGAGGGGCCAAATAGACGAAATCTTCGTTGGAGAGGTTGCTAAACCTGAAACACTGCACGGTCTTTGTGATGGCATTGATATCGTATTTTCTTCGATTGGTATTACCCGTCAGAAGGACAAACTTACTTATCGGGACGTTGATTATCAAGGAAACAAGAACATCCTCGATATTGCACTGACAAAATCTGTTAAGAAGTTTATTTATGTCTCAGTATTCAATGCCCATATGTTTGAGTACCTGGAAATTGTTAAGGCTCATGAGGATTTTGTTAGGGACTTGCAAGATTCTGGACTCGAGTATGCTATCATTCGTCCAACTGGCTATTTCTCAGACATGAGTGAATCCCTTAAGATGGCGAAATCAGGAAGGGTCTACATGATTGGGGACGGCGGGAACAGAATAAATCCCATACATGGTGCTGACCTGGCTGCTGTTTGTGTCGATGCCGTTACTGGCAAAGAACATGAAATACCTGTCGGTGGCCCTGTGATATATAGTCTTAAGGAAATTGCCGAACTTGCTTTTGCAACGTTCGGGAAAAACCCGAAGATCACGCTAATACCACCCTGGCTGGCTAGGCTTGCCACAAGAGTGATTCGGCCATTTAACAAACAGATGTCAGATCTCGCTGAGTTCTTTATAGCGGCAGGACAAGGTGATGGCGTTGCCCCTGCAATAGGTAGGCACACTCTGGGGAGCTATTATCAAGAACTGGCCTCTCGATGGCTTAAAGAGAACTAACACATCAGCTAACCAAACCGTCGTTAATTAATAAAACCATTGGTCTTGGCTAACAGTGTAAGTCGTCAGTATAAATGGTGCAGATTGTGGGATTAGGATTACGGACACTTTAAGTAGCCGAGCCTTTGTGACAGGTTATAAACCCAGCCGCCCCATTTTTCCTTGGTGCCGGGCTTGCCTTTCTGGCAATGCTGGGCATGATGACACTGATTAGGGAATAGGGTGTACTTTACATAAAATAAGAGTGAAGCTAAAACTGCACTCTTCTAAATCTGCAGGACACACAAACGGTTATTCCAGCATTACATTATCTATGAGTCTCGTCTTACCGATTTTTACTGCCAGTGATACTAAAGCCGGCAAAGTTAGGGTATCTAACTCCTCAAGGGTTTCGGTATCAGCAACACTGACATAGTCAGGTTTTGCCAGTGGCTCTTTCCCGATTAAACTTAACATCTCCCGGCGAAGACGACTAGCGTCTCTTTCACCCTCTGAGAATAGCTTTTGGGCTAAGTTGAGCGCCTGGTGGAGAACCAGAGCTGCCTGGCGCTCTTTGGGGTTAAGGTAAGTATTACGACTGCTCATCGCCAGACCGTCGCTCTCACGCACTGTGGGCAGGGTAACTATCTTCAGGTCCATATTAAGCTCAGCTACCATCTTTTTGATAACCAGTGCCTGCTGGGCATCTTTCTGTCCGAAGTAGGCAACATTGGGCTGGAGAATGTTGAATAGCTTACAAACAACAGTGGTTACCCCCTTAAAGTGCCCGGGTCGAGACGCTCCCTCAAGTCTTTCGGTTACGTGGCTGACTTCTACCCAGCTATTAAACCGCGGCGGATACATCTCTGCTGCTGATGGCATAAAGACGATATCTACCCTTTCGTTTTCCAGTAATGCCAGGTCGCATTCGGTGTCACGCGGGTATCGCTCAAAATCCTCACTGGGACCAAATTGGGTGGGATTAACAAAGATACTGACCACTAGTGAACGGTTTTCAACTCTGGCATATCTTACTAAAGATAGATGCCCTTGATGCAGGTAACCCATGGTGGGAACAAAGCCTACTGGTTCGGCAAGCTTTGGTCTTATTTTTCGTATCTCGCTGATTGTTTTGACAACTTGCATAAGGAGCAATATATCTTATTTGGTTAATTTGGATAGTTCAGCGGCAACACTTTCATCCAAGAAGAAGCTGTTCTGGTCGGTAGGGAAGCCACCTGACTTTACCTCACTGGCATACTCGCTAACAACGTTATGAATAATCTCGGCAAGTTTTGTATATTGCTTGGCATGTTTGGGGACAAAGTCGGTAAATAAACCGAGGATATCATTGATAATTTGAATCTGGCCATCACAGCCAATGCCAGCACCAATGCCAATGGTAGGGACGTCTACTTTCTGAGTAATAAGGCTTGCCAGTTGCGCCGGGACCGTCTCCAGCACAATGGCAAAAGCCCCAGCCTCTTCCAGAGCCCGGGCATCCTTAATCAGTTTAATGGCAGCTTCGGGGGTTTTGCCCTGAACTTTAAAGCCGCCAAGCTGGTGAATTGACTGGGGGGTAAGCCCAATATGACCCATAACCGGGATGCCGCAGTCAACAACCCGCCTCACCTTCTCAGCTACAGTGACGCCACCCTCAAGCTTAACTGCCTGACAACCGGCTTCCTGAATAAAACGGGCAGCGTTACGCAGGGCATCCTCCGCACTTAGGTGATAGGTCATAAAAGGCATATCGCCAACAATCAGTGACCTTTTGGTACCCCTAACCACAGCTTTGGTGTGGTGAATCATTTCTTCTATTGTTACCGGGATGGTTGTTTCGTAGCCCAGGACCACCATACCCAGGCTATCCCCAACCAGGATTAGTGGTATATCCGCCTCATCAATTATCTTAGCGGTAGAATAGTCGTAAGCGGTGAGCATAGCGATTTTCTCACCCTTCTTCTTCATCCCTTTTACTTGATTTATAGTAACGCGCATTATTTCCCCCTTAAAAAGGCATTGCCTCGATGGTTCGCTTAGTGTGGGTGATAGCATTCTTGTCATCAACGTATATTAGCCTGGGCATAAAGTTATGGGCTTCATCATCCTCTACCTTCGAGTAGGACAGAATAATAATGGTGTCCCCCTTTAAGACCAGTCTGGCGGCAGCCCCATTGATGCAAATTTCACCGCTCTCTCTGTTGCCTTCAATGGCATAGGTGGTACAGCGAGCCCCGTTATTAATATCCAGCACCTCTACCTGTTCGTAGGGTAGGATATCAGCCTCCTCCATCAGCCTTTTGTCGATGGTAATGCTGCCCTCATAGTCAATATTAGCCTGGGTAACACGGGCACGGTGGATTTTACTTTTGAGCATCGTTCTCATTGGACTCACCCCTTTGCCTTTTTGCTTGTATTTTGCTGCCCCAATAATGCCTGCATCTTTTCCGCCTCGGGTTTATTAATCTTGCCCTTATCTAGAGCAATGGGAATGGTTTGCCGTCCAAGTTCTCGATAGACAGAAACGAGTTCAGGCGCTGCTTTTTGCAGGGTATCAAGGTGCTTTTTTATAGTCCCACTGTCACCGCGGGCGATTGGGCCGGTGAGGCAATTCGGTATGCTGATAGTCTCAATATTATGCAGTGTCCCTCGCAGCAGTGGCATTAAGGCCCGTGTCGCTTGGCGGCGTGGGACGCCAAAAGTCTGCCATAGGTCAGTAGCCAGCTTAACCAGTGTTACCATATAATTACAGGCGATAACTGCGGCTGCATGATAGAGCACCTTGTCGCCGGCTTTAAGCTCTATAAATTCACCACCAAGGGAAGAAGCTATCTCCTTGAGGGTGGGAAGTAAGGGTTTTTCGGCTTCGATGGCAAAGGTTGAGCCGGGGATATTCTGGATTGCCTCTTTCACGCTGGCGAAGGTCTGTAGGGGGTGAAAAGTGCCCACTTTAGCCCCCAGTTTCTTGGCCGGCTCCAGAATTTGAGTTGACTCGGCACCGTTGCAGTGAACCACACTTTGTCCGGGGTGCCACTTTACCGAAGATACCACTTCTGAAATAGCATTATCGGGGGTGGTAATAAAGATAAATTCAGCATTCTCAGCCACACCCTGGCTCGTGTCAAATACCTGGCAGCCTGAAACTTGCTGAGCTAGGTTTTGGGCTGAAGTCCGGCTTCGGCTGGATACGGCCGCAACCTGATAGCCCTTGCTTTTTAACCCGACGGCTAAAGCAGTACCTACCATTCCCGCCCCAATGAATCCTAATTTGAGCACTTTAGTTCTTCATCTAGCTGAAAATACAAATAAAAATACCCTCTCCCGCCAATGCAGGAGAAGGCACTCAACCACCCATATCTAAACTATTGGCCGTCTCGGTCATCTCTGATCCAAGCGACTTACTTAAAAAGACTCACCGCCTTAAAGACGGTGGCTCAATTTAGTTATATTATTATAACAGAACTAAGATGTTTTTGTCAACGTTTTGTATTTAAGTCAATAAAATTTCAGCTTTTAGGGTTCTCATTGTCCAAAGCCGATGCCTCCATCAAGGAGAAGCGTCTGCCCGGTGACATATTCAGAAGCCTGAGAGGCAAAGTAAATAACCGCCCCGACCATATCTTCAGGATATGCGATGCGTCCCAGGGCAATGTTTTCTAGTCGCTTTTTCAGCTTTTCCGGGTCAGACCAGACTATTTCTGTCATTTTGGTCTTAACCAGTCTCGGGGCGATGGCATTAACCCTGATACCATACTTTGCCCATTCCGAGGCTAGAATCTGGGTTACCATAAGCACCGCAGCCTTACTGAAACCATAGGCACCCTGGCCCCAGACTGGTTTGAAGCTGGCAATGGAAGCCAGGTTGATGATGTTACCCCTCTTTTGGGGTATCATCACCTCTTTTGCTACCGCTACGCAGAGGAAGAAGAGCCCTTTGAGGTTGGTATTCATAATCCTGTCCCAGCCTTCCTCATCAGTCTCAATCACAGGCCCCCAGAGGGGTGGCAGGGCAGCATCATTTACCAGAATATCAATCCTGCCGAAGTGAGCCAAGGTCTCTTTCACCATCTTGTCACGGCCTTTTCTGGTGCTGACATCAGCTTCAATTGCCAGAGAGTTTTTACCAATTTTCTTTATTTCTTTGGCTGTTTCCTCAAGTCCGGCAGCGTTGATATCGCTTATCGCCACATCAGCACCAGCCCCAGCCAGCCCCTGGGCTATAGATTGTCCGATGCCACGGGCGGCTCCAGTCACCAGGGCAACCTCGCCTGCCAAAGAAAAACTTGGTTGCTTCATATTCCCCTCCTTTTGGTATTGGCTAATTCCCGTAAGTCATCTAGCAGTTTGGCACATAAATCTTCTATTGTGGAAGATGAGGATTTGCTCTTCAGGTTACTATGCAGGGGGGTGATGGAAATATGACCCTGCTCAATTGCCCCGATATCAGTTGTCTTAAGGGCACCGCGGTTTACTTTTTGGCGTACCAGCCAGTAGTAGGCATGTTTTCCATCATGTCCTTCCTCAACTGTGTCGGTGTGGCTTTTGCTGGCTAAGGTGGTGATTTTTACCCCTTTTACTTTGGCCAAGGGCAGACCGGGCAGATTTACATTAAGCAAGGCATCTGCTGCCAGGGGATTGGAGCTAATCCCCTTTACCATTAGGACAGCAAACTTAGCTGCCTCCTTGAGATTGAGGCTGTCCGCATTAGTTGCTGAAATAGCAAGGGCGGGAAGGCCATGTAGATACCCCTGCAGGGCAGCGCTAACTGTCCCCGAGATAAACACGTCATCACCTAAATTTGGCCCTTGGTTGATGCCGGAAACAATCATATCTATTTTATCCTTAATCAGCTTGCCTAAAGCTAGGATGACGCTGTCAGCCGGAGTGCCTTCTACCGAGTAGGCCTCTACCTCTGGGACCGGAGGTTTTATTTTTCGCACCCTCAGTGGCTGGCGCAGGGTAACCGCCGTGCCAATGGCACTCTGCTCTCTATCCGGGGCTACAACTGCTACCTGAGCCATGTCCCTTAGTGCCTCAACCAGCATCCACAGCCCTTCGGCAAAGATGCCATCATCATTGGTTACCAGAATCTTCATTATAGTATTCTTTAATACTCGTCAGAGATGAAATCTTTAATCTGAGCATAGGTAAATACTGGCCCATCCCGGCAGACATAGAGATTACCAATGTTACATCGGCCACACTTGCCGATACCGCACTTCATCCTCTTCTCCAGGGTGGTTATCATCTGCTCCGGAGTAAAACCAAGTTTGGCCAGCACCGGAAAGGTAAATCTTATCATAATCGACGGCCCACAAGCGATAGCTACCGCGCTATCTGCCGAGGGGGCTACCTCCTCCAGCACCTGGGGGACAAACCCCACCCTCCCTTTCCAGGTTTTATCGCCCTTATCCACGGTGGTTACCATATTTATCGACTTATCTTTATCCCAGTTTTTTAAATCATACTTGAAGCAGAGGTCAGCCGGGCTGCGAGCGCCATAGATAATATCTATATTCTTATACTTATCTCTATTATCAATGACATTCCAGATTAGAGACCGCAGCGGGGCTAACCCGATGCCACCGGCAACAAAGACCAGGTTTTTATCTTCAAGGAGGTCCAGCGGAAAACCATTACCATAGGGTCCTCTGAAGCCAATCTCGGCGCCAACACTGAGCCGGTGCAGGGCATTGGTTAGACTGCCGACACGGCGGACGGTAAATTCCAGACGGTCGTATCTTGTTGGGCTTGACGAAATACAGAACGGGGCTTCACCGATGCCAAAGATGGAGTATTCGCCGAACTGCCCTGACTTGAAGGGGAACTCCTCTCTAAGCCCCTTGTCCTTAAAATTGAAGTGAAAGGTTCTGGTATCAGGGGTTTCATCAATTATCTTTTCAATTATCACCAGGTGCGGCAGGTAAACATTATCTTTAGTCAAGAATCTCTTCCTGTAGCTTATATCGCTAACCGGCATCTTATAGTTTCTCCAACTAGATAGGCTTAGGCTTTCACTTTAACTGGCAAGCTGGCTAGTATCTGGGTAATGTCCCAATTCACCGGGCAAAGGCGGATACAACGGCCACAGCCACTGCAGGCGATAACTTCAAAGCTCATCGGGTAAAACTCGTATTTATGACATACCTTCTGTCTCACCCGCCGCCACTTCTCAAGCCTCGGGTTTTCCATTGGCATTTTGGTGTAGACGGGAAAAGCACAGCTATCACCACTTCTAAATCTGGAGCCCTCTTTTTTAACCAGCTCGTCACTGATATCAAAACAATAGCAGGTCGGGCAGAGCAGGGTGCAGATGCCACAACTTATACACTTATTTGATACCTTCTCCCAGAAGTCCTGGTCATCAAAACTTGAAAGCAACCTCTTTGCTAAATCTTTAGTATCTAGCCTTCTGGTTACCTTAGAGGAGGCTTGCCTTCTTGCCTCTTCTGCTTTAGCTTCATCGGTTTTGGTTACCTCTTTAAGGTAACTAGTCTTCTTGATTAATTTCATACCCCTATCGGTAACCGCCTCGATTAAAAACTCATCGCCGATATCAGTAAGCATCAGGTCAACATCACTTGATTGGGTGGGACTTAAGCCAAGCGAGGTGCAAAAGCAGCTATCATAGGGATTAGTGCACCCCAGCCCGACTAACAAGGTATTCTTTCTCTTGTCTAGATAATATGGGTCTTGGTAGGTATCCTGAAAGGTCTTGTCTATTATCGTCAAGGCTTTAGCATCACAAGGGCGGATACCGAAAATAAGCTTTTTATCTGTGGGTGGTGGTAGTTCCAGGTGGTAACCCTCCTTGTCCTTGTGGAAGCTAAACATTTTCTCGTAGAGGGGCTGCAATTGAGCCTTGGGTGAAATAACAGTATTTCGGTACCACTCAAGAAAGCTACTGTCCCTACCATCCCACTCGGCAAAAGTAGTCACCCCACTTTCTCTTGACGGGGAAAAAACCTTAAATTCCTTACCCAATTCATCGAGGAGTTTACTTATATCTTTTTTGCTTATCTTCTGATTCATCACTTTTACCTGAAGAAATCCTCCGCCTCCTCAAGTTCGTAGTGGGTTAGTAGTGGTGCGGCGTCTATTTCCATCCCTGACTTGAACCCAAACAGCTCGCCTACTAGGTCATACATCTCTTTACTCAGGCTTCTCAGTGGTATATTTACCGGGCAAGCTCGCTCACACTCACCACAGTCGGTGCATCTGCCGGCAAGGTGGATGTTTCTGATTATCTGGAAGATGAGGTTATCCTGCCACTTTGGTATCGAAAGTATCCACTGGGGCTCAGCCTCTTCAACAAAGCACCGCTGGCAATAGCAGGCGGGGCATACATTGCGGCAGGCATAACACCGAATACAGCGGCTAAATTCATTTTGCCAAAACCTCCACCGCTCATGATGGGAGAGCTCTTCAAGCTTATTTATCTTGGCTTGGCTGGCTTCTTCATCGGGGGTGGCTGGGATGGGTTCATCAATAAGCAGGTCATATTCCTTCGGTGTCGGCAGTTCACAGGCAAGGCAATGGTCAAAAAGGACTTCCTTAACTGGAATTTCCTTCTCACTGCCATCTAACTTTACCACTACCTTGTCACCTTGGCGGGTAATATCATCAATCTCATCACTCTCCTTACCCGCTAACTGTTCTATCTTACTTAGGTTAATCATTCCCCGACACGGGATGCCAACTATCACTACCTTTTCTCTGCTTACCTTGTTGTCCTGCACCAGGCTGACAATGGAACGGCTGTCACAGCCTTTGGCTACAATCCCGACCCTCCCCTCAAGCTCGGTCAGAAATTTAGCCAGGTTACTTGCCATAAAGGGATTGATTACCAGGTGGTCAACATCATCCTTATTTCGGGTAATTAGGGGGGTGGTATGAAACTTTAGGCTGCCATCAGCAAAGCCAACGATATAGTCAACCTTTGCTGACTCCAGGAGTGATTTTGCCTCGTCCCTTAGTCTCTGTTCTGCCTCTCTATTTGTCATCGGCAAAAAGCTCATTGGGGCCAGCTTCTTTCAGTTCTTTGGTCACTTGAGTTGTTACCTCGGTGAATTTTCCCCCTTCTGAGGCCGAAATCCAGCTGGCCTGAAGTCGGCGTGGGTCAATCCCCATATACTCAAGGAACTTCTTGGTTAGGGCTATTTTCCTCCGGGCACGGTAATTTCCTGTCTGGTAATGACACTCACCGGGATGGCATCCTGAGACCAAGACGCCATCAAAACCTAGGCGCAGGGCTTTTAGAATAAAGAGTGGGTCAACCCTCCCTGAGCAGGGGACTTTTATTATCCCGATATTGGCTGGATATTTCTTACGGCTGGTTCCAGCCAAGTCGGCACCAGCATAACTGCACCACCGGCACAGAAAACCAACTAACTTTGGCTCCCACTCTGAATCTTGCGCCATTTAATCCTCGGGGGAATAAAACTAGATGCCCAACAGATTCTATCATATACAAAAGGGAGCCATCAAGAAACCCTGCCTTTAAAGATACCCAGACATAGGTTCTGAATTGCCTTTTCAGTTGAGCAGGCTGTATACTATTAGTCCAGAAATATTTTAGGGTTATCAGCCTGACTTTACGGCTTATTGGTAAATAGCTTAAATAGGGTGAACCTGAGTGAAAACTAGTGATTTTGACTATTCCCTCCCACCCGAGCTTATTGCCCAGACCCCAGTTGAACCAAGGGACGGGTCACGGATGATGGTGCTAGACCGCAGCAACGGTTTAATCCAGCACCGTGGCTTTGTTGACCTTATTGATTATCTGAAGGCTGGGGACGTTCTGGTATTTAACGATAGCCGTGTTATTCCGGCTCGTCTTAAAGGGAAAAAAGCAGGTAGCGGAGCTAATACCGAGGTTCTACTATTGCGTCGGCTTGATGAGGGTTCTTGGGAGGCACTAGCAAGGCCCAGCAGGCGGCTTAAAATTGGTGCCAAGATTGAGATAAACTCTTTAACTGGTAATGTCCCTAGACCTAAGGTTATAGCTGAGGTAATCGGACAGAGGCAGGATGGCATAAAGATAATAAACCTTTCTGATGAAAGCCGGCTATCAGAGCTGGGTGAGACTGCTTTGCCTCCGTATATACACGTCCCTCTGGCTAACCCGGAGCGTTATCAGACGGTTTATGCCAGTGTTAATGGTAGTGTCGCTGCACCCACTGCTGGGTTGCATTTCACCCCAGAGCTTCTAGGCAAGATAGAGCAAAAGGGGGTTTGCTGCCTATCTCTAACCCTTCATATTGGGCTTGACACCTTTCGGCCAGTTAGAGTTGAAGACCCTAAGGAGCATCATATTTATCAGGAATATGGTGTCGTAAGTGAGGAGGTAGCTAGCAAACTATCTCGGGCCAAAGCGGAGGGGCGAAGGGTTATTTGTGTTGGTACTACTAGCGTCAGGCTGGTGGAGCATTTAGCCCAGTTTAGCAAACCGTCTCGACTTGAGGCGTTTGAAGGCTGGGTTAGCTTGTTTATCCTACCCGGCTACCAGTTCCGCATCATAGATGCACTTTTAACTAACTTTCATCTGCCAAAGTCAACGCTACTTATGTTGGTTACCGCCTTTGCTGGTAAAGATTTTATTAAACGAGCCTACGAGCAGGCCATAGCCGAGAGATATCGTTTCTACAGCTTTGGTGATGCCATGCTAATCCTCTGAAGAATTGCCAAGTAGAGACTCAATCAAAAAGCTAGCTACAGAAAATGCTAGAGGTTGCTAACTGAAGTTGGTTTTGTCTGTGTCTGCCTTATACCCAACCACGAAGTTTCATTGCTTCTGCCACGCGAGTTACAGCAATAATATAAGCCGCTGATCTCATATTAACCTTACGCTTCAAATGTTCAGACAAAACATCTTGGAATGCTTTCGTCATATGTTTACTGAGTCGCTGGTGAACCTCATTCTCATCCCAATAATATCTATTTAAGCTTTGAACCCACTCAAAATAGGAAACAGTGACCCCTCCAGCATTGCAGAGGAAATCAGGTATGCCAAATACTCCATTGTGGTATAAGACCTCATCAGCCTCAGGGGTAGTTGGTCCGTTGGCTAATTCGGCTACTATCTTCGCCTTGATTCTAGGGGCATTTTCCTCAGTTAGAACAGTCTCTAGCCCCGCCGGGCATAGTATATCAACCTTTAGTTCCAGCAGTTCACTATTACTGATATTTTCTCCCTGGCGAACGTTTATAACTGAGCCTGTTTCTGCTTTATGCTGCAAAACCTTGTGTGGGTCTAAGCCTTGCCTATTATAGATGCCGCCTTTGGAGTCACTAACGGCTACAATCTTGGACTTCGTAAGGTCATGCATCAAAATGGCGGCATTAGAGCCAGCATTACCATAGCCCTGAATTGCCACTGTTGCTGCTGACAGATCAATATCTAAATGCTTGGCTGCTTCTATTATGGTATGTACTCCGCCGCGAGCTGTGGCATCACCGCGGCCCAGTGAGCCACCTATATTCAAAGGCTTTCCTGTTATTACGCCTGGAGCGCAATAACCTTTGCGTTTTGAATACTCGTCCATCATCCACCCCATTATCTGCGGATTGGTATATACATCTGGTGCCGGGATGTCTCTATCAGGACCAATAAACTCCCATATCGCATCTATATAGCCGCGGCTTAACCTTTCCAATTCAGCACTAGACATCTCTTTGGGATTGCAAATAACGCCCCCTTTACCACCTCCAAGTGGAATATCTACTACAGCACATTTCCAGGTCATCCAAGCGGCCAAGGCTTTAACAACATCAATTGTCTCTTCGGGGTGGAACCTAATACCCCCTTTGTAAGGGCCACGAGCATTATTATGCTGAACCCTAAACCCTTTGAAAACTTTAGTCTGCCCATCATCCATCTTCACCGGTATAGATACATGAAATTCCCTCATTGGTTCTCTGAGAATAGCATGGACACTAGGCTCCAGATTCAATATACTAGCCACTTCATCCAACTGAGCCTGGGCCATTTCAAATAAATTCGGTGGTTTTTTGTTCATTAATATGCTCCTTTCTATCGCCTGTTATGTGATTACCGGTATTCCTTTTTCTTTAAGGTATTTTTTGGCTTGGGGGATAGATATTTCCCCGAAGTGGAAGACAGAAGCAGCCAGCACCGCTGATGCTTTGCCAATTGTTACCGCTTGATAAAGGTGCTCCAGTTTGCCAGCACCCCCCGAAGCTGTAACCGGTACCGCTACTGCTTCAGCCACCGCTTTTGTCATTTCTAGGTCATAGCCTTCTTTAGTGCCGTCAGTATCCTTGCTGGTGAGTAAGATCTCCCCAGCCCCCAATTCCTCCACCCTTTTTGCCCAACTGGTAATCTCCATGCCGGTGGACTCGGTGCCACTCTTGACCACTACTTCCAGTCGCGGCAGGCCACTCTCGGGCGGGTTCTTTCTCCCGTCAACAGCCACAACCAGCCTCCCCTTACCAAACTCTTTTGAGGCTTCCCTTACCAGTTTAGGATTCCTAACCGCGGCGGTGTTGATTGACACTTTATCTACACCAAGCTCAAATAGTGCCTTCATATCCTCAATACTGGCGATGCCACCACCTACAGTAAAGGGAATGGTAAGTTTTTCGGCTACTTTCCTAACCCAATCCAGTCTTGTTTTCCTGTTCTCTAGAGTGGCAAAGATGTCAAGAAAGACGAGTTCATCAGCACCCTCCCGGCAGTAGGCTTCGGCTGCTTCCACCGGGTCACGGGCATCTTTAAGGTTAATAAAGTTGACCCCTTTAACTACCCTTCCTTCCTTAACATCTAGACAAGGTATAATCTTTACTACTTCCATCTTAAAGCCCCTTTATATTGATTAAGTTTTGATACTCAACGACGGTACTCATGGCGTGATTTTCGGACTCAATTCCAGACTCCTCAGCAGCAGCAATGGGATTTAAACCACCGATGAGAACGATGCCAATTCGATTAAGTTCCACGGGGATTTCACACACTGGTTCACTGGTATTTCCCATTACTAATAGACCCCCCAGTCCAGCCTCCTTGAGTTTGATGACTACCTCCTCAACTATGGGTCGGCAGCGAGCTGGTATTTCACGGAAGTTAGCCAGTATTTTCCCGTCCCCCCTTTTGGCGACTTCGGTAACCGAAGTCATTTTTGCACTGATGAATATCTCCGAAGGGTCCAGGGAACAGCCATCATAGTGAATGAGCTCTGCAAAGCGAAGGGGTTGGTGATTTCGAATCTCCAGTATTCCCCCAAACCTTGAGTTCATGGGGATACCAGCCTTAAGTAAGGTGCCGTTTACCACGATACTGCAAACTGTGGCCAAGGCCATCTTACCCTGGGGAATAACTAACTCACCAATCGTCTCTCCCCCTTGGGCTACTGCCACTAGCTCGCTAACACAGAGACCGGCTGAGAAAACAGGTTTCATTACCTTTAATGCCTTCTGGAATTCTTCTTTGGGGAAGAAAGATATGTTGACTGGGATGAAACCGGTACGCTGGTGCAAATCAAAACTGGTGCGGACGGCAAGTAGCTCTATCCTTGGGAGAGCGAAGCCAACCTTATCTCTGACTAGGGCACTCTTTAACTCCTCAAGCCCTGCAAAAGTAATCAATCTGCCGTCTCTGCCTGCAAGTTGGGTTAGACCTCGCTCATCCATTAGTTTGAGGTGATATCTTACTGCTCTTTCGCCTAGTTCAATGCCAAGGTCTTTCAGCCGCTGGGCAATAACCCTTGCCCCCACTGCTTCTTTGGAGTTGCTCAGAATCTTGAGAATGGCAAAGAGCTTTCTCTCAATGTCTTGCGTTTCAAAACCCAACTAACACTCCTGTAAGCAAAAGGATACCTTTTTCCTATTATATACGGTTAGTGGATTTTGTCAAGTGGTCTTTTAAAGTTGTACCAGGTAATCAAGTTGCTTGAGGAATTAGGCAAGCAGGGTAGGGCCTGCTACCCAAGCGGCTCCACCTGAAGCGTCAAATTGCCGAGGCAGGTTTTCTCTCTAGATTTATTTTTCCCCTTCAATGAGCCCGACAGCTATGGCTTCCGGACCCGCGTAGGTACCTATAGTGGGTCCTATTTTTGCTCTATAGACGTGCCCCTTCGGTGCCAGCGGAGCCAGTTCAGTGTTTAATGTTTCAACTCCCTCAGGGTTAGTAGTGTACATTAGGGCTAGTTCCTCGATAGGAGTTGACCCTTTTACCAGTTCAATTAGGCGAGATACCCCTTTCTGGCGGCTGCGTACCCTCTCTAGAGGATGAACCTCACCATCTTGTATGTGTAATAATGGCTTAATGTTAAGTAGTGAGCCTAAGAACGCCTGTGCTTTGCCCAGTCGCCCCCCTTTATGCAGGTATACCAGTGTATCGAGGAGGAAAAAGAGACGTGTTTTAGGTATTGCTTTTTTAACTAGATCTACAATTTGGTCAAGCTTTACCCCTTCCTTCGCCGCTCTGGCGGCTTTAATCGCCAGTAGCCCTTGACCCATGGAGACCATTAGTGAGTCAATCACCTCTACGCGGCATTCTTTGCTTAATTGTTGCGTAGCCAGCAAGACAGAATTATAGGTGCCGCTGAGTTTTTGGGAAATATGGATAGAGAGTATTTCATCACTTTCGGCAGCAAGCTGGCTATAGGTTTCAATAAAAGCCCCCGGTGCTGGTGCTGTTGTTTTGGGTAAGATTGGCCCTTTTATTAGCCGGTCATAGAATTCCTCAGCGGTGATATCAACCCCATCCTTGAAACTCGCATCGCCAAAATAGACATTTAGGGGCACCACGGAAATCCCTAATTCTTTGACTATCTCGGTGGACAGGTCAGCGCAGCTATCGGTTACAACTTTCACCATTTTATTAATCCTCACCTATGATTTTTTCTTCAGCCCGATTTTTCGACCCAGTGGTTAAATATAGGCGAAATATCTCGGTTTTGTCAAGATGTAAGCGCCTTAAAATAGGGGTAATTAAGCCGGGTTGGGTTAGTATAAAGCCTGTATCTTAGAATTGGGTTTTATATTATCCTCTGGTAAAGTAGAAGATAAGTAGGCTGGTTCCGATAACTCCAGCCCCAGCCCCAAGGTAGAATACCGAGTCAATATTAATAAAATCAGCCGCGAAGCCACTTAAAATCGGTCCTGCCGCCATACCGATACTGAAGGCCATGGTAAATATGCCTAGGGTTGAGCCCATGCCGAACTTTCTCCCCTCTTCCACATTCAGTGCTGAAGCCGCCGGCATAGAGATGGCACCACCGATACCGCCGACGGCGCATAGCGCCAGTAACTGCCAGAAGCTGTGCCCGAAAGGAATCAGCGCTAGGAAAATGACATTGATTAGACTCCCCAAAATGACCAACATTCTTCTATTGAGCTTGTCAGCAATATTGCCGGTAAATGCCTGGAGTATTGACATAAGTAAAATGGTAACTGCTAACAGTATCCCTATATGAGTTGGACCCAAACCAACATATACCATGGCGAAGATAGGCAGGAAAGTAACAAAAATTCCTCTACCCATGGAAAAGGCCAGCCGAAAACTAAAAAGACCCCTTACTACACTGCTGGTAAGAGGCTTTAGCAGGGAGGCATGGTGGTCCTGGGCAATTTTACTTGGCTCAATTTCAGGTAGCCAGAGGAGAACCAAGAGGAAGGCCAGTAAATTAAGGCCGCCCATGGCCGAAAAGGCGGCGGTCATCCCTAGGTGTTCCGTCAGTATCCCACCCATAAGAGGGCCGAAACCAAAACCGGTGAAGAAGGCAGCGTTAAAGTAGCCCATCCATTTCCCCTCCTCACCAGCCGGAGAGAGGTCACCAACGTAAGCCTGCGCAATGGGAAGAATCATACCGGCAGCAGCCCCATGGATAAGTCGAATTAGGGTCAGTTGTTCGACACTGTTTGCCCATATGTAGCCCAGTGAGATGACTGAGTAGGAAAGAAGGCCGATGCTGAGGAATATTTTGCGGCCACTGCGGTCGGATAGCCTGCCGAAGAGAGGCACAAATGCAGCTCTTGAAATGGAGAAGGCGCCAAAAATTATGCCTATCCAGATTCCACTAGCACCCAAATTCTCGGCATAAAGGGGCAGTAGGGGGGCAATTATGCCAATGCCGAGCATGGCGGAAAAAATGGAAAGGGCTAGGATGGGGAAAATCTTCTTTATCATGCGGATATTTAAGACAGTATACCACCTTGCCGGTGAACCTAGCAATCTGACTTAACCCGTACTAGACCAGGATGATTGCACATGTGGTTTCTGGCTGGTATAATAAGCTTTGACGAAAAAGGCGATACCAGTGGCAGTTTTGCTCGATAGTTTGATACATTTGCTGGAGTGAGAGGGTAATCGGGCTTAACCTCTCATCCCTAAAGGGTGAGAGGTTTATATTTAATTGAGTGAGGGAATTCCTAGTCATGGTTTCCGGTAAGAGAAAACAGGCAAACGAAGAGGCAAAGCTGGAGAAAATGCGGCATTCGGCGGCTCATGTCATGGCGGAAGCGGTTTTGTCCCTTTTCCCTGAGGCCAAGTTTGGCATTGGCCCAGCTATTGAGAACGGTTTTTATTATGACTTTGATTTACCCCGCTCACTTTCACCTGACGACTTGCCGGCTATTGAAAATAAAATGGCCGAGATAATCGCTGCAGGTAAACCTTTTGTTAGAGAAGAGGTAGATAAAGGGGAGGCTCGAAACTTCTTTGCGGCTCAGCCCTATAAACTGGAGTTACTTGAGGAAATCCCGGATGATACGGTGAGCCTATATCGGCAGGGTTCGTTTGTTGATTTGTGTCGGGGTCCTCACCTGAATTCTAGTGGCGAGATAAAGGTTTTTAAGTTAGTTAGTATTGCCGGCGCCTACTGGCGGGGTGACGAGCACAATCCTATGTTGCAGCGAATCTATGGCGTTGCTTTCCTGACCAAAGTTTCTTTAGATGAGCACCTAAAGAAACTTGAGGCAGCAGCCAGACGCGACCATAGGAAATTGGGCAAGGAGCTTGACCTTTTTAGTATCCATGAGGAGGCTGGTCCGGGGCTTGTCCACTGGCACCCTAAAGGGGCGGTAGTACGCCGCATTATTGAGGATTTTTGGAGGGGCGAACATATCAGACGCGGCTATGATATTGTCTATACTCCTCATATTGCCAAGCTTGACTTATGGAAAACCAGCGGTCACTGGGAATTCTACCGTGATTACTTATATGGCCCGATGAACGTGGATGGTCAAGAATATATTATTAAACCAATGAACTGCCTGGGCCATATCTTGATTTACAAGACAAGACAGCGTAGTTACCGTGAATTACCGCTACGTTTCGCTGAACTGGGCACTGTTTATCGCTACGAGCGCTCCGGGGTATTGCACGGGTTATCCAGAGTCAGGGGTTTTACTCAGGATGACGCCCACATCTTTTGCCGCTTTGACCAATTAGAAGACGAGGTGGTGGGGGTACTTAAGTTAGCCCTATTTATGGTAAAAAGCTTTGGTTTTACCAGTTACCAGGTGTTTCTTTCTACCCGACCTGAGAAATATGCTGGCACTATCCAGGTTTGGGAGGAGGCTACAGAAACCCTAAAGCGAGCCCTGGCTCGTGTAAGGCTTGACTATGATGTAGACCCGGGGCAGGGTGTATTTTATGGACCCAAGATTGATATTAAGTTTGAAGCCTGGCAGGGTCCGACGATTCAGGTTGATTTTAACCTTCCCCAGCGCTTTAATGTTACCTATATTGGGGAGGATAACAAGGAGCATCTGGTGGCAATGGTACACCGCACTGTGCTGGGTAGCATGGAACGCTTTCTGGCTTCGCTTATTGAGCACTATGGGGGTCTCTTCCCGGTTTGGCTGGCACCGGTTCAGGTGGTGGTGATTCCAATCGCAGACCGTCATCTGGACTATGCTCATAAGCTGGCTGATGAACTTAAAACTGAGGGTGTACGTGTTGAAGTTGACGCTCGGTCGGAGACGGTAAACCTGAAAATCAGGCAGGCGCAACTTGACAAAATACCGTATATGCTGGTGGTGGGAGATAAAGAAGTGAAAAGTGCTACTGTTTCAGTGCGTCTTCGCAGTGGTGAGGAGCTACCGCCGGAGTCGCTTGCCAGCTTCAAGGAGAATATCCGCAAGGCAATCATAGACAGAGCCAGCACCTAGGGTTATAATTTGATTAGGTTTGAAGAATGTGCTAGTCTTTCCTTATAAGATAGCTCTATTTTGAGGAGGTAGGTAGGAGTATAGTTAAGGAACTACGTGTTAACGAGAGGGTATTGGCTAGAGAGGTACGTTTGGTAGGGGGGAAGGGGGAGCAGCTGGGAATAATGCCTCTGGATAAAGCCAAGGAGATGGCGAGAAAACATAATCTGGATCTCGTTGAGGTGGCTCCGACCGCAGTGCCTCCGGTGTGCCGTCTACTTGACTACGGCAAGCATAAGTACGAGCAGACGAAGAAGGAGCGAGAGGCAAGGAGAAGCCAAAAGATTTCTCTCTTAAAGGAGGTCAGACTGCGGCCAAAGATTAGCGAGCATGATTTTGGGGCTAAGCTCAAGTTAGTAAGGAAGCTACTGGATGAGGGGGCTAAGGTTAAAGTTACTATACTATTTAGAGGGCGCGAAATCACGCATCCAGATATTGGCTGGAAGTTACTGATGAAAATGGCAGACTCACTTCAGGAGGTGGCTTCTCTTTCTAGACAGGCGGTAATGGAAGGCAAGAGGATGAATATAATTCTCTCGCCCGGAGCTGGCCCAAAAACTAAGGGGGCGGAAAAAGCAGAAGTAGCAGAAGTGAAGGAATCTTAAGATGCCGAAAATTAAAACTCATAAGGGGGCACAGAGCCGCTTCCATATTACCGGTAGCGGCAAAATTATGCGCACCAAGGGTGGTAAAAGCCATCTGCGCCGCAGAAAAGCGCCGCGCACTAAGCGTCTCTTTGATGAGATGATACCTCTAAGCAGTGTTGACCGGAAGCGAATAAGAAGGCTTTTACCTTATGGGGTGTAGTAGACAGGAGGAATCTCTTGCCACGAGTAAAAGGAGGGGTAACCACTCACCGTCGGCACAAGAAGATATTGAAACTGGTTAAAGGACAGAGGGCAAACAGACACTCCCTCTACCGGCAGGCTCATGAGGCAATGCTTAAATCTCTAAGCTATGCTTATCGCCACCGCCGGGAGCGGAAGGGTGATATGAGGCGGCTGTGGATTTTACGGGTTAATGCCGCTGCTAGAGCTCAGGGACTCACCTATTCTCAGTTTATCGATGGCTTAAAGAAGTCTGGGATTATATTAAACCGTAAGATGCTGGCTGATATGGCAGTTAGGGAGCCTGAAGCCTTCAATAACTTGGTGACTGTAGTTAAAGGAAAAGTTCAAGAAAAGATATAGACTGCTTAAATCTCTTCTTTATCTCCACCTTCTCTTTGCTAGTGCGGGGAGAAGTTTTATTTGAGCCCAGGGTAGATATAGAATATATAACGAAGGCAGCAAAATGTTAGCCCAACTTGAGCAATTAAAACAAAAGGCACTTTGGGAGCTGGAGAACATAAAAGACGCTAGGGAAGTTGAGTCTTGGCGGGTTTGCTATTTAGGCCGGAAAAGCGAGCTCACCAAGATTTTAAGAAGCCTTACGATACTGCCTCTAGAGGAGAGGAAAACCGTTGGTGCTTACGCCAACGAACTTAAGTCCAGTTTAGAGAATAACTTAGACGAGAGAAAGAAAACCCTGGAAAAGGTACAACTAACTACCATTACTAGGGTGGCAGGCATTGATATTACCTTGCCCGGCCGTCCCATTCCGATAGGACGCCTGCACCCTATTACCCAGACGCTTAAGGAAATATTCGATATCTTTATCTCAATGGGTTTTCAGGTGGTAGAAGCACCAGAAGTGGAGTTGGACTATTATAACTTTGAGGGGTTGAACATTCCTGAAGAGCACCCGGCCCGTGACAGTATGGCAACACTCTGGGTTGATTACAAGGCTGGGGGGCGCCCAATACTACTGCGTACCCACACTACTGCCGCTGACCTTAGGATTATGGAGAAATTGAAGCCACCAATTCGTGCTATAAATGCGGGTAAAGTTTATCGCTACGAGGCTAGTGATGCCACTCATAGCCCGATGTTCCATCAGCTTGACGGTCTGGCGGTAGATGTGGGCATTACTATGGCTGACCTTAAAGGGACACTTTACGAGTTTGCCCGCCGTTTTTTTGGTGAGGATAGAAAACTGCGTTTTCGCTGTGACTATTTCCCCTTTGTTGAACCCGGCGCCGAAATGGCTGTAGCCTGTTCAGTTTGCCAAGGAAGTGGCTGCCGCCTGTGTGGTAATAGCGGTTGGATTGAAATCCTGGGGGCGGGGATGGTTCACCCCCGGGTCCTTGAGCGTGGGGGCTATGACCCAGAGGTATATAGCGGCTTTGCCTTTGGCATGGGTATCGAGCGCCTGCCAATGCTCCGTTATGGGATTGACGATATTAGGCTCTTTTTTGGCAGCGACCTTAGATTCTTAAGGCAGTTCTGAGGTTTACTAGATGAGGGTATCAATTAAGTGGCTAAAAGAATACGTGGCTATTAACCTCCCCCTTTCTGACTTAGCCCACCGCCTGGCAATGGCAGGTCTGGAGGTCAAAACAATAGAGGACATTGGTGGTTGGGAGAATGTTGTCATCGGTCAGATAACTAGAGTTGACCCTCATCCCAATGCTGACCGCCTTCATTTAGTTAAGGTTGGTTTAGGTAAGGAGCAGCAGACCGTTGTCTGTGGCGCCCCGAACCTCAGAGTTGGTGATAAAGTTGCTTTTGCTTATGTTGGGGCTGAGCTTATCGACCCACAGAGCGGGGAAACTATTCGCCTCAAATCAGCCAAAATTCGTGGTGTTGCCTCCAGTGGCATGATTTGCTCTGAGAAAGAGTTGGGTATCTCTGAAAGCTATGAAGGGATTATGGTTCTACCAGATGAGGCACCTGTAGGCACCAGCCTTGATGATTACCTCGGAGATACTGTCTTTGATTTGGAGGTAACCCCCAACCGGGCTGATTGCCTGTCAATCATCGGTGTCGCCAGGGAGATTGCTGCCCTTACCCGGCAAGGTATAAGACTGCCCCAGGTTAGCTATGAAGAGGTGGCATCAACCATAGAGCAACAGGTAGCAGTTACCATTGATGCCCCTGACCTCGGTCCCAGGTATTGTGCCAGCCTAATTCAGGGGGTGAAGATAGCTCCCTCGCCCCGGTGGATGCAACAGCGGCTCCTTGCCTGTGGTATGCGCCCGATAAATAATGTGGTTGATGTTACCAACTATGTCATGCTGGAATACGGGCAGCCCTTGCACGCCTTTGACTCCCCCAAGATAAAAGGCAGCCAAATCATCGTCCGCCGGGCAGGTAGTGGTGAGGCCATAGTCTCTTTAGATGGGGTGGAGCGAATGCTGGCTAGTAATATGCTGGTTATTGCCGATAAGGAGCGGGCGGTAGCTATCGCCGGGGTGATGGGTGGTGCTAACAGTGAGGTTAGCCAAGAGACTACCTCGGTGCTGCTTGAGGCAGCCAATTTTAATCCGGTGAGTATCCACTACACCGCAAGGTCGCTACTTTTGCCTAGTGAAGCCTCGATGCGATTTGAGAGGGGTATTAGCCCGGAACTGACAATACCAGCCTTAAGAAGGGCTACCGAGCTCATTATTAAATTAGCTGGTGGCAAGGCAGCTAAGGGTATAATTGATGTCTATCCGGGCAGGAAAGAGCGCAGTCCCATCCTGACATCTACTGAGGGGATAAACCAATTCTTGGGCACTGGTTTCAGTCAGGACCAGATAATAGGAGCGCTTACTTTGCTGGGTTTTGAGGTTGAGGTGGCAGACTCAGCCTCAGAGGTGCGGGTTACAATTCCGTACTGGCGCGGTGACATTCAGCAAGCAGTTGACCTTGCCGAAGAGGTAGCCCGTATTATTGGCTATGATGAGATTCCTCAAACCTTGCTCAGTAAGTCTCTACCCAGGCAAAATCCTGAACCCATAGCTGCTCTAAAGGAAAAGGTAGGACGCAGTCTTACCGGTTTTGGCTTCCAAGAGGTGATTACCTATTCACTGGTTGGTTTAGAGGCACTGAAGAGGCTTTCGCCTGATTCTCATGCCCTTAAGCCCTTACCCCTTCGCTTGGCTAACCCGATGACGACAGAACAGGAATACCTCCGGCCCAATCTGCGGGCGAATCTTCTTGTTGCCCTTGCCGGCAATAGAAAACATGAGGAGGGCAGCATTAGGCTTTTTGAGTTGGGCAAGGTATACCTGCCGCGGCAAAATGACCTGCCAGAGGAGCGTGAGGTGGTGTGTGGCATCTTAAGTGGCCCCAGGTTTGAGCGGTCATGGCAGGCTCAAGATGAATCCTTTGACTTTTTTGATGTCAAAGGGGTAGTCGAGGGTCTTTTAACCAAACTGGACGTTGAAGCCAGCCTGGAGGAAGCTCAAGACGAGAGTTTGCATCCCACTAAACAGGTAGCAATAGTTTTAGCTGGCAGCAGGGTGGGTGTTTTGGGTGAAGTGCATCCCCAGGTACTTAAGGCTTTTGATATTACTGACGACGCTGCCTATCTTTTTGAGATTGACCTGACCTCGCTTTTACCTCTTACTCTGGGTCAAAAAATGTTCCAGCCGATACCACGGTTTCCAGCCACTATCCGGGACATAGCTCTGGTAGTTGGTGCCGAAGTAACCCATCAGCAGGTCTTAGATATTATTAAGGGCTTCCCCTTGGTAGGTAAGGTTAGCCTCTTTGATGTCTATACTGGTGAGCAGATCGGGGGGAGTAAAAAATCCCTTGCCTATAGAATTGCCTTCCAGTCATTGACGTACACCCTGACTGATGAGGAGGTCGACAAGGTTCAGGAGCAGATTTTAAGTAAGCTCGCCAAGGAGTTTGGGGCTACACTGCGCGCTTGACATTTACTTTGAGGTTAGCCTAACTCTCCTTGATAAGCTCTTTAAGTTTGGTGACTGCCTCATCCAATAATAAAAGCTGAGATTCTTTCTCTGAGCGCCGCTTTATCTCAACACTATTTGCCTTTAAGGTCCGGGGGCTAATGGTGACCCGAAAAGGTATTCCCAGGAGGTCACCGTCATTGAACTTTACCCCCGGTGATTCTTCGCGGTCATCAAAAAGCACTTCCAATCTTTCAGCCTCAAGGTCAGCATAGAGATTTTCAGCAGCCGCTTTCACCTCGGGATTTTCTAAATAAAGGGGGCAAAGATAGATGTGATAAGGGGCAATGGGCAGTGGCCAGATAATGCCCTTGTCATCGTGGTTTTGTTCAATTGAAGCCGCTATTAAGCGGTCAAGCCCAATGCCATAACAGCCCATGAGAATTGGATGAGAGGCACCACTTGAGTCAATAAAGAATGCCCCCAATTTCTCACTGAAGATGGTGCCCAATTTAAAGGTATGCCCGACTTCAATCCCCCCCACTGAGGCTAACTTACTCCCGCACTTGGGGCAGCCTTCTCCGGCTTTAGCTTTAGCAATATCAGCCATGAGGTCAAACTTAAAATCCCTGGGGTAATTAACATTCTTAATATGGGTATCCGGCTTGTTAGCTCCAGCAACAAGGTTTGCCCCCAGCGTTATTGATTCATCGGCGATAACTTTAACACCTTTTATACCTATGGGTGAGGCTGAACCAGCCACGATACCGGCTTCCTTTACTTCGGCTTCAGTTGCCAGGCGAAGTTCATAGCACCTCAAGGCGTTCTTGAGTTTTACCTCGTTTACTTCAATGTCACCCCGGATAACGACAAAAACCAGTTCGCCATCGGTAACGTAAAAAACTGCCTTAAGGGTCTTGTTTTTGGGTACTTTAAGGAATTCAGATACTTCCTCAATCGTAGCCATGCCTGGAGTGCTGACCTCCTCCAAGGGCAGGGGATTTTCATCTTCCGACTTACTCTTGATGCTCTGCGCCTTCTCCACATTGGCTGAATAACCACAACTCTCACAGTAGATAACCTCGTCCTCGCCGGTTTCGGTAATCACAATAAACTCATGTGAGTCCTTACCGCCAATAGCACCGCTATCAGCTTCAACCATTCGGGCAATGAGACCACAGCGATGATATATGTTCCGATAGGCCTGAAGCATTTTCTTATAGCTCTGGTCAAGTCTCTCTTCATCAACATCAAAGCTGTAGAGGTCTTTCATGCTAAACTCACGGACTCTAATCAACCCGCCCCTGGGGCGGGGCTCGTCACGGAACTTGGTCTGGATTTGATACAAAAGCTGAGGCAGGTCTCGGTAGCTCTTTATATTGCGACTGGCTAAGATGGTGATAATCTCCTCATGGGTTGGACCCAGAGCCAGCTTTCTTTCTCTGCGGTCAGAAAGGGTAAATAGCCCCTTACCGAAGGCAAGGTCACGTCCAGTTTCCTGCCACAGTTCCAGTGGCTGTAGCACCGGCATATTAAGCTCCTGCCCGCCCGAAGCGTCCATCTCTTCGCGGATGATATTCTCTATCTTCTTGAAAACCCTCCAGGCTAGGGGCAAATAAGAATAAATACCGGCGGCAACCTGATATATCATCCCGGCCTTGATAAGTAACTGGTGACTTAAATTGTCAGCCTCAGCCGGTATTTCCCTCTGGGTCTTGCCGAATAACTTTGATACGCGCATTACCTTATTACTCCATTAACTATATTTATTAACCTCACCTCCTCTAAAACCTCTCCACCTCTGCCATCAGCGCCACCAGAAAATCCTTCTCCTCAATGGTAGCAATTTTTTCACCCTTCTTAAAGAGGATGGCTCTGCCTTTGCCGCAGGCGATGCCGATATCAGCGTCCTTGGCTTCACCGGGTCCATTGACCACGCAGCCCATCACCGCTACCTTTATTGGTTTTTTAATCTTTAGTAGCTCTTCCTCTACTGCCTCAGCCAAGTTTATAATATCAACCTCAGCCCGCCCGCAGGAAGGGCAACTGACCAGTATTGGTCCGTGCTGGCGCAAGCTAAGGCTTTTTAGAATCTCGTAGCCAGCGATGACCTCTTCTCTGGGGGGGGCTGATAAGGACACCCGGATGGTGTCCCCGATACCAAGATAAAGTAGGGTGCTTATGCCCACCGTACTGCGGATAATACCGCTTCGGGGTGGACCGGCTTCAGTAATACCAATATGCAGGGGATAGGGGATTTTTTGGGCAATATCCTTATAAGCCTCAATGGTAGTGGGGACATCAAATGCCTTAAGCGAGACCTTAATCAGGTCGTAGTTGAGGCTCTCAAGGAGTCTTATTTGCCTCATAGCCACTTCAACCATCTGCTCAGCCACATTTAGTTTGGGGTTTTGGGCCCGAGGCAGGCTGCCGGCATTGACCCCGATACGGATAGGGACACCCCTCTCTTTACAAGCCTTAGCTACGGTGGTAACCCTTTCCGGCTCACCGATATTGCCCGGGTTAAGTCTCAGCCCTTCAACGCCAGCATTAAGTGCCTCAAGGGCAAGCCTAAAGTCAAAATGGATATCGGCAATTATGGGTGCAGAGACGGCTTTCTTTATCGCCTTTAAAGCCTCGGCGGCTTCTCTATCGGGTACTGCCACCCGTACCAGTTCACAATCGCAATCTTCGAGCTCTTTAATCTGGTTTATAGTTGACATAACATTACGGGTATCAGTTTTGGTCATTGACTGCACCACGATTGGGGCATTACCGCCAACGGTTACCTTACCGATTTTAATGGCTTTACTTTTGCGTCTCGGGTTCATGGCAAAAGGCTCTCTCCACTTATGATGCGAATAATATCCTGGTAGGTGATGATAAGGATTAACCCTATCAGCATGAAAAAGCCGATGGTGTGCACCAGTCTTTCTGTCCTTACTGAGATGCGCCTACCTCCTCTGAGTAACTCTAAACAAACGAAGGCAATCCTACCGCCATCAAGGGCAGGGAGGGGCAAAAGATTGATTATACCCAAGTTAATGCTTAAGAAAGCAGCAAATTGTAAAAGCGGTGTAAGCCCCGATTTAGCTACCTCTCCGGTTATCTGAGCAATACCCACTGGACCTACCACTGGAGATGCTGTGCCGCTGATAACAAGGCTAATGGCTATATTCTTAAATAAAGCCAGGGTCTCGATACATTCCTTTACCCCCATCGGTATTGCTTTCCAGAATGGTTCTGACTGGCGCACGATTGTTGGTTCCTGGAGACTAATCGCAACACCAATTGCACCCTCACCTTCTGGGGGGCGCCATCGGGGTACTACTTGAATTTCCTCTTTAGTCAGGTCGCTATGCTGAATTAAGATACTAGTTTCCTTGCCCAGGTTGAGGTGGATGTAGCGCAGGTCTCCTAGATTTTGTACCGGTTTCCCATTGATACTGAGAAGAGTATCCCCGGTTTTGATGCCGGCTCTATCGGCGGGGGAATTCGGCGCTACCTCTTCCACCACCACCTGTCCCACTGCTAGGTTATGAGGTATCATAAAAGCAATTGAGAATAAAAGAACCGGCAACAGCAGGTTCATTAGCGAGCCGGCGCTGAGAATTAGTAACCTAACCCCTCTGCTCTTTCCAGCTAAACCCCCTGGCATCTTTGGGTCTTCCTCACCAGACAATTTCACAAAACCGCCAATGGGCAAGGCATTAAGTGAATATTTTGTTTCGCCTCGCTTGATTGCTATGAGCCGTGGCGGGAAGCCCAGGCCGAATTCACTTACCGTTACCCCGAAGGCTTTGGCGGTAATAAAGTGCCCGAGTTCATGAGCCAGCACAATTACCAGTATCACGGCAATAAAAGAGAATATTGTAATTAGCATGCTCTATTTTTCTCCTGCCAGTTTTAAGGTTGCCTCTCTGGCCCAATTGTCGGCAGCCATAATTTCTTCAAGGCTTGGGTGAGCCTGGGTTTTATGCTGGTCTAAAACTCGCTTAACCAGACTTGCGATACCAACAAATCCGATATGCCCCGACAGGAATAACTCAACTGCCACCTCATCGGCAGCACAAAGTACTGCCGGGTAGGTTCCTCCATTTTCCCCAGCCTTAATAGCCAGTTTTAAGCAGGGGAAGCTGTCATAGTCAGGCTCCTCAAAACTCAGGCTCTTAATCTTATCCCAGCTAATCCTCGGGAGTTGAGGGTTGGGCAGACGCTCTGGGTAAGAAAGGGCATATTGGATAGGCAGTCGCATGTCAGGGCAACTCAGTTGCGCTTTAATTGAACCGTCTTGAAACTCCACCATGGAGTGGATGATGCTCTGGGGATGAATTAAAATTTTAATATTCTCAAAAGGCATATCAAATAGCCAGTGGGCTTCAATAACCTCAAGCCCTTTGTTCATCAGGGTAGCTGAGTCAATAGTAACCCTTCTCCCCATCCGCCACGACGGGTGTTTGAGGGCCTCTCTTGGGGTAACCCTTGTTAACTGTTCTGCCGGGTAATGAAGAAAAGGTCCCCCTGAGGCGGTCAGGATAAGTTTGGCTGGCTTTTGTCTTTCACCATTTAGGCATTGCCAGATGGCGCTGTGCTCGCTGTCAAGGGGTAAAATTTGGGCGGCGTTTTTCCGCACCTCACTCATAATAATCTCACCAGCCATAACCAGAGTCTCTTTATTGGCTAAGGCAATGCACTTACCGGCTCTTATGGCAGCTAAAGTAGGAGAAAGCCCTGCCTTTCCTGAAGTAGCAATAATAACGGCATCTACTTCAGGGTGGCTGGCTATTTCTTCCGGGGATAGAAGCTCACCCCCGGTTTCAGCTAAACTGGACTTTAACCTTCTATCCTGACTGGAGACAAATCTTGGCCTGAATTCATTAATCTGTTTTGCCAAAAGAGTGGTGTTGGTGCCGGCGGCTAGCCCGAGGATACGAAAGCGGTCGGGTAGGGCACGGACTACCTGGAGGGTTTGCTTGCCTATAGAACCGGTTGAACCGAGAATAGCTAAATTCCTTTTCTTCCCCTCCATATTACCTACTATGATACAACAAACCTAGTACTAACGCCATTAATGGAGCTAAGCCACATCTGGAGAAACTGTTGAAGGAAAGGTGGGGTATTGACAATGTTGTAAGAGAGAACTAAACTTTAGTCCATTAAGTTCAATTCCATTTCTCCCTCCAAAATCCCAACTACATACCACACGCCCAGTAATGTGATTCTGGTAACAGCGGCTCCGTTACATATATAGTTTCACGCCTAAGTCGGTAAATGCTATGATTTAGAGCTATGTTTATCTTTAACTACGCAACAGTAATAGACCCCTTATTAAGAGACATCAGACTTTACACTCCTGAGTTTTCAGGAATGAAAGCTGGAGATAGAGTTCTAGATGTCTGCTGTGGAACAGGGGACCAAGTGTTCCATTATTCAAAAAGAGGTATTATTGCTGTCGGAGTGGACCTAAGTTCGAATATGCTGGAATTAGCCGCAAAGAAGAGAATAAAGCAGGGCTTAGGAAATGCTTCATTCCAACAAGCAAACGCAACTAATCTGCCATTCAAAGACGGTTGCTTCGATTATGCTTCAGCATCTTTCGGATTGCACGATAAGGAAATAGGAACTCGAAATAGGCTAGTATCTGAAATGAAAAGAGTAGTTAAGAAAGGTGGCGCCTTGGTATTCATTGATTTTGCAGTTCCTTTACCTAAGAATCTATACGGCTATTTAGTTAGGACAAGAGAAGTCCTTGCTGGTAGAGAACATTTTAGGGGTTTCAAGGACTATATCAAGCGGGGTGGACTGGATGAAATATTGGAAAACCACCAACTGCTCGAGGAAAAAAGGGAGTGCCTCAAGAGCGGAATCATATTAATAGTGAAGGCAAAGGAAACAAATGCCTCGTCACTTTATCTTTTTTAGTGCCACCTCCCTCTCCACAAAGTCGTAACTACATTCCACATGCCCAGTGGTTATGTTCTTGGCAGATCTCTTGAAGGTGGCTTCTTAAATCTTGGCGTATAATTCCACAAATTGCCCGGACTTTTGTCCAGGACAAATCCTTGGGGGAGTTAGCTAACTGTCATTAGATAAACAAAGCCCAGTAGTATACTACTATGCCGGCAAAGACAACGCTGTCCATTCGGTCAAGAAAGCCGCCGTGTCCTGGTAGGAGTTTACCCGAGTCCTTTACCCCCATATTGCGTTTAAACAAAGATTCCGCCAGGTCACCCAGTTGACCTAAAATACTGACCAGTAAGCCCAAAAGCATCACCTGCCAAGGGGTAAGGGGTAATTTTAAGGGTGTAGGTAGAATAAATATCAGGCTGACGGTGATAGCAGCCAAAACCCCAGCAATGGCTCCCTCCCAGGTTTTGTTGGGGCTGATGCGTGGGGCAAGACGGTGCTTGCCTATCTTTCTACCAACCAGGAAAGCGGTGGAATCGGAGGCAAAGGTGATAAAAAAGGCAAGAAACACCCAGTTTCTACCCTCCTCAAGCCCTCTTAGTGATGGGAAATGGCTCAGTAACCAACCTATGTATATAATGCCGGCTATCGTCCATACCCAGCCGACAAAAGCCCCTTCTTTCTTGGGGCGTAATAAAGTCCAGGTTAAAGATAGTGTAACCATCAGGGTCAGGAGGAATGGCATAAAGAGTTCATATTCAACTTGGGGGAAAATAAGTTTATAGTGAGGGCTGAGGATGAGCAGTAGAACGAAAACTGAACCCAGATAAGTGAGCGGTGGTACCTTGGAGGCACTTACAATCTTATAGAATTCAAGAACAGCCAGAAGTCCCCAGATAGCAACTAAAGTGGTGAAGTATGGCTCCCCAAAATAGATGATAACAATAAGTAGGGGAATGCCGCAGAGTGCAGTTATAACCCTTTTCTTAAGCATGACTGTCGCCGAACTGGTAAGGCAGTCATAAATTTGCGCCCTAGTTTAAGGCAGCAAAATACTCCAGTCTTGCTAAACCTCCATGAGTTCGGTTTCTTTCTCCTGCCTGAGCTGTTCGGTATTAGTGATGAAGCTGTCGGTAAGCCTTTGCAGTTGCTCCAGAGCCCGCTGGTGTTCGTCCTGGGATATATCCTTGGTCCTCTCCAGCTCTCTGAGCTTGTTTACGACATCACGCCTCAGGTTGCGTATCTCTATTTTCCCTTCTTCAACCCTCTTTCGTACTACTTTAATCAGCTCCTGGCGTCGCTCTTCAGTAAGAGGTGGGATGTTGATACGGATTACATTGCCATCACTTGAGGGGTTTAGTCCAAGGTCGGAGGCTAAGATAGCCTTTTCAATACTGTGGATACTGCTTCTATCCCAGGGTTGAATGATGATAAGCCTGGCTTCGGGTACTGAAATGCCGGCAATTTGAATCAGTGGTGTCGGCACACCAGCGTATTCTACCTTGATATGCTCAACTAGGGCAGGGCTGGCGCGTCCAGTACGAATGGCAGCTAATTGCTTCCTTAAGGCTTCAACAGCCTTTTGCATTCTGTTTTCAACACTGCGTAAAGTCTCATCAACCATTTTAGCTAGTACTGGTTACTAGGGTTCCAATTGGTTCACCCTTAATTGCCCGTTCTATACTGCGGGGGGCCTGAAGGTCAAAAACGATTATTGGCAGGTTGTTTTCAAGACAAAGTGATAAGGCGGTGGTATCCATTACCTGAAGGCGTAGATTCAGTGCTTCAAGGTGGGTGAGCCGGTCAAATTTCTTGGCATTTTTATTCTTGAGGGGGTCAGCATCATAGACACCGTCAACATTATTTTTTGTCATCAGCAGGCTTTCTGCTTCAATTTCAATAGCTCGCAGTGCAGCCGCGGTATCAGTGGTCATATAGGGGTTGCCGGTACCGCCGGCGAAGATAACCACTCTACCTTTTTCCAGGTGGCGAATGGCACGGCGTCTAATGTAAGGCTCAGCCACTTGCTCAATGCCTATGGCTGACTGGGTTCTGGTGCTTACTCCCAGTCTTTCCAATACATCCTGAAGGGTAAGGGCGTTTATTACTGTAGCTAACATCCCGGCGTAGTCAGCGGTGACCCTGTCAATACCAGCCTCTGCTGCCTTTGCCCCCCGCCAGATGTTACCGCCACCGATAACAATGGCAATACCCACCCCCATTTGGGCCACCTGTTTGATTTGATTGGCTATCTTGGTTAGGGTGGGGATATCAATACCGTAGCTTGATTTGCCGCTGAGGGACTCACCGCTAATCTTAAGCACAACTCGTTTGTATTTGGTTTGAGCCATGTTACTGAAACCTATTCGCCAAGCTCGTACCTAACGAATCTTTTTACTTTGATGTTCTCTCCTACCTTGGCAACAGTTTCAACGATAATATCTTGAACGGTTTTATTGGTGTCTTTGATGAAAGGCTGAAGCAGCAGGCAAGCCACCTCGTGCTCAATGTTAGCTCCTTGGGGCACTTCGTCTTTTGAAATAAATTGGGGCTGCATTGCCGCTACCTGCATTGCCAGGTTATGAGCTAGCTGCTTGAATTCACCGGTGCGAGCCACAAAGTCAGTCTCGCAGTTTACCTCAATCATGGCTGCGATACGTCCCCCATGGTGAATGTAAGCTTCAATTAGTCCCTCACTAGCAGCGCGCTCCGCCTTTTTTTGTGCCTTGAGTAAACCTTGCTCTTTTAGGAGGTCTAGCGCTCTGTTTATGTCCCCTTCGGCTTTGAGCAGGGCATTTCGGCACTCCATAATGCCAGCCCCGGACTGATTTCTCAATTCTTTTATTCTAGATGTCAGAATCTCCAATTTTCCCCTCCATTACCACTTCTTGGTCAGGGGCAGGGGTTTCGGTATCTTTAGTAACCTCAGCTTTAGGCTGTTCTGGGCTTTCCTCTTCCCCCCCTTCGTCTGGGACAAAAGCCTCACCGGTTTTGGCTTCGATGATGGCATCGGCGATTTTACCGCAGACGAGTTTTATGGTTCTTATGGCATCGTCATTAGAGGGAATGGGGCAGTCAACATCATCAGGGTTACAATTGGTATCCACCGTGGCTATAACTGGTATTCCGACGCGTTTGGCTTCAGCTAAGGCAGTCCTCTCTTTTACAAGGTCAACGATAAATAAAGCACCCGGTAGCTCAGTCATCTCCTTAATGCCACCCAGATTCCGATTGAGGTGTACTATTTGTTTCTCAAGTTTCATGGCTTCCTTCTTGGGTAGACGGTTGAAATCCCCCCTCGCTTGCTGGTCTTCCAGCCGGACTAGATAGTCAATGCGAGCTTGTATGGTAGCAAAGTTGGTCAGTGTTCCTCCTAACCAGCGTTGATTGACATAATACATCTCACAACGTTTGGCCTCTTCTCCAATAGTCTCCTGGGCTTGTTTTTTGGTGCTGACGAAGAGGACTGATTTGCCCTCAGCTACCACTTGTTTTACAAATTCACAGGCTTTATCCAGCATACTGGCGGTTTGTTCTAGGTCAATGATATGAATACCATTGCGCTTGGTATAAATATAGCTCTTCATACGAGGATGCCAGCGACTGGTTTGATGCCCAAAGTGAGCTCCAGCCTCTAGAAGTTGCTTGATAGTAGTTGTATTGGGCAAGTTTAAGACCCCTTTCTTTTGAACCTTTACTGTTAGCTGGTTTAATAGTATAACACACCTCTTGGTGTGCAGCAACTTATGGGAAGGCAGGTGATTTCATTTAGTTAAAAGGGTAAACGGGGTGATGTTATTTGTCTTTACAAAAGACGAGCCAAGCCTTATCATAAAGACAAGAAGTAACTAGGAGAAAATGTGGAGAGCTAAAGATGCAAATTAGAAAGACATATAAAGATTTAAAGCCCGAGTTGCTATACGATGAGGTGAAGGATTTTGTGGCCAAGCAAGGGGCAACCGTAGATGAGGCTACAATGGAGACATACTCGTTACCCAGCGACTCCTCATCGTTTATCTCCCGCGGCACGCTGACCTTCAAGTGTAAGGGTAGGGCAGATGAGGCTCAAAAAGAGTGTGTTAGAGCCCATATTGTAGGTTCAGCCAGAGGTGAAATAAAGCTGATGCTTGATATAGATGAAAAGCTTTTCTCCAAGGATAAGATTTCTGCATTAGAAGAAGACCTGGAGTTTATCTTCGGCTCATACGAGGTAAAGTCTTAACCCAGATAGCCTAATGCTTAACCAGGGTTAAAATTTCAAGAAAGGGGAAAGACATGTGCAGCCAGTCTGAGGCGACACCAAGGAAGGAATCGTTACTAAATAGGTTTTATCTCTCGGGCAAGGTAGCCTTGGTTACTGGGGGAAGCCGTGGCATTGGTCGGGCTATTGCCCTTGGTTTAGCCGAGGCAGGTGCCGATATAGTACTTGCCAGCCGCAAGCTCCCAGACCTTGAGGCAGTAGCTCAAGAAGTATCTCAGTTGGGCAGGCGAGCCTTGCCGGTTGCGGCCAATGTTCGCCACCTTCCAGAAATTGAGAACCTGGTTGACCAAGCAGTTGGTGAATTTGGACATATTGATATTCTGGTGAACAATGCTGCCACCAATCCAGTATTCGGCTTGATATTTGATATTGATGAGAAAGCCTGGGATGTTACCCTGGGCCTTAACCTTAAGGGTTATTTCTTCCTGAGTCAGAAGGTGGCTGGACTGATGCGAGATAAAGGTGGGGGGGTCATTATTAATGTTGCCTCAGATGCTGGTATTAGCCCCTCGGTTGGTCTTGGGGTTTACTCCATCAGTAAAGCCGGCGTAATCATGCTCACCCGGGTTCTGGCACAAGAATTGGGACAGTACAATATCAGGGTGAATGGTATTGCCCCTGGAATTGTGAGGACAAAGTTTTCTGAAGCTTTGTGGTCCAATCCATCAATTGCTGCTGAGGCAGAGGATAATACCGCTCTAAAACATATAGCTGAGCCGGAAGAGATTGCTACTGCTGCCCTGTATTTGGCTTCAAAGGCATCAAGCCACATGACTGGAGAGACACTGCTATTGGATGGCGGTCGTTTCTGCTCGGTCAGGAAGCTGCTCAAGGGGTTAGGAGCTAAAGCCCCCAAGCAGGGATAATTAAAGTCCTGTATTGTAAAGTAGTGCCGGCGAGACTATATCTGGGCGTCATCACCTCCAACCGGGTGTTTCCCTCTGGCGTAGAGTATCCACCAATCATTGCCCTTCTCAATATAGGCGTCGATGCCCAGCCTCTTTAGCATGAGCAGGTTGTAAATCTTGCTATTGTGTGTTCTCACTGCTGCCCCGTGGCTGACAGGCGCTAGTTTCAAGCAGGGGAAGTCTTCGCACTCATAGCAGAACTCAAGCCCTCTTTTATTGACACAGCAGTCATAGGTTGGGCAAAGGGAACCGCGGGGTTTGCCATCCGTTGCCCGGCAACCCTTACAGACTGGTAGATTCTTAATCGAAGCATTTGCCCGTTTAGCCATATTATCAATTACAACCTCATCAGTACAGGTAGTGTTCGGATAAAGAGGGCAGCCATAACAGTAATAGCCACAGGGGGATACCATATCCAGTTTATCCTTATTTGTCATCATTTGCTCCTTTATGGTTAGTTTAAATAACTAATCTATTTAGTTATGATAGCATTTCACTTTCTCATCCTACAATATCTGCCAAGCCTTCTAGCATGAATCTTATTCTCTGGGCTTAAAGGGGAATTACTTGTAGTTTTAGTTTATGATATAGTGCTAAGTTAGTAGCAAGTAAATAAAATCAAATTAAGGAGGTTTATAAATGGTAAGGGATATTTGGCTTTTCCGCTATCCTGATGGTGTCTCTGTTGAGGAAGGGGAAGAGTGGTATATGGGGAAGCATGTCCACGAGGTTAAGCAGATGCCAGGGGTTAGAAAGTACCTTACCTGGAAGGTATTGGATGTTCCAGAACGACCGAGTAAGCTGGTTCGCTTGACTGAGGTCTGGTG